>CAXSDY010000278.1:0-2004 GCA_964235835.1 uncultured Sphingomonadaceae bacterium | reverse complement strand
TCGACTGTCTCTACGTGAGCGGCGGCATCGGCCATGGCGCTCCGTTCCCCGCCGACTTCGCCGCTCGGCACGGGCTCGGCGACTGGCGGCCGGTGGGCGTGGTCGACACCATCGGAGCCTGAGCCCGCCCGATCCCAAGGGCGCAGTAGGAACGCGGGCGGCAGCAGGCAGTTAACCGTTCCATGGACGCAATCACAACCAAGCCCGCCCGCCCGCCGGCCTCATCCACCGGCAAAGCCGGCGAGGACAAGCCCGGCGACGATCGGGGCCGCAGCGCCGACTCCCCGTGGCAGATGCCGATGAGCGGATGGAAGGAAATCCTCCTCCGCACGTGGAATGAGTCGACCAAGGACAACGTCGGCCTGGTCGCCGCGGGCGTCGCCTTCTACGCTTTCCTCGCGATCGTCCCGCTACTCGGCGCGACGGTGCTGACCTACGGCTTGATGGTCGACCCCCCGACCGTCCTCAAGAACATGGAGTCGCTCACCAAGGTCCTGCCGCAAAACGTCGCCAAGCTGATCGGCGAGCAGTTGATGAACGTCGTCCAGAGCTCGGGCGGAAAGAAGGGCCTCGGGCTGCTCGCGGCGCTCGCCATCGCCCTGTTCGGCGCGCGCAACGCCGCCGGTTCGATCATCATCGCGCTCAACATCGCCTATGAGGAGGAGGAGAAGCGCGGCTTCATCAAGGTCACGCTGCTGGCGCTGGCGATCACCGCCGCCGGGGTCGTCCTGGCGCTGCTGGCGATTGCGGCGATCGGCGTTCTGCACTTCATCGGCGCGCTTCTGCCCCATGCACCCGGAGTGGCGCTGCTCGGCAAGATCCTGACGCCCTTGCTGCTCGCGATCGGCGCCACGGCCGCGGCCGCGGCGCTCTACCGCTATGGTCCGTCGCGCGAGAAGGCGAAGTGGGCGTGGCTGACGCCCGGTTCGGCCTTCTCGGCGGTGGGATGGCTGATCGTCACGGTCGGCTTCGGCTTCTATGTCACGCGCTTCGCCAATTACGACGCGACCTACGGCTCGCTCGGCTCGGTCGTCGCGCTGCTCACCTGGATCTATCTGTCGAGCTACGTCTTCCTGTTCGGGGCGGAGCTCAACAGCGAGTTCGAGCATCAGACCGCGAAGGACACGACGCAGGGCACCGCCGACCCCGTCGGCAAGCGAGGCGCTTGGTCGGCCGACCACGTCGCGCAGGGGACGGAGGACGGCAAGCCCGACAAGGGCAAGCCGTCGATGTCGGACGAACCGGAGGCCTCGAACGATCGCTCCCGGCCACAGAAGGACCTCGGCGCGCGTGCTGCGCAGCCTGGGCAGCCGAGCGAGCACCCCTACCTCGTCTCACGCGTCAGCAGCCGCGCTGCGCGCGTCGCCGGGCTGCCGAAGATCGGCATGATCGGGTCGGTCCTGTCGACGGCCGGGCTGGCGATGATCCGCAAGAAGGGCAGCGGCAAGAGCGGGGCCGCGCTGCTCGCGGCGGCCGCCGGCCTCGCGTTCATCCGTCGAAAGGACGACTAGAAGCCGTCCCGGCGCGGCGCTACGCCGCCGCGGTCAGCAGGTGCTGATCGTTGGCGAGGCGCAGCAGGCCGGCTTGCAGCTTCTCGAACGCGCGGACCTCGATCTGGCGGATGCGTTCGCGGCTGACGCCGAACACCTGGCTCAGATCCTCGAGCGTCTTGGGATCGTCCGACAGGCGTCGTTCGGTCAGGATCGTGCGCTCGCGCTCGTTCAAGCCGTCCATCGCCTTGGTCAGCAGCTCGTGGCGGACCTTGCGCTCCTCGTCCTCGGCCAGCACCTCGTCCTGCAGCGGGTCCGAAGCGACAAGGAAGTCCTGCCACTGGCCCTCGCCGCCCTCGTCGCCCTTGAGCGGGGCGTTGAGACTGGTGTCGCCGCCCATGCCCATGCGACGGTTCATCGACACGACCTCGTCCTCGGTCACGCCGAGGTCGGTGGCGATCTTGGTGACATGCTCGGGGCGCAGGTCGCCGTCCTCGAACGCGTCGATCTGGTT
>CAXSDY010000277.1:0-2040 GCA_964235835.1 uncultured Sphingomonadaceae bacterium | reverse complement strand
ACCAGCTCGTCGATCATCGCTTCGCTATGGCACGGGCCGGGCGTGAGGCGCAGCCGCTCGGTGCCGCGGGGCACGGTCGGATAGTTGATCGGCTGGACGTACAGCCCGTACTCGGCGAGTAGGATGTCGCTGATCCGCTTGGCCTTGATCGGGCAGCCGACGAGCAGCGGGACGATGTGCGTGACGCTGTCCATCACCGGCAGGCGGGCCTCGGCGAGCTTGCGCTTCAGCGCCGCGGCGCCGGCCTGCTGCGCCGCGCGCTCTTCGCCGCTCGCCTTAAGGTGGCGGACCGAAGCGAGCGCGCCGGCGACGAGCACCGGCGACAGGCTGGTCGTGAAGATGAACCCGGGCGCGTAGCTGCGGATGCAGTCGATGATCGTCTGGTCGGCCGCGACATAGCCGCCCATGACGCCGAACGCCTTGCCGAGCGTGCCTTCCAGGATGGTGACCCGGCCGGCGACCGCGTCCCGCTCGGAAATGCCGCCGCCGCGCGCGCCGTACATGCCGACCGCGTGGACCTCGTCGCAATAGGTCAGCGCGCCGTAGCGGTCGGCGAGGTCGCAGATGCTGGCAATCGGCGCGACGTCGCCGTCCATCGAATAGACGCTTTCGAACGCGATCAGCTTGGGTGTTTCGGCATCTTCCTCGCGCAACAACTGCTCGAGGTGGTCGAGGTCGTTGTGGCGGAACACCCGCTTCTCGCAGCCCGAGTTGCGGATGCCGGCGATCATCGAGGCGTGGTTGAGCTCGTCGGAGAAGATCACGCATCCCGGCAGCAGCTTGCCGAGCGTCGCCAGCGTCGCCTCGTTCGAGACATAGCCGGAGGTGAACAGCAGCGCGCCTTCCTTGCCGTGCAGGTCGGCAAGCTCGGCCTCCAGGTCGACATGGTAATGGGTGTTGCCGCCGATGTTGCGCGTGCCGCCGGAGCCCGCGCCGACGTCGTGCAGCGCTTCCTCCATCGCCGCGATCACCGCCGGGTGCTGGCCCATGCCGAGATAGTCGTTGGAGCACCACACGGTGATCGGCTTGGGCCCGTTATGGCCCGCGAAGCAGCGCGCGTTCGGGAAGGCGCCCTTGTTGCGCAGCACGTCGATGAACACGCGATAGCGTCCCTCGTCGTGCAGCCGGTCGATCGCCGCCTGGAAGATGCTGCTGTAATCCACCACCGCCCTCGTCTGATAATCGCGCCTTAATCCCGTCGCGGACGTTTTGCCAGAGCCTAGAACCGCTCGACGGTGGCGAGGCCGAAGCCGGCGAGCGCGGTGACGAGCGGGCCGGCCGGAACGCCGCCGGTGAAGACGGCACGCCCGGGCGTGGCGTGCTGCGGCCAGGCCTGGTCGCGGGTGAGATAAGCGACCCGCCGGGCGATGCCTGCGCCGCCGTCCACCAGGGCGACGCGCGGGCAGGCGGCACCCAGTTCGTCGGCGAGCAGCGGGAAATGGGTGCAGGCGAGAACCATCGTGTCGATGCGCTCGCCGTCGGGTTGCGCGAACAACGGCGCGACGGCGTCGCGGACCGCCTCGACGGGGACCGGCTCGCCGGCGAGCTTCGCTTCCGCGAGCGCCACGAGGTCGGCCGAGCCGTGCCGCAGGATCGTGCAGTCGGCCCCGAACCGCGCGGCGAGGTCGTCGACATAGGGCTGGCGGACCGTGGCGTCCGTGCCGAGCACCCCGATGACGCGAGTGCGCGACTGCTCCGCGGCGGGCTTGATCGCCGGGACCGTGCCGACGACAGGCACGTCGAGCGCGGCGCGCACGACGTCGAGCGCGATCGTCGAGGCGGTGTTGCAGGCGATGACGGTGAGGCGCGGGCGGAAGCGCTCGACGAGGCGGCCGAGCAAGGCCGGCACCCGCGCCGCGAGTTCGGCCTCGCTCTTGGTGCCATACGGGAAGCCGGCGCTGTCCGCGGCGTAGACGATCGGCGCGTTCGGCAGCAGCGCGCGGGTGGGAGCGAGCACCGACAGCCCGCCGACGCCGGAATCGAAGAAGAGGATGGGCGCGGCGGGGGTCATCGCGCGCTCGCCTTGCACGGATAGAACCC
>CAXSDY010000276.1:0-2067 GCA_964235835.1 uncultured Sphingomonadaceae bacterium | reverse complement strand
GCGGACCAGCAGCTTGAGGTCGCGCTCGGGCCGCGCGCCGAAGTGCGAGATGATCTCCGCCGCGGCGATCGCGCCGGTGCGCAGGCAGCGCTCGAGCGGCGCATCCTTGCAGCGCGCGGCGAGGAAGCCGGCGGCGAACAGGTCGCCCGCGCCGGTCGTGTCGACCACGCGCGACACCGGCGCGGCGGGAATGTCGACCCGCTCGCCGCCCTGAACCGCCACGGCGCCGGCCGGACCGCGGGTCACGACCAGCGTCGGCACCTTTGGCGCGAGCGCCGCGATCGCGCCGGCGAGGTCGCCCCGCCCGGTCAGCTGCAGCGCCTCCTCCTCGTTGGCGAACAAAAGGTCGACCCCACCGGCGTCGATCAGGCCGGAGAACCCCTCCTTGCGCCCGGCGATGCACACGCTTTCGGACAGGGTGAAGGCGACCTGGCGGCCCGCCGCATGCGCGATCGCGACGGCGCGGTGCATCGCGCTGCGCGGCAGCGCGGGTCCCCACAGATAGCCTTCGAGCATGAGGATCGCGGCGCTGCGGATCATCGCCTCGTCGAGCGCGTCGGGCCGCAGCAGGTGCGACGCCCCGGGACAGGTGTTCATCGTCCGCTGCGCGTCGGGCGTGACCAGGATCAGGCAGCGTCCGGTCGGGACGTCGGCGGCTGTCGGCGGCGTGTCGAAGCGGACGCCGAGCGCGCGCATGTCGTGCTGGAAGATGCGGCCGAGCTGGTCGTCGGCGACCTGCCCGATGAAGCCCGCGCGCGCGCCCATCGCCGCGGCGCCGGCCATGCTGTTCGCGGCCGATCCGCCAGAGGTCTCGCGCGCGCTGCCCATCGCAGCGTAGAGCGCGTCGGCGGCGATCGGATCGAGCAGCTGCATCTGCCCCTTGGGCAGGCGGTGCGCGGCAAGGAACGCGTCGTCGCAGGTCGCGATGACGTCGACGATCGCGTCGCCGATCGCGACGATGTCGAGGGTCGGGCCGGAGCCGGGAGAGGTCACGCCGCGCGGCCTACAGGGCGCCTCCCCGCGCGGTCAATGCGGGGTTGAAGCGGGGCGCAAACCGGGTAGGCGTTGCCCATGAACGACCCCGCGGCGCCCCGCCCTATCGCCCCCTCGCTGATCGCCCCCTCCCTGATCGCCCCCTCGCTGTTCGCGCTCGCGATCTTCTATGGCGGGATGGTGTGCATCGCCGGCGTGCTCGGCAACAAGCAGGTGGCGCTCGGGCCGCTCGCGGTGGAAGCGGGCATCTTCGCCTTCCTGCTGCTCGTCGCAACGTCGAGCGCGGTGGCCGAGCTGCACGGCCGCGAGACGGCCAACCGGCTGGTCGTGCTCGGCTTCGTGCCGCTGGTGGCGTCGGTCCTGCTCAGCCTGACGGTGCTCGCCCTGCCGGCCTCGAAGGATATGCAGCCCGAGCGGCTTGCGGCGTTCGACACGATCATGGGCTCGACGCCGCGCATCTGGCTCGGCGGGATCATCGCCTATGGCACGTCGACCCTGCTCAACGTCGCGATCTTCAGCCGACTGCGGCGCAATGGCGGCCGGTTGCTGTTCGTGCGCTCGGCGGTCGCGAGCATGGCGAGCCAGGTGGTCGACACGCTGATCTTCATCACCATCGCCTTCTATGGCGTGTTCCCGATCCGCGAACTGCTGCTCGGGCAGATGCTGGCGAAGGTGATCCTGTCCGCGGTGCTGGTGCCGCTGGTCATCCTGTTGCTCGTTCGCATCGGTCGCCGACTGGATCGCCACGCGGGCACTTGATCGCTTGTTGCAATCGATACGATCTGCTCAAGCCTGAGCCCGAGTCGCGCGGGGAAAGCGGCCGGCAAGCGGATCATCATCGCATCCAGGCAGAGTCATGGCGCGGCGACCGTCATCGACTTGTCTTCAACCGCCGGTAGCTGCCGTCACGCCTGAGTTTCGGGTTCATCCAAGCCACGTTTCGGGTTCATCCAAGCCGCATTTTGGTTCATCCAAGCTATCGGGGACTATCGTGAAAAAACTGCTCCTGCTCTGTTCGGCAGCGTCCGTCGTCATGCCCGCCGCAGCCTTCGCCCAGTCGACCGGGTCGATCGA
>CAXSDY010000275.1:0-2074 GCA_964235835.1 uncultured Sphingomonadaceae bacterium | reverse complement strand
TGGTCGCATTGTCGGGTCGATCGTGGAGGTCGCGCCGAACGATGTCGAGGCCGTACGCCCTCGCCGCGGCTGCGGACGCGAGCACGCCCCGCTCCCGGCTCGCGAGGCCCGCCGCGGCGACCGCCGTATTCGACGCTTCCTCGCTGGACAGGCCGAGTTCGGCGATGTTGCGGGCGCACTGCCGGATGGCCATCGGGTGCGACACGACGGTGCGGATCTCCTTCAGGGTCACGCCCGGCAGCGCGAGCAGGTGCATCCGCACCAGCAGGGGCTGCGTCTGGACGATACTCAGCCGCGGGTCCTCGAGCAGTTCGCGATTGCCGGGCACCTCGCCGCCCGTGCTGTTGGCCATCGGCAGGATGCCGCGATCGGTGATGGCCGACAGCACCGCCTCGACCACGTCGGCGAACGTCGCCTCGGGCAGCGCCTCATATTGCGGAGCGAAGATCAGGCACGCTTCGTGGCTGAACGCGCCCGGCGCCCCCTGGTAGGCGATCCTCATGCGACGCTCGCGCCGAGCGATCGCATCGCTTCGGGAAAGCCGGGGAACGAGGTCGCGATCGTCGCCGCGCCGTCGACGGTGACCGGCGCCAAGCCAACCAGGCCGAGCACGAGGAAGCTCATGGCGATGCGGTGGTCGTAATGCGCGTCGATCGTCGCGCCGCCGGCCGGCATGCCGCCTTCGACGATCAACGTGTCGCCCTCGGAGCGCGCCTCCACGCCACAGGCCAGGAGCCCGCCGATGATCGCCGCGAGCCGGTCGCTCTCCTTGACGCGCAGTTCGGCGAGGCCGTGCATGACCGTCCGGCCCGTCGCGAACGCCGCCGCGATGGCGAGAATCGGATATTCGTCGATCATGCTCGGCGCGCGCGAGGCGGGAACCTCGATCCCGTGCAAGACGGAGGAACGGGCGACGAGGTCGGCGACCTCCTCGCCGCCGACGCTGCGACGGTCCACCAGTTCGATCCGGGCGCCCATCTCGGCCAGCGTCGTGAGCAGGCCGGTGCGCAGTGGATTGAGCATGACCCCGCGCGCCGTGACTTCGGAGCCCGGGACGATCAACGCGGCGACGAGCGCGAACGCGGCCGACGAGGGGTCGCTAGGGATCGCCACGTCGGCCGCGCGCAAACTCCGCTGGGCACCGAGGCGGATCGTCGATCCATCGGTCTCCACGTCACAGCCGAACGCGCGCAGCATGTTCTCGCTATGGTCGCGGCTCGCGACCGGCTCGACCACCTCGACCTCGCCGGCGGCGCGCAATCCCGCGAACAGGATCGCCGACTTGACCTGCGCCGAAGCCTTCTCGTTGACGAAGCGGATGCCGCGGAGGGCGCCGCCGCGGACCGTGACGGGCAGCCGGTCGCCCTCGCCCGCTGTCACCCGCGCGCCCATCGCACGCAGCGGATCGAGCACGCGGCTCATCGGCCGGCTGCCCAGCGATGCGTCGCCGGTAAAGCCGACCTCGATCGGGAAGCCGGCGACAGCGCCCATCAGCAGCCGCGCGCCAGTGCCGCTATTGCCGCAGTCGATCGGCTCGGCGGGACTGGTCCACTCGCCGCCGATCACGCGCCATTCGCCCGGGCCGAGCCGTTCGACCTTGGCCCCCAACGCGGCCACGGCTGCGGCGGTCGCCAGCACGTCCTCTCCTTCGAGCAGGCCGGTAATGCGGCTTTCTCCGGCGGCGAGCGCGCCCAGGATCAGCGCCCGATGCGACATCGACTTGTCGCCCGGCACCTCGATCGTCCCGGAGAGCGGTCCCGAGCGCCGCGACACCAGCCGATCGCTCACGCCGCGTCCGACTTGCGCTGCGGCGCCATCCGGTCCGCGATCATCGCCGCGACGTCGATCGCCTGCGCCTGGTTGAGCCGCGGGTCGCAGTGCGTCAGGTAGCGCCGCGGCAGATCGTCCTCGCTGAGCGGCAGGCTACCGCCGAGGCATTCGGTGACGTCCGCCCCGGTCATCTCGAGGTGGACTCCGCCCGGGTGCACGCCTTGAAAACCACCGTGTCGTCGAAGTCCTCCCACGGCGCGAAGTGCTTGTGTTCCGAGATCCTCGTCCATGGCACGTCGAGATC
>CAXSDY010000274.1:0-2078 GCA_964235835.1 uncultured Sphingomonadaceae bacterium | reverse complement strand
GTCGAGCGCGACCTCATCCTGTACGAGTCGCACATCATCAACGAGTACATCGACGAGCGCTTCCCGCACCCGCAGCTGATGCCGGGCGACCCGGTGGCGCGCGCGCGCGTCCGGCTCTTCCTGTTCAATTTCGAGAAGGAGCTGTTCGCGCATGTCAACGTGCTCGAAGGCCGCGGCACGACCAAGGGCACAGACAAGCAACTCGAAAAGGCGCGCTCGCAGATCCGCGACCGGCTGACGCAGCTCGCGCCGATCTTCCTGAAGAACAAGTACATGCTCGGCGACGACTTCTCGATGCTCGACGTGGCCATCGCGCCGCTGCTCTGGCGGCTCGACTACTACGGCATCGACATGTCGAAGAACGCGGTGCCGCTGCTGAAGTACGCCGAGCGCATCTTCTCGCGCCCGGCCTACATCGAGGCACTCACGCCGTCCGAGAAGGTCATGCGCAAGTAGGCTGGCCATGACGTCGCCGATCGCTCCCGCCACCGCCGGCACGTCGACTCGGCCGTACCTGATCCGTGCCCTGCACGACTGGTGCACGGACAACGGGTTCACGCCCTACGTCGCCGTGTTCGTCGACGAGCACGTGCGCGTGCCCAAGGAATACGTCAAGAACAACGAGATCGTGCTGAACGTCGGCTTCGAGGCGACCAGCGCGCTCAAGCTCGGCAACGAGCTGATCGAATTCAAGGCGCGCTTCGGCGGCACCTCGCGCGAGATCGCGGTGCCCATCGACCACGTCATCGCCATCTATGCCCGCGAGAACGGGCAGGGCATGGCATTCCCGATGCCGACGGAAGCCGGCGGCGAGCCCGCCGCGGCAACGCCGACGGTGGGCAAGCCGGCGGCACCGGCGCCGGCGCCGCGCGGCCCCCGTCTGGCCGGGCCGCCGGCCACGCCGACTCCGGTGCCGGCCACGAGCACCGCGCTCACCCTGAGTCCGACGCCGGGCGCTCGGCCCGCCAAGGACATCGGTTCGCCAGCCGATCCCGCACCGCCCGATCCGCAGCCGCCGAAGCGACCTTCGCTCAAGCGCGTGAAGTAAGCCGGCAACGACGCTCCGCGCACCGGCGCCGCTGCATCGCCCGCGCCTATACTGCCGCCGCTTCGGCTTGCGGCGTCCCGGCCGGCTTAGCTCAGTTGGTAGAGCACCCGCCTTGTAAGCGGAAGGTCTTCGGTTCGATTCCGAAAGCCGGCACCACCCGGCCCACGCACCGGCTCGAGGTCGGACACCGGGCAAGGCCCGTCGATTGCTCTGGGAGGGGTTCAGCCGACCCTGCTTCCGATGTTTCCGACCCTCGCCCCATCCGTTCGCCTCGGCAGCCGGACCGACCGCCGCCCGGAGATGTGGGGCGGCGTCGAGTGCACGGTCAATCGAGTTCAGGACAGCTACTTCAGCCAGCTCGACCGCAACGGGCACCTCACGCGCGACGACGATCTGGACCGGTTCGCCTCGCTTGGCATCAAGGCCATCCGCTATCCGATGTTGTGGGAGAAGCTGACGCCCGATGGTCACGGGGGCACCGACTGGTCATGGCTCGATCGCCGCCTCGCGGACCTGCGTCGGCTTGGCATCGCACCGATCGCCGGGTTGGTCCACCACGGCAGCGGCCCGGCCCATACGAATCTCCTCGACCCGAGCTTCGCACCTGGCCTGGCGCGGCACGCCGCAGCGCTGGCGGCCCGGTACCCGTGGCTCGAAGACTGGACCCCGGTCAACGAGCCGATGACGACGGCGCGTTTCAGCTGTCTCTACGGTGTCTGGTATCCGCACGCCCGTGACGACCGTTCTTTCGTCGCCGCGTTGTTGAACCAGTGCCGGGCAACGGTGCTGGCGATGTGTGAGGTTCGCAAGGTCAACCCGCGGTCGCGCCTGGTCCAGACCGACGACCTGTGCTCGATCCGCGGCACCGCGCCCATGGCGGCTCGGGTCGAGTTCTACAACGACCGCCGCTGGCTTGCCTGGGACCTGCTCTGCGGTCGGGTCGACCGGGCGCATCCGCTTTGGCGCTACCTCGTCGCTCACGGCGCCAAGCCGGGCGAGTTGCTCTGGTTCGGCGACAACCCCTGCCCGC
>CAXSDY010000273.1:0-2117 GCA_964235835.1 uncultured Sphingomonadaceae bacterium | reverse complement strand
GACTTGTCGCCCGGCACGTCGATCGCCCCGGCGAGCGAGCCCGACCGGCGCGACACCAGCCGATCGCTCACGCGGCGTCCGACTTGCGCTGCGGCGCCATCCGTTCGGCGATCATCGCCGCGACGTCGATCGCCTGCGCCTGATTGAGCCGGGGATCGCAATGGGTGAGGTAGCGGCGCGGCAGATCGTCCTCGCTGAGCGGCAGGCTGCCGCCGAGGCATTCGGTGACGTCCGCGCCGGTCATCTCGAGGTGCACTCCGCCCGGGTGGACGCCCTCCGCGCTCGCGACATCCAAGAAGGTGCCGATCTCGGCCGTGATCCGGCTCAGCAGCCGCGTCTTCAGCGCGCCAACGCTCTGCGTATTGCCGTGCATCGGGTCGATCGACCAGATCAGCCTGCGTCCCTCGCGCCGCGTCGCCTGCATCAGCGCCGGCAGATGCGCGGCGATCTTGTCCGCGCCAAAGCGCCCGATCAGCACCAGCCGCCCTGGCCGGTTCTGCGGGTCGATCCGCTCGATCAGGCGCATCATGTCGTCGACCGCGAGACTGGGGCCGCACTTGATGCCGATCGGATTGCCGATGCCGCGCGCGAACTCGACGTGCGCGCCGTCGAGCTGCCGTGTGCGGTCGCCGAGCCAGATCATGTGGCCGGACGTCGCGAGCCAGCTCTCGCTCGCCTGATCGAATCGCGCCAGCGCTTGCTCATAGTTGAGCAGCAGCGCCTCGTGGCTGGTGAAGGTCGCGACCGGGCGCGGCTCGGCCGTCGGTTCGCGCAGCCCGAGCCGGGCGTGCGCCGCGCGGCGGATCGCGGGCAGGTCGGCGTAGGACGCGGCCGAGTAGGCGGCGAGCAGCTCGATCGTCACCTGCGCCTGGCGATGCGCGGCGAGCAGCCGCTTGGGATCCGGGATTCGGCTCGTGAGGTCGAAGTCCGGGCCGTTGACCGCATCGCCGCGATAGCTCGGCAGCGTCACTCCGTCGATCGTCTCCTCGGGCGAGGAGCGCGGCTTGGCGAACTGGCCTGCGATGCGGGCGAGGTGAACCACTTCCTGTCCGCCCGCGCGCCGATCATCGCTCCCATCTGCAGCAGCAGGTTGAAGGTCATGCGCACCTTGTCGGCGCCAAACTCGGCGAAACTCTCCGCGCAGTCGCCGCCCTGGACGATGAAGCCGCGCCCGGCCGCGACCTTGGCCAGCAGCGCGCGCAAGTGAAGCGTATCAGCCGTTTTGGTCAGCGGCGGCGAGGCCCGCAGCCGCTGCTCGACCCGGCTGAGCGCGCCGGCGTCGGGATAGGCGGGGGCCTGGGCCGCAGGATGCGACCGCCAGCTGTCAGGTGCCCAGTTCATCGCTCCGCTCCCCGGCACAGCGACAAGCCGCCGTGAGTCGCGAGCACGTCCCCGCCGGGCTGGGCGAGCACGTCGACGCCGCACCCCTCGGCGACATCCTGGCGCGCAATCCTGCCGACCAGCAGCGCGGCGCCGTTCCCCGTATCGATCAGGTCGAAGATAGCCAGCGCAGGGTCGCCCGATAGCTGCGTCCACCAGCCGCTGCCGTCGAGCGCGATGACGGCAATCGCGTGGCGGTGGCGGGCATGGCCGAGCGCCTCGTCCGGCGTGCCGGCGAGGACGATCGACGCGGCGCGGCCGAACCGCTCGCGCACCCGGTCGCCGAGCCCGCTGACCGCGGCGGCCGGCGCGTGGAGGATAATCGGGGTGACGACCTGCGCCTGGACGCTGTGGGCCATCAGCTCGCGCCAGACATGGGCAATCAGCGCCGGCGTGGCGGTGGTCGCGCGACCGATCAGGCGGGCAAGCACCTCGGCCTCGCGCCGCGGGCGGATCTTGAGGTGGGTGTCGTCGGTCTGCTTGAGGCCGGCGATGTGCATCGACAGAGCGAAGCGCCGCTCGATCAGTCCGAGCAGCTGATCGTCGAGCGCATCGATCTCGCGCCGCGCGGCCTCGAGGGGCATCGCGGCATCGTCGCCGGAGGAAGGATGGGTCGCCATGGTTCGGGTCTCGCTCACGCCCGCCGCCGTCCTAGGCGATCGGGGCCGTTCATCTCAATGTCGGAGAAGCGTCCGGCCGCCCTCAGGCGGACCGGCCCGTAAACGAGCGAGCATAAG
>CAXSDY010000272.1:0-2136 GCA_964235835.1 uncultured Sphingomonadaceae bacterium | reverse complement strand
GAAGGTGCCGCGCATCATCACCTGATGGTTGCCGCGGCGCGCGCCATAGCTGTTATATTCGGCGCGCGGGACCTGGTGCTCGCTGAGGTACGTGCCGGCCGGACTGTCGGCCTTGATCGCGCCGGCGGGCGAGATGTGGTCGGTGGTGATCGAGTCGCCGAACACTGCCAGCGCGCGGGCGTCCTCGACATCGGTCAGCGGCTTGGGGGTCATCGTCATGCCGGTGAAGTAAGGCGGGTTCTGGATATAGGTCGAGGCGGCGGGCCAGTCATAGGTCTCGCCGCCGCTGATCGCGATTATCTGCCAGCGCTCGTCGCCGCGGAACACGTCGGCGTAGCGGGCGCGGAACATGTCGCTGTGGACATGCGCGTCGATCAGGGCGCGAACCTCGTCGTTGGTCGGCCAGACGTCCTTCAGATAGACGTCCTGCCCGTCCTTGCCCTGGCCGAGCGGGGTCGCATTCATGTCGGTGCACACCGTCCCGCGCAGCGCGTAGGCGACCACCAAGGGCGGGGAGGCAAGGTAATTGGCGCGGCAGTCGGGCGACACGCGGCCTTCGAAATTGCGGTTGCCGCTGAGCACCGAGGAGACGACGAGGTCGTGCTCGGCGATCGCCGCCGACAGCGCCGGGGCAAGCGGGCCCGAATTGCCGATGCAGGTCGTGCAGCCATAACCGACGAGGTTGAAGCCGATCGCGTTAAGGTCTTCGCTGAGGCCCGCCGCGTCGAGGTAATCGGTCACCACCTTGCTGCCCGGCGCAAGGCTGGTCTTGACCCACGGCTTGCTGTCGAGGCCGAGCGCGCGGGCCTTGCGCGCGACCAGCCCGGCGGCGACCAGCACCGACGGGTTGGAGGTATTGGTGCAGCTGGTGATCGCGGCGATCATCACGTCGCCGTGGCCGATGTCATACTCCTCGCCCTCGACCGCGACGCGCGGCTCGCCGACCTTCTTGTAGGTGGCTTCGAGTTCGGCGTTGAACTGTTCGTCGACGTCGGACAGGCGCACCCGATCCTGCGGGCGCTTGGGGCCGGCGAGCGAGGGCTCGACCGAGGCCATGTCGAGGCTCAGCGTGTCGGTGAACGAAGGATCGGGCGAGGAGGCGTCGCGCCACATGCCCTGCGCCTTGGCGTAGACACGGACGAGCTCGATGCGGTCGGGTTCGCGCCCGGTCAGCGCGAGATAGTCGATCGTCCGCTCGTCGATCGGGAAGAAGCCGCAGGTCGCGCCATATTCGGGCGCCATGTTGGCGATCGTGGCGCGGTCGGCGAGCGTCATCGAATCGAGCCCGGGGCCGTAGAATTCGACGAAGCGCCCGACGACGCCCTTGGCGCGGAGCATCTGCGTCACCGTCAGCACCAGATCGGTCGCGGTGATGCCTTCCTTCAACGACCCGTCGAGGCGGAAGCCGACCACTTCGGGGATCAGCATGCTGACCGGCTGGCCGAGCATCGCCGCCTCGGCCTCGATCCCGCCGACCCCCCAGCCGAGCACGCCCAGCCCGTTGACCATCGTCGTGTGGCTGTCGGTCCCAACCAAAGTGTCGGGATAAGCGACGAGCTCGCCATCCTGGTCTTCGGAGGTCCACACGGTCTGCGCGAGATTCTCCAGATTGACCTGGTGGCAGATGCCCGTGCCGGGGGGGACGACCTTGAAATTGTCGAACGCGGAGGAGCCCCATTTGAGGAATTCGTAGCGTTCCGCGTTGCGCTGATATTCGAGCGCGACATTGTCGCCGAACGCCTTGGGGGTGCCGAATTCGTCGACCATGACCGAATGGTCGATGACGAGGTGGACGGGGACCTGCGGGTTGATCTTGGCCGGATCGCCGCCGAGCCTGGTGATCGCGTCGCGCATCGCCGCCAGGTCGACCACGCACGGGACCCCGGTGAAGTCCTGCATCAGCACGCGCGCGGGGCGATACTGGATTTCGCGGTTGGGGTTGGTCGGATCCTTCACCCAGTCGATGATCGCCCGCACATCATCCACCGTGACGGTCTTGCCGTCCTCGAACCGGAGCATGTTCTCGAGCAGCACCTTCATCGAGAACGGCAGCCGCGAGATATCGCCGAGTTGCTCCGCCGCCTTGGCGAGACTGAAATATTCGTATGACTTGCCGCCGGCCTGGAGCGTGGTGCG
>CAXSDY010000271.1:0-2154 GCA_964235835.1 uncultured Sphingomonadaceae bacterium | reverse complement strand
TACGGCCTCGACATCGTTCGGCGCGACCTCCACGATCGACCCGACAATGCGACCATCTTCTCGATCTTCATGCGCCGGGATTCCTGGTGAGCGTCAATAGCTTCGGGCGGATGTTCCGCTTCTCAACCTGGGGCGAGAGCCACGGGCCGGCGATCGGCGCGGTGGTGGACGGCTGCCCGCCCGGCCTGGCGCTGAGCGAGGGCGACATCCAGCCGTGGCTCGACAAGCGTCGCCCGGGCGCCTCGCGGTTCACCACGCAGCGCCGCGAGCCCGATGAGGTGCGCATCCTGTCGGGCGTCTTCGAGGGGCGGACGACCGGCACGCCGATCAGCCTGATGATCGACAATGTCGACCAGCGATCGAAGGACTATTCGGACATCGCGACGGGCTATCGGCCCGGTCACGCCGACCAGGCCTATGACGCGAAATACGGCTTTCGCGACTGGCGCGGCGGCGGGCGGAGCTCGGCGCGCGAGACCGCCTCGCGGGTCGCCGCGGGCGCCGTCGCGCGGCTGGTGATCCCCGAGGTGTCGATCCGCGCCTATGTCGTCGAGATCGGCGGCGACCGCATCGACCGGGCGCGGTTCGACGTCGCAGAGATCGATCGCAATCCCTTCTTCGGCCCGGATGCGGACGCCGCAGCGCGGTGGGAAGCCATCGTCGACGGCGCGCGCAAGGCCGGCTCCTCCGTCGGCGCGATCGTCGAATGCGTCGCCAGCGGCGTACCCGCCGGGTGGGGCGCGCCGCTCTATGCCAAGCTCGATGCCGAGCTCGCCGCGGCGATGGTCTCGATCAATGCGGTCAAAGGCGTCGAGACTGGCGAGGGGTTCGCCGCCGCCCGGCTGCGCGGCGAGGACAATGCCGACGAGATGCGCGCGGGCGGCCGCTTCCTCGCCAACCACAATGGCGGCATCGCGGGCGGCATCGCCACGGGCCAGGATGTCGTTGTCCGCGTGGCGTTCAAGCCGACCTCGTCGATCGTCACCCCGATGCGCACCGTCGACCGCGACGGGCACGAGACCGAGATCAGCACCAAGGGCCGCCACGACCCGTGCGTCGGCATCCGCGGCGTGCCGGTCGTCGAGGCAATGATGGCGCTGGTGCTCGCCGACCAGAAGCTGCTCCACCGCGCGCAGTGCGGCTGATGGCGACGGTCACCGCCGAATTCGGCGAGCGCAGCTACGACATCCGCATCGAGCACGGCCTGCTGAGCCGCGCCGGCGAACTGCTCGGCCCCTACGCTCGCGCCGATCGGCTGGTCGTCGTCAGCGACGAGCAGGTGTGGGCTGCGCAGGGCGAGCAGCTCGCCGCGGCGCTGGGCAGCATCCAGGCTGCGCCGATCGTGCTTCCGGCGGGCGAGGGGACCAAGAGCTGGGGCTCGCTCGCCGGGCTCGTCGACCAGCTGCTCGCGCTCGGCGTCGAACGGGGTGATCATGTCGTCGCGTTCGGGGGAGGGGTGATCGGCGACCTCGTCGGGTTCGCCGCCGCGATCGTCAAGCGCGGCTGCCGCTTCATCCAGCTGCCGACCTCGCTCCTGGCCCAGGTCGACAGCTCGGTCGGCGGCAAGACCGCGATCAACGTGCCGGCCGGCAAGAATTTGGTCGGCGCGTTCCACCAGCCCGCGCTGGTGCTGATCGACCCCGCCGTGCTCGACACGCTGAGCGACCGCCACATGCGCGCCGGCTATGCCGAGATCGTCAAATATGCGCTGATCGAGGATGCGGCGTTCTTCGATTGGCTCGACGCCCATGCCGCCGCCGTGCTGGCGCGCGATCCGGCGGCGCTGTCGCACGCGATCGCGACCGCGGTGGCCGGCAAGGCGCGCATCGTTTCGGCGGACGAGCACGAGACCAGCGGACAGCGCGCGCTGCTCAACCTCGGCCATACGTTCGGCCACGCACTGGAGGCTGAGACCGGGTTCTCGGACTGGCTGCTGCACGGCGAGGCGGTCGCCGCAGGCGTGATGTTGGCGTTCGACTTCTCGGTCGAGCGGGGGCTTTGCGCCCCCGCGGGCGCCGAGCGGGTCCGGGGGCATCTTGCCGCGATCGGGCTGCCGGCGGCGCTCGCGGCGTGCGGCATCGCGGCGCCAGGCGAACGGCTCGCCGAGCACATGCTGGTCGACAAGAAGCGCGAGGGCGGCCGGCTGCCGTTCAT
>CAXSDY010000270.1:0-2155 GCA_964235835.1 uncultured Sphingomonadaceae bacterium | reverse complement strand
ACCCATGACCGAGACCCTGCAACCCGCCTTGCCCGACGAGCTCGACGCGCGCGCGGAGCGGCTGATGCGGCGGGTGTGCGAGGCGGGGCTCAGTCTGGCGACGGCCGAGAGTTGCACCGGCGGGCTGCTTGCCTCGCTGCTGACCGACATCGACGGCGCCGGCCACGGTTTCGACCGCGGGTTCGTCGTCTACGATTCCGACGCGAAGGTTGAGCTGCTGGGCCTCACGCCCGCTCAGGTCGGCGAGAACAAGGCGGTCACCGCGCAAGTGGCTCGTGCGATGGCGGAGGGAACGCTCAATCGCTGCAAGGCCGCCATTGCCGTGTCGGTGACCGGCTTCGCGGGACCTGGCGCGGACGAGGATGAAGAGGGGCTGGTCTATATCGCCTATGCAGTGCGCGACGGGAAGACGGACGTTCGCCGCGAGCAGTTCGGCGCGATCGGCCGAGGCGGCGTGCGGGTCAAGGCGCTCGGCGTCGCGATCGAGATGCTTGAGGACGCCATCGAACGCGCCTAGTTTCCGGTTTGTTCTTGTCGAGGGAGAGTCGCATGGCCGAGCTGACGTTCTACACCAACCCCCAATCGCGCGGCCAGATCGTCCGCTGGATGTTGGAGGAGGTCGGCGAGCCCTACGAGACGCAGACCCTGGATTACGGGACGACCATCAAGCAGCCGGACTATCTGGCGATCAACCCGATGGGGAAGGTCCCCGCCATCCGCCACCACGGCAAGGTGGTGACCGAGGTCGCCGCGATCTGCCTCTACCTCGCCGACGCCTTTCCGCAGGCCGGCCTCGCCCCCGCGCCGGCCGATCGCGCGGACTATTACCGCTGGATGCTGTTCGCCGCCTCGCCGATCGAGGCGGCCTTCACCAACAAGTCGCTCGGCTGGGAAGCGCCGCCGGAGCGGCAGGCGATGGTCGGCTACGGCAATTTCGACCTCGCGATCGACACGCTCGAGAAGGCGGTCGCGGGCAAGCGGTTCGTCGCCGGCGACCGGTTCAGCGCGGCGGACGTCTATGTCGGCTCGCAGATCGGCTTCCTGATGATGTTCAACATGCTCGAGCCACGGGCGGCCTTCACCGACTATGTCGCCGGCGTCACCGACCGCGACGCCTGTCGCCGCGCCAAGCAGATCGACGATGAAGCGGCGGCGAACGCTAAGTCTTGAGGATCGCTCGTCGAGAGCGCTCCCGCCCCATCTGCAAACGGCGAAGAAAAAGGGCCCGGCAGTCTCCCGCCGAGCCCTCGCCTTTGTCGGTCGGGCGCTCGCTTAGCGGCGGTTGCCCGTGAACTGCAGCAGGAAGGTGAACATGTTGATGAAGTCGAGGTAGAGCGTCAGCGCGCCCATTACGGCGGACTTCGCGACCATCTCGCTGCCCGCGACATAGGCGTACATGCTCTTGATCTTCTGCGTGTCGTAGGCGGTCAGGCCCGCGAACAGCAGCACGCCGATCGCGCTGATCGCCAGCTGCATCGCCGGCGAGCGCAGGAAGATGTTGATCAGCATCGCCACCAGCAACCCGACCACGCCCATGATCAGGAAGGTGCCGAAGCCCGACAGATCCTTCTTGGTGGTGTAGCCGAACAGCGACAGGCCGAGGAACGCCGCCGTCACTGCGACGAACGTCTGCGCGATCGACACCCCGGTGTAGGCCAGGAACAGCGTCGACATCGACAGGCCCATGACCGCCGCAAAGGCGAAGAACAGCGCCTTGGCGGTGCTCGTCTGCATCCGGTTGACGCCCATGGAGAGGGCGAACACGAAGCCGAGCGGGGCGAGCGTCACGATCCAGCCGAGCCCGCTGAGGCCGCGTCCGGACTGGCTGATCAGCGTCTGCGCCGCATAGGGGGCGAACAGCAGGGCGACGATGGCGGTTAGCAACACGCCCGACGCCATGTAGTTGTAAACCGACAGCATGTAGGACCGGAGGCCCACGTCGCGGGCGGCACGCGGCACGCCGACGGTGGCGGCATTCACGCCGGTCACGCGCGGGTCGAACTGGTTCATTTCATCTCCTCTTCCGGGGGGCCTCGACGACACTCCCCGATCAACCGCTATATCGTGGTTTTCCCGTCCTGCTTCAAGAGAAACCGGTCGCGTCCCGGAACGGAGCGGATTAGGCGGCGCGCATGCACCGGCTGTTCGTCGCCAT
>CAXSDY010000269.1:0-2163 GCA_964235835.1 uncultured Sphingomonadaceae bacterium | reverse complement strand
GGCGCCACGTATACAGCTGGCCCGTGCTGATCCCATGCCTGCGGGCGACCTCGGTCGGCGTCAACTCCGGCCCAAGGCTCTCGCCAACCGTACGACCAATCATACGAGCGTCCTCAGCCCCGTCGGCGACCAACTCCGGCAGCAGCGTGTCCATCCGCAACCAGAATCACGAAACGCATCTCACCCGCCAGATGTCGCGCCGCAACGCTTACGTTGTGGATGGCGGCGCGGGCGCCAAGTCCACCGCCGTGAAGGGCGGCAGCCTGCGCAAGCGGCAGGTGGCCCACAAGAACGAAAGCTTGACGGACGCAGCCGCAGAGTGAGACATCCTAACCCGTCAGTGACACCGCCTCGACGTCCAACACCACGGCCGGCACCGCCCCGCTCAGGCAAGGTCCGGCGCGTGTTCAAGATCACCGGATCAGGTGTTCACGATGGACCGGATTGGCCGTTCAGGATCACCGGAATACGCAGAGTTCGAGTGGGGAGCGGAGAAGACCGCCTAGCCACTCTCGGGATCCGGCCTGCCGTATTGGCAGCACCGGTTCGTGTCCCTGCCGGGACGGCGGTGACGGTGACCTCGGTCAATCGGCTGACGGCGAGTTCCTCGCACTCCGCTGGACACGTTGAGGCACCCACCCCGAACACAATCATGAGGCGTAGACCTCGGAAAGGACCCTGACCCCGGCATGGAGACGGCATCGGCGCGACCAGGCCTGATGACGCGGATCAGACACCCTGCCGGGCTGCCAAAAGGCAGCATGTGGCGGCCACCACCCCTGAGCAGCGTTACGTGACGGAGAAGAAGCCATGCCAAGAGGCCGACAGCCGCAGGGCGAGCACCTCTCAGCGATGGCCGAGCGGCAGGCGCGCTATCGAGCCCGCCTTGAGTCTGGGAAGACCACGCCCGTGGTTCGCTACAGGCGGCCGGCGGACCGACGCACCCGAACACAGCGTTGGCACGACGCCGTCGCCGAGCTGATCACTCTTCAGGCCGAATACGCCGCCTGGGCCGAGAGATTGCCCGACGGGCTGCGCGACACCGCAACCGCCGAAGCTCTCCAGGCCATCATCGACCTCGACCTATCCGACCTCCCCGACATCGAGCCACCCCGCGGATACGGACGGGACTGATGCAACCTCTTGCCTCAGGAAAAATGCTCAGCAGAAAGAGGTTGACAGACAGTCGCGGTTAAACGGCCGATTGACAGGCTGTCCACCTTGCCGCCGGCCACAACCCGCCGCGCCCTGGTCGATCAAGCCAAGCTGCGCTGGCGCATCGAACGGGATTACCAGGACCTTAAACAGGAGATCGGGCTAGGCCACTACGAGGGACGGGGATGGCGAGGCTTCCACCATCACGCGACGCTCTGCATCGCCGCATACGGATTCCTCATCGCCGAACGGGGCGCTTTTCCCCCCTCAGACCGGTTCTGGCCGCCATCCCTCCAAGCATCTGTCCTAACCCCAAGATTACCGACCTCGCGGCGCTGCCGGTCCGGCCTGAACGCCACGTTCCCACCTCAATGACCACGCTTCGAAACACCATCGCTCGCGCGCTCGCCCGGTCGGTGCCAAGATGCCCCTGCTGCCAGCGCCAAACTGATGATCCCATGTTTCTGACACAGTAAGATTAGTTCAATCCCCCCCGAGAGTCGCGGAACGCGGCCGTTTGTATAACTCGGGACATAATCGACATGCTGGCCTTTCTATGCGCGCCATGCTCCGGCACGTAACGCCTCGGCAATGACCTGAAGGTAGCTATCGGAGTACTTCAGGTCCGGCTCCAAATGATTTCCCTCGGCCCACTCGTTCCAGGATTTCAGAAACACGAGTTGCTTACCCGCAGGCTTCCCGGAGACCGAGGCCAGCGCGGCGTAGAGCAGCCGGGCAAACACTGCTGGGTCGGGGTTGCGCAGCACGACCCCTCGGGCACCCGAGCGTGGCGTGTTGTCCCAAGCATGGACGACGCAGGGGTAGGAGTCGTGGCCGGTAACTACCACGCTGACGTTTCGCTCGGCCCACTCGGCGAACTCCTCTATGGTTGGGAGGCCGCGATGGAGGCGTATCTTGTCGAGCAGCCACCGCTTCGGCTGCCGCTTTGAAACCCACTCGCGCACGCGTATTTTGGGTGGCTTAATAACCGCGTCGTACCCCATATCA
>CAXSDY010000268.1:0-2186 GCA_964235835.1 uncultured Sphingomonadaceae bacterium | reverse complement strand
AAGAGTCGCCGCGCAACCACCCCAACTGACGTTTCCTGGCTTGGGCGCGCGCCGGGATGAGCCTGACGAGTTCTTCGCCTGAGCGCCCCTTGGATGATCGTCACTTCGCCGCCCGCGATCGCTTCCTTGATCAGCCGGAAAGATGCGTTTTCTCTTCGTGAATGGTGACGCTGGCCATACTTAGTCTTCAAACTTGGCTAAGCTGCTTACGCGATCCACAACCCAGCAAGGTCGGAGAGGGATACTGCCGGGTGCTATCGACTTGAGCCTTTCCCAAACATCAAGCCGCCGCCCGCTCGCGTACCGTGCGGAACTCGATCTTCTTCTCGTAGGGCGCGCCGCAGATCAGGCGGTTGACGTAGATGGACGGCAGATGGATGCAGTCGGGATCGAGGGTGCCGACCGGCACGATCTCTTCGACCTCCGCGACGCAGACCTTGCCGCACGTCGCCGCCGGCTGGTTGAAGTTGCGCGCCGTCTTGCGGAACATCAAGTTGCCCGCCTCGTCGGCCTTCCATCCCTTGACGATCGCAAGGTCGGCACGGATGCCGCGCTCGAGGATATAGTCCTCACCCTCGAAGGTCTTCACTTCCTTGCCCTCGGCGATCAGCGTGCCCACGCCGGTCTTGGTGTAGAAGCCGGGGATACCGGCCCCGCCCGCGCGCATCCGCTCGGCGAGCGTTCCCTGAGGGCAGAACTCGACCTCGAGCTCGCCCGCCAGATACTGCCGCTCGAACTCCTTGTTCTCGCCGACGTAGGACGAGATCATCTTGGCTACCTGGCGCGTGCGGAGCAGCTTGCCGAGCCCCTCGTTGTCGATCCCGGCGTTGTTCGACGCGATCGTGAGGCGCCTGACCCCGCTCGCGACGATCGCATCGATCAACCGCTCGGGAATGCCCGACAGCCCGAAGCCGCCGGACGCGATGGTCATGCCATCGCGCAGCACGCCATCGAGCGCGGCGCCGGCGTCGGAATAGATCTTCTGCGCCATTAACCGCGCAGCTTGCCAAGCACGCTCTGCAGCTGCATCGCGTTGGACATGTCGCCGTCGACCTTGAGTTTGCCGGTCATGAACGCCGTCATTCCGTCGAGCTGGCCTGACGACAGCGCCTGCCAGTCGTCCCAGCTAACCTTGATCGTGGTATCCGCAACCCCTTCGGCCTCGCTCACCTTCTGATCGATGCCGTCCAGCATCAGCGCGCCTTCGCTGCCGCCGAAGTCGACCTTGACGCGCTTGCCCGGCAGGAAGGCGCCGGCCTCCTGCATTTTCTGTGCGAGTTCCTGCTTGTTCATCGAAAGTCTCCTTTGGACAACCGCCTAGCGAGCGCCGGCAGATGCATCAAGGCGGGGGTCTTGGCGCGGCCGCGCCGGAGGCGTATCCGCCGGGCGATGACCTATCAATCCGAGCTGAAAATGTTCATCGGCGGCAGTTGGCGCAGCGGCGAGGGACGCGACGAGTTCACGGTCGTCAACCCGGTCGACGGCAGCGGAATTGCGCAATTGCCGCTGGCGACCGCGGCCGACCTCGACGAGGCGCTTGACGCGGCAGAGCGGGCGTTTCCGCTGTGGCGGGCGACCGATGCCGACACGCGCGGCGGCGTGCTGCGCAAGACCGCTGCCCTGCTGCGCGAGCGGACCGAAGAGATCGCCAGCCTCATGACCCAGGAACAGGGCAAGCCGCTCGCGGAGTCCCGCGCGGAGGTTGCCGGCTCGGCCTCGATGTTCGACTGGTACGCCGAGGAGATACGCCGCGATTACGGCCGGCTGCTGGTCCGTCCGTCGGGGCAGCGCTCGATGGTCATCCACCAGCCGGTCGGGGTCGTCGCGACCTTCACGCCGTGGAATTTTCCGCTCTACCTGCTGGCGAAGAAGGTCGCCGCAGCGCTCGCCGCCGGCTGTGCGGTGATCGCCAAGCCGCCCGAGGAGACGCCCGCGTCGACTGCCGCGCTGGCTCGCGCGCTCGATGATGCGGGTCTGCCGCAGGGCGTCTACCAGGACGTCCACGGCGTGCCCGACATGGTCAGCCGCCACCTGATCGGCTCGCGCATCGTGCGCAAGATCAGCTTCACCGGATCGGTCGCGGTCGGCAAGCATCTGATGAAGCTCGCCGCCGACGGCATGAAGCGGCTGACTCTGGAACTCGGCGGGCACGCGCCGGTGCTGATCTTCGACGATTGCGACCTCGA
>CAXSDY010000267.1:1409-2207 GCA_964235835.1 uncultured Sphingomonadaceae bacterium | reverse complement strand
AGCCCCTCGAGGAAGCGCAGGTCCCAGTCGCCCTCGCCAAGACAATGGCCGACCAGTGCCCCGACCGGCGTCGCTCCCTTGGCCGCCAGGTCCGACAGGGTCACGTTCGCCAGTTTCCACCCAACGCTCTCGGGCGGATCGGCGGGCAGATAGTGGACCCCCTGCGCGATCATGTCGTGGCTCAGCACCAGGTCGCCGAGCACCGCGACATCGTCGTCGAGCCCGCGCGCTTCGGGCGCCCGCGCGATCGCCCGTAGCGCGGCGACGAACGCGAACTCGCCGCTCAGCCGCGCGCGCCCTTGGCGATGGCGTCGAGCAGGCCGTTGACGAACCCGCTCTCCTTCTTGTCGTAGAAGGCTTTGGCGACATCGACATATTCGCTGATGACGCTGCCCACCGGCACGTCCGGTCGGGCGATCAGCTCGTACGTTCCGGCGCGCAGGATCGCCCGCATCGGCCGGTCGAGCCGCTCCAGGCTCCACCCGGTCGCCAGCTTGCCCGCGATTAGCCCGTCGATCTCGCCGCGCCGCGCATCCACCCCGCGCACGACATCGTCGAAGAAGCTCTGCTCCGCCTCGGCATAGGTCGCGTCCTCGATCGTCGCGCCCAGCCGGTGTTCGTGGAACTGGTGCAGCAAGGGCGCGACCGCCATCGGCTCCATCTCGAGCTGATAGAGCGCCTGGACGGCGGCGAGCCGGGCGGCGGAGCGCGAAACGGAACGGGTCATCCCGCGCCTGTAGCCGCGCCCTACCCACCGAGGAAGGGGGCGAGCGCGGCCGCGACCCGTTCGGTCCACCC
>CAXSDY010000267.1:0-1399 GCA_964235835.1 uncultured Sphingomonadaceae bacterium | reverse complement strand
TGGTGACCGGCCAGCGCGGCGGCAACCTGTTGCGGCGCCTGCCACGGCGCAAAGTGGCCGACCCCTGGCAGCCGCACGACCTCGAGCCGCTCGACCAGCCGCCCCAGCCCGTCGAGCTGGACCGGCAACAACGCTTTGTCGTCCATCCCCCAGATCACGCGCACCGGAATGCGGATCGTGGGAAAGGCGCCGAGCACCCAGTCGGGGATCGGGACGGTCACGCCCGGGGGCGGCACGATCAGCGGCGACGCGCGGTACCAGTTGAGCATCGCGGTCAGCGCTCCGGGCTGGCTCCACTCCGCAATATATTGCGCGCGTTCCTCCGCTGGAATCGTCGCCAGATCGACGTGGCCGGAGAAGCTCTTGTCGAAGAACTTCTCGAAGCCCATCGCCTCGACGATCTTCTCGAACCCCGGCGTGCGGAACGCGGTCATATACTGCGATGCCGCGCGCTGATCGGCGTGCTCGATCAGGCTCTTCTGGAAGACGACCGGGTGCGGCGCGTTGACGATCGCCAGCCGCTCGATTCGCCCCGTGTCGGCCCGGGAGTCCCCGATCGCCGCCGCCCAAGCCGTCGCGCCGCCCCAGTCATGCCCGACCAGCGCGAACCGATCGATGCCGAGCGCATCGGCCAGCGCGAACAGGTCGGCGACCATCTTGTCGGTGCGATAGGCGTCGACCTCCTGCGGCTGGTCGGACGCCCCGAACCCACGCAGGTCCGGCATGACGAGCCGGAACCGGTCGGCGAGCAGCGGCGCCACGCCGCGCCACGTGCGGTGAGACTCGGGGAAGCCGTGGAGCAGGATGACCGGAGGCGCATCGCTCGGGCCGTCGAGCGCGACGTTGAGCGTCACGCCGGTCGAAAGCGCGACCTTGCGGAACTCCGTCATGGATAGCTGACCGTGAGCGGCACCTCTGGCAGCGGGATCGATTCCTCCTCGTCCCCCGGCACGATCCCGAACCGCCCCGCCCGCCAGTCGTCCTTGGCCTGGTTGATCCGTTCCCGCGACGAGCTGACGAAGTTCCAGAACACGTGCCGCGGGGTCGCGAATGCGCCGCCGCCTAGCAGCATCGCGCGACACGCCGAAGTCGCCCGCAGCGTCGCCGCGTGACCCGGCGCCAGGATGATCAGGTCGAACAGCGCGATCGGCGCCCCGTCGAGCGTCGCCTCGCCCTCGGTCACCACGATCGCCCGCTCGTCGGCCTCGGCGTCGATCGGAACGCTCGCGCCGGCATCCAGCATCAGATCGGCGTAGATCGTCGGCGAATGACAGGTCGTCGCCGCCGTCCGCCCCCACGCGCTGCCCATCAGCACCCGCGCCGACACGCCATCGCCCTCGATCACCGGCAGATCCTCCGGCCGGACATGCTCGAACGCCGGGTCGATCTCCTCCTTGCC
>CAXSDY010000266.1:0-2210 GCA_964235835.1 uncultured Sphingomonadaceae bacterium | reverse complement strand
CGGAATCGGTCCGGACGATCGGCGGCTCGGGCCGCGTGATCGAGGTGCGCGACGAATTCATGCCGGTGCTCGACCTCGAGCAGCTGTTCCACGTGCCGCGCTTCAGTTGCGAGCAGGTCCCCGGAATCATCGTCGTCGCCGAAGCCGAAGGCGGCCGGGTCGCGCTCCTCGTCGACCAGTTGCTGGGCCAGCAGCAGGTGGTGGTGAAGAACCTCGAAGCCAACTACCGCCGCGTCGACGACATCTCGGGCGCCACGATCATGGGCGACGGCCGCGTCGCGCTGATCCTGGATGTCGGCAGCCTGGTGCGCCGCGCGCGCCACTGAAGCCGTCCGACCGACCCGCCGAACCCGAATCCGAATCCGCACTGAATCCGAAGGAACCGCCATGGACATGATGACCGACGCCCGCCAGATCGCCCAGCACGAGGCCGCGCGCAAAGCGGCCGCGGTCGGCGGCGAATTCCTGACCTTTCGCCTCGGCGGCGAGGAATACGGCATCGACATCCTGAAGGTGCAGGAAATCCGCTCCTACGAGGCACCGACCCGCATTGCCAACGCCCCCGCGTTCATCAAGGGCGTCGTCAACCTGCGCGGCGTGATCGTCCCGATCGTCGACCTGCGCCTGAAGCTCGGCTGCGACAGTGCCGAGTACAACGATTTCACCGTCGTCATCGTGCTGAACGTCAAGGGCCGTGTTGTCGGCGCCGTCGTCGACTCGGTCTCGGACGTGCTCGAACTCGGCCGCGACACGATCAAGCCGGCGCCCGAGATGAGCTCGTCGATCGATACGAGCTTCATCACCGGCATCGGCAGCGTGTCCGACCGCATGCTGATCCTGATGGACATCGAGGGGCTGATGGCCAGCGCCGAGATGGGGCTGATCGACGTCGTGCACTGAACCGAACGAACCCGTCCGCCAAGGAAAAAACACGCATGCTCACCTTCGCCAACATGAAGATCGGTACCCGGCTCGGCCTGTGCTTTGCGACCTTGCTCGCACTCCAGCTGACGGTGGCGGGCATCGGGCTCGAGCGCATGTCCGGCCTGGCCGATCGGCTGTCGAACCTCACCGAAGTCGCCCACGCCAAGACCGGTGCGGTCAACGAGATCCAGGACGCGGTGGGCCTGCGGGCGATCGCCGCGCGCAACCTGGCGCTGGTCACCGACCCGGCGGCGCAAAAGCCCGACCTGGAGCGCGTCACCCTCGCGCAGCAGCGCCTCGACAAGGCCCTCGAGCGACTCGCCGGATTCATGAAGGATCCGGCCACCTCGACGCCCGAGGAACGCCAGATGGTCGCCGACCTGGCAGCCCTGGAGGCGACCTACCGGCCGATCGCGACGCGCATCGTCGCGCTCGCGACCACCCGGCGGACCGACGAGGCCGTCAAGGCGCTGACGAGCGAGTGCATGCCGATCCTGACGCAGGTCCTTGCCAAGCTCGCCGACGTCGACGCCTCGATGAACAAACAGGCCGCGCTGAGCGCCGCGGCGACGCAGGCGTCTTACGAGCAGGCGAAGTGGCTGATCCTCGCGATCAGCGGCGCCTCGCTGCTCCTCGGCGCCTGGCTGGCATGGCGGCTCACGCGCTCGATCACCGGGCCGCTCGTCGCCGCGGTCGATATGGCGCAGCGCGTCGCGGCCGGCGACCTCACGCTCCGCATTGAGCCCACGGGCAACGACGAGGCCGGCCAGCTGCTGGCGGCGCTGCGGCGGATGACCGAGAGCCTGACTGAAGTCGTCGGCAACGTCCGCCGCGCCAGCGATTCGATCGCCACCGGCTCGGCGGAGATCACCGCGGGCAACCAGGATCTGTCGCAGCGCACCGAATCGCAGGCAGCCGCCCTCGAGGAAACCGCGGCCTCGATGGAGCAGCTCGGCGCGACGGTGCGCCAGAACGCCGACAACGCCCGGCAGGCCAACCAGCTGGCGCTCGGCGCCTCGACCGTCGCGACTCACGGCGGCGAGGTCGTCGGCCAGGTGGTCGAGACGATGCAGGGCATCGTCGACAGCTCGAAGAAGATCGCCGACATCATCAGCGTGATCGACGGCATCGCCTTCCAGACCAATATCCTGGCGCTGAACGCGGCGGTGGAAGCGGCGCGCGCCGGCGAGCAGGGGCGCGGCTTCGCGGTCGTCGCCAGCGAAGTGCGCAACCTGGCGCAGCGCAGCGCCGCCGCGGCCAAGGAGATCAAGGGCCTGATCGCCGCC
>CAXSDY010000265.1:0-2217 GCA_964235835.1 uncultured Sphingomonadaceae bacterium | reverse complement strand
CAGGGTTGATTGCCGGCGCTCACAGGGCCACATCGCGGCCATGCTCATCGAGACCGAACGCACGCCCAACCCGGCGACCCGCAAATATCTCCCCGGCCGCCCGGTTATGGACGCCGGCAGCCGCGACTTCGCCAACGTCGCGGCGGCCGAGGCGAGCCCGCTGGCGGCCGCGCTGTTCGCCACCGGCGACGTGGACGGGGTGTTCTTCGGGCGCGACTTCGTCTCGGTCAGCGCCGCGCCGGGCGCTGACTGGGCCGACCTGGAGCCCGACGTGCTCGGCATCCTGCTCGACCATTTCGTGACCGGCGCACCGCTGTTCGCAGCCGGCAGCGCGGGCGGCATCGAGGTCTCGCGCGACGAGGATTTCGCGGTCCAGGAGGACCCCTCTGACGCCGATATCGTCGACCAGATCAAGGAATTGATCGAGACCCGCGTGCGGCCCGCCGTCGCGCAGGACGGCGGCGACATCGTCTATCGCGGCTATCGCCACGGCCGGCTCTACCTCGCCATGCAGGGCGCGTGTTCCGGGTGCCCGTCTTCCGCGGTGACCCTGAAGCAGGGCATCGAGGGGCTGATCAAACATTACGTGCCCGAGGTGGAGAGCGTCGAGGCGGTCTAGGCCACCGCCTGAAGGGTCACGTCAGGGGTTGCCCTGCCCCACCCTTGGCGGCACTCTGACGGCGCTCAACCGCCGGAGGCAAGCCGCTGATCCTCGTCCTCGATTGCTCGACTGCGGCCTGCACCGCGGCGCTGTTCGACGAACAGGGACAGCGGCTCGGCGCACGCGACGAGGTGATCGGACGCGGCCATGCCGAGCGGCTCGTGCCGATGATTGCTGAGCTGCTTGCTGAACGATCCGAGGGCGATCGGCAGCCATCGACCGTGCTGGTCGGGGTCGGACCGGGCAGCTTCACCGGCTTGCGGGTCGCGCTCGCGGCCGCGCATGGCATGGCGATCGGCTGGGGAGCCGCTCTGCTGGGGATGCCGAGCCTGGCGCTGCTCGCGGCGTCCGCGCCTGGGGACGGCCCCATGGCAGCGTGCATGGCGGGGGGGCATGGCGAACTGTTCGTCCAATCGTTCGAACGCGCGCCGTTCGCCGCCCTCGACGAGGCGCGCAACCTCACTCCGGCCGATGCCGCGAAGATCACGACGGCTCCGCTGGTCGTCGGGAGCGGCGCCGAAGCGCTCGTTTCCGCCCGCGGCTGGGGCGAGGCAAGCGACGTGCTGCCAAGCGCGCGCTTCGCCTGGCGCCTGACGCCGGCGCTTCGTTCGCTTGCCGCCGAGCCGCTGTACATCCGCGCGCCCGACGCACGGCCGATGGCGGCATGAGCAGCACCGCGGACGACGCTGCGCTGACCCTGGTCGCCGCCACGTCCGGCGAGCTGGACGAGGTCATGGCGATCATGGCCTGCGCCTTCTCGCCCGAGTTCGGCGAGGCGTGGACGCGGTCGCAATGCGCCGGCATCCTGCCAATGAGCGGCGTCCGGCTGACCCTTGCCCGCGACGCCGCCGGCGAGCCGCTCGGATTCTCGCTGCTGCGCACCGTCGCCGACGAGGCCGAACTGCTGCTGATCGCGGTCTCGCCCGACGCCCGCCGGCGCGGCGTGGGCCGCACGCTGCTCGACCACTTCGTCAACCATTCGACCCGCGCCGGCGCGACCCGGCTCCACTTGGAGGTGCGCGAGGGCAACCGGGCGATCGACCTTTATCGGGGAGGAGGCTTCGAGCTCGCCGGGCGCCGCCGCGACTATTATCGCGGTCCCGGTGCGGCGCTGTTCGATGCCCTGACCCTCGTCTGGCAGCCCGGGGCCTGAGCCTTCGTCCGGCATGGGTGTGGCGCGCGTGAGATTTCTTCTCCTTTACCCGTTGGGCTCCCTTCCCTAATCGGGCGTGATGCATCGTCATATCGACATTGAGGATTTGTGCGCCGCGAAGGGGCTGCGGATCACCGACCAGCGGCGGACCATCGCCCAGATTCTCAGCGACGCCGAGGATCACCCCGACGTCGAGACGCTGCACGAGCGCGCCGCCGCCGTCGATCCGCGCATCTCGATCGCGACGGTGTACCGCACCGTCCGGCTGTTCGAGGAAGCGGGCATCCTCGAACGGCACGAATTCGGTGACGGGCGCGCGCGCTACGAAGCGGCGTCGGAGGAGCATCACGACCATCTGATCGACGTCGAGACCGGCCAGGTCATCGAGTTCGTCGACGAGGAG
>CAXSDY010000264.1:0-2228 GCA_964235835.1 uncultured Sphingomonadaceae bacterium | reverse complement strand
AGATAGTTCAAGACGCACTGCGCGGCTCTGTGCCACCAGCCGTTTCCGAGCCAGTTCCTCGCAGAGGCGCACCAGCACCACACGGCCTCGCTTGCCCTGATGGTTGGACCCATGCGTGCCCATTTCGCCGTATCCGCCCACAGTTATGCCGAGGCATGCAGCACCATGACACGAGCGGCGAGCGAGACCTAGCCAGCCCAGTGTGCGATTATTTCACTTCAAATGGAGTGCTGGGGCTAACCAGTATACAGTGCCCAGATGCCATTGTAGCCTAAGGCCCCTCAGCGCCCGGCAGCAACGGCGATCAGATTATAGCCGTTATACAGGGTCAGCAGGAACGAGCCGACGAACAGCGTCAGGCCGAACGGCATGCCGCGATGCGCGCTGGTGAGGTAACCCATCGTCAGGCCATCTGGCCAGAGGGTTTTGCCGGCGGTCGCGCTGTCGAGTCTGAGGAACTGCCAGACCCTGCTGTAATCGAGGAAGTTCCGGGCGGACGCGACGACGACGAACAGCAGGCAGAACCACAGCGTGCTCGACGGCGAAACCTGCAGGGGCGACGATTGGGCGATCGGACTCCAGCTTCCCAGATAAAAGGCGAAGCCAAGCCCGATCGCCAGCAGCGACAAGCTGTTGATCCAGAGCCAATGGACGGTGATCGGCGTCGGGGTGGTTTCTTCGTTCCTGAATAATTTTCCCACGCCTTTGCACAACGTCACCGCGCCCGGAATGATGAACAGGAGCGCGTACGAGAAATAGAACTCGGTCACCACGCCTGGCATGAGGAATCTTTTGGTGAAGGCGAAGGACATTAGGGCGAACGGGATCATCTGCAGGATCAGCGAGATATACGCGACGAAAAACGGATATGGCTTCCATTCCGCCATGACTTTACCGTGGGTTTCGGCATCTTTCTCGGCCAGGGCGAAGCGGACATCGAACAGCCGGTCGGCCTGAAAGTAGAAGACGCTAGACGTGATGAAGAAAATTGCGAAGACCAGCAAGGGCGGCAGGGCAAGCTGGAGCGCCGCCACAGGGTGCTGCAGGATCGTGTCGGCGTATGTTTTCAGCGGCTGGTGGTAGCGTTCCACCAGTTCGCGGAAGACGTTGCTGAAGCTGAGCGAAAGGAAGAACGCGTAGAGGCGCTTGACGTTATCGACCGTTCGCTCGCGCTGGCGAACGGTGTCGTCCGATACCGGGATCTTATCGGTCACCGGGCAGGGCCCGCAGGGTAGCACGGATGGGGAATTCGGCGATGTCGCGGTGATGCGGCATCGCGGCTAGGTGCGCGACGGCGCCGGCAAATGCCAGCTCCCAATCCGGATCGGCGACGACCTCTCCACCCATGCCGCGAATGCCGAAATCAATCATGGCGTTCTGATAGCAGCCCTCCGAGTGGACCAGAACGCCATCGGGGTCCCGCATGGTGCCGGAAGTCCCGCCGGAGGTGTTGGCGGATGTATGGTCGAGATCGAGATGAAAGACGCTGTCGAAGAAGTCGGCGACTTTGGTGGGGTAGTGCCGCCGATCGGTAGTCCAGCCGACCAGGGGCTTCTTGCAGGCGCGCATGTAGCCCAATTCGAAGGCCGTGCCGGCATCCATCTCGGTGGAACGCCTGAAGCCGTCCAGGCAGAAAATGCCGGCGTCAACGCGATCCATCAACTCGATATCCGCACTGACAATGCGTTCAATCAGGCTTTGCGACAAGGGTTGCGATTCCAGGCCCATCTGATTGTCGAGCGGGGCGACGCCGGTAATGCCGTATTGGTGGCAGATTTGCTTCATGCGGGTAAATATCGGTAGTGGATCGGGGAGGAACACGGTGGGACCTGCAAGGTAGGCAACCAGCCCGGTGGCCGCCCACGGTACATGCGGGTTCATGGGTTTCACATGCAGGTTCATGGGTCTCCCCCTCGCGTCCAATCCAAGGTTAGACCGTATACCGATGCCGGCTCAACCAGCATTTTCGAGGCAGCTTCCGCGCAGCGCGGCCTCATTCGCTACACCTGCCGTCGCAAGCTCCCTATACGCCGCGCTGAACACTGCTCAGTAGCGTCGGAATCGTGACATGTACAACAGTTTTAGCCACGTCCGACGATTCTCAGTTATGTCTTGAATTCTGCAACGAGCTGAATGACCGCTTTAGGGCACGACTTCAGCGACCAGCAATGACCGAGATCGGCGCAAACCGCCCGTCCCCGGCCAAGCGCCCCCGCCCTCGCGCCCCC
>CAXSDY010000263.1:0-2237 GCA_964235835.1 uncultured Sphingomonadaceae bacterium | reverse complement strand
TCCAGGAGAACGCCGACCCGGAAGTGCGCCGCGACCTCGATCGCTTCTTCGCGCGTCTGGTACCCGACGGCGACCCGCTGTTCCGGCATCGCGACGAAGGCCCCGACGACATGCCCGCCCACGTGCGCGCCGCGTTGACCGCCGTGCAGCTCGCGATTCCTGTCGTCGATGGCCGGCTGGCGCTCGGCACCTGGCAGGGCGTGTACCTTTGGGAGCACCGCACGGCGCCGCACCGGCGCGAGGTCGCGGTGCATCTGATCGGCGAATAGGACTTTTCAGATCCCCTGGCCGCCGGACACCTCGATCCGCTGGGCATTGACCCAGCGGTTGTCCTCCGCAAGCAGACCGGCAATCATCGGCCCGATATCGTCCGGCACGCCGACCCGGCCGAGCGCAGTCATGTCGGCGAAAAACTTGTTGAATTCCGGCGTGTCGCGCACCGCGCCGCCGAAGAAGTCGGTCTCGATGGCGCCCGGCGCCACGGTATTGACCGTGATGCCGCGGGCGCCCAGCTCCTTGGCCATGTAGACGCTGAGCACCTCGACCGCGCCCTTGACGGCCGCATACGCGCTCCAGCCCGGGGCCGATACGCGGGTCAGGCCGGACGACAGGTTGACGATGCGGCCGCCATCCGCCATCAACGGCAGCAACGCCTGCGTCAGGAAGAACACGCCCTTGAAATGGACGTCGACCAGCTTGTCGAACTGCGCCTCGGTCGTCTGCTCGAGCAACGCGTAATCGCCGTGGCCGGCGTTGTTCACGAGGTGATCGAAGGTCGCGCGCTGCCAGGTGTCGGCGAGCGCCGCGCGCAGGCGCTCGCCGAACGGCGCGAAGTCAGCGACGTGGCCGACGTCGAGCTGCAAGGCCATGGCCTTGCGCCCGAGCGCCTCGATTTCCGCGACGACCGCTCCGGCGTCCTCGCTGCGGCTTTGGTAGGTGACGATCACATCGCCGCCGTGGCGGGCGATGCTCAGCGCCGTGTTGCGGCCGAGGCCCGCGGCTGGCGCCGGTGACGAGGGCGATCTTGGTCATGGAAACAAGCTCCGGTGGTTGGACAGCCGATGCTAGGAATCCGAAGTCGGCCGGCGTTGCCGAAAGCTCGGCGTTGCTTGCCTGATCGTCCGAGTCGACCGCTCAGCCGTTGTCCGATCGGATAGCGTTGCGGCATGTCCAGTGCACTGCTCGACGCTGTCCGCGCTTACATGACCGAGCATGCCGACCGGGCCGGCCTTGCCCAAACGCCCATTACCGGTATGACGACCATCCGCTCGACGGCCCCGAGCGAACTGGTCCATGCGATCTCGCGACCGCTGGTCTGCCTTGTCCTGCAAGGCAGCAAGCAGGTGGCGATGGGGCCCGAGACGTTCGAGTTCGACGCCGGCAACTCGCTGCTGATCACCGCCGACGTGCCGACGGTGAGCCAGGTCACGCAGGCGAGCGTCGCCGCGCCGTATTTGTCGCTGGTCGTCGACCTCGACTTGGCGGTGATCGCCGAGCTGACCCTAGAGATGCAAGCCGTGCCGGTCGCCGACGGCGCGCGTGTGCACGCCGAGCCTACCGACAGCGAAGTCGCCGACGCCGCGCTGCGCCTGATGCGGCTCGTCGAGCGCCCAGCCTCGCTGCCCGTGCTGCACGCCCAGCGGCTGCGCGAATTCCACTACTGGTTGCTCGCCGGCCGGCACGGCGCGGCGATTCGCCGCCTCGGCGGCCCCGAAGGCCACGCCCGTCGCGTGGTCGGGGCGGTTGCGTTGCTCCGCGCCGAGTTCCGGCAGCCGCTGCCCATCGATCGCCTCGCCGCAGCCGCGGGAATGAGCGCGTCGTCATTCCACCAGCACTTCCGCGCGGCGACTTCGCTGTCGCCGCTGCAGTTCCAGAAGCAGCTGCGTTTGATCGAGGCCCGCCGGCTGATGAGGGCGGAGGGCGCGTCGGGGAGCAGCGCTGCGTTCGCGGTCGGTTACGAGAGCGTTTCGCAGTTCACGCGCGAGTACGGTCGGATGTTCGGCCTGCCGCCCGTCAAGGACACGCAGGCGGTGCGGCGGTCCGTGGAAGCGGTCGCGTGAGCCGATTCGGCGGCCGCGCCGACGCCCGCGACCCGCGGCGCCGCTTTTCATTTCGAAGCAGACGCGCCGCCGCAATGCCCAATTTCACGAGCATTCCTTCATCAGATTCGGCTTGGGAAGCGTCGCATACGGATCGAGTTGCGCCGCACGCGTCGGTGTCGATTCAAGGCAACGACC
>CAXSDY010000262.1:0-2240 GCA_964235835.1 uncultured Sphingomonadaceae bacterium | reverse complement strand
TCGATTGCGCCTTTTGCGCGACCAGCTTCCCGATTCATTTCGACGAAGCGTCGCCTGCCTGAAGCCGCGCGACTGGGACCTCGGCCGGCGGGCTGCTATGGCGACGTGATGGGAGCAATGGCTGTTCGAGTCGGATGGGCGACGTTGGGGATAGCCGGCGCATTGTGTGTCGTCGGGGCTGCGAGGCCGGGCGGCATCGCGGCCGCGGGGGCCGGCCTGTGGGAGGTCAGCCGCAGCGCGACCGGCGCGGGTGCCGAACGCGTCTGCCTGGCCGACGTGGCCGCGCTCGCGCAGTGGGAAGCGCGCGGCGCCTCGTGCCCGCGCGAGAAGCTTTCCGAGCAGGCGAACGAGGTGACGTTCGAATATCGCTGCGCCGGGTCCGACTTCGGTCACTCGAAGATGACGCTGCTCACGCCGCGCGCCCTGCGGATCGAGACGCAGGGCATCGCGGGCGGGTTGCCGTTCGACACCGTGCTCCACGCCCGCCGCGTCGGTCCGTGCCGGACGCGTTAAGGGGTCGTTTACCGTCCATCGGCTAGGCGGGAGCTGTGCCGGTGTGGCACGCTTTCCTCCCATCGGGTTCGACCCGAAACCTGGGCCGCTCGCGTCAATGCGAAGCGGCCCGTTTTTTCGAGGGTCGCTCGCCTTTTCTCGCCAGGCCATCGGCGATAATGGGTGGCGATGCTCTATTTCCTGCTCAAGGCTGCGATCTCCGGGATCGTCGCTGCGCTCGTCTCCGACGTGGCGCGGCGTTATCCGGGCTGGGGCGGGCTCGTCGCGTCGCTGCCGCTGGTGTCGCTGCTCGCCATGATCTGGACCTGGCGCGACAGCGGCGGCGACGCGGCGAAGGTCGCCGCGCTGTCGGCCAGCACCTTCTGGTTCGTCATCCCGTCGCTGCCGCTGTTCCTGATCATCCCCGCGCTCATCCGCCACGGGCTGGGCTTCTGGGCGGCGCTCGGCCTCGCGTGCGCGGTGACGCTGCTGCTCTACGCGCTGTTCTTCTGGATGGCGCCGCGGCTCGGCATCGCGCTGTGAGGCGCGCGGTCGTCCTGCTCTCGGGCGGGCTCGATTCGATGGTGTGCGCTGCGCTTGCCCGTGAACAGGGGTTCGCCGTCCTGGCGCTGACGATCGACTACGGCCAGCGGCACCGGGTCGAGATCGAAGCGGCGCGGCGCATCGCCCGCGCGGTGGCGGAGCGGCACGTCGTGCTGCCGATCGACCTTGCCGCGTTCGGCGGATCCGCGCTGACCGCCGACATCGCCGTGCCCAAGGATGGCGCGGGCGCGAGCGGCGTGGGCGGCATTCCGGTGACTTATGTCCCGGCGCGCAACACGGTGTTCCTCAGCCTGGCGCTGGCGTGGGCCGAGGCGGCGGGCGCGCGCGACCTGTTCATTGGCGTCAACGCGCTCGACTACAGCGGCTACCCCGACTGCCGGCCCGAGTTCATCGCCGCATTCGAGGCGCTTGCCAGGCAAGCGACGCGGGCCGGGGTCGAGGGCCGCGACTTCAGGATCCATGCGCCGCTGCAGCACATGACCAAGGCTGACATCGCTCGCGAAGCCGTGCGGCTTGGGCTGGACGCGGCGATCAGCCACAGCTGCTATGACCCCGCCTCAGATGGCGGTGCATGCGGCGAGTGCGATGCCTGCCGCCTGCGCACGAAGGGCTTCGCCGAGGCCGGCCTGCCGGACGCGACGCGCTACGCGGCCCGGTGAGCGCGGGCCGATGACCTACGCCGTCAAGGAAGCATTCCTCACCCTGCAGGGCGAGGGCGTTCAGGCCGGCAGCCGCGCGGTGTTCCTGCGCTTTGCCGGGTGCAACCTGTGGTCGGGGCGCGAGCAGGACCGGGCCGAGGCGCAGTGCCGCTTCTGCGACACGGACTTTGTCGGCGCCGACGGGCCCGGCGGCGGCAAGTTCGGCGACGCCGACGAACTCGCCGGGCATGTGCAACGGCTGTGGGGCGACGGTGACGAACGGCGGCTGGTGGTGGTCACGGGCGGCGAGCCGATGCTTCAGTTCGACGCGGCGCTGCTCAATGCGCTCCACGCGCGCGGCTTTCGGGTGGCGATTGAGAGCAACGGCACGCTTGCGGCGCTGCCGGGGATCGACTGGCTGTGCGTCAGCCCAAAGGCGGGCACGGACGTGGTGCAGCGCTCGGGCGACGAGTTGAAGTTGGTGTGGCCGCAGCAGGGGATCGACCCGGCCCGGCTGGAGAGCTGGGGCTTCCGCCATTTCCTGGT
>CAXSDY010000261.1:0-2272 GCA_964235835.1 uncultured Sphingomonadaceae bacterium | reverse complement strand
GCCGGGGCTCATGGCGTATCGCGACGAGGTTTCCCGTCTCGCCGGCGAGCGCGCGCATTTCCATTTCAGCGGCAGGCAAGACTCCGGAAAGCTCGATCTTGACGCCCTTCTGAAGCAGCAGCCGCCAGGCACGACTGCTTATGTGTGCGGACCAGCGGCCATGGTGGCGGCTACGCAGGAAGCCGGCAGGTCGGCCGGATGGCGGCCGGAGCAGGTGCGCAGCGAATTGTTCGGCTCGGGTCCCAAAGGAGACGAAGTGGCGTTCGACGTCGAGCTGCGCTGCTCGGGTCGCGTCATACGCATCGGCAAGGAAGTCAGCATTCTCGACGCGTTGACAGCGGCAAAAGTGGATGTGCTGTGGGATTGCCGCCGCGGCGAGTGCGGCCTATGTCCGCAGAACGTGATCTCGGCCGATGGCCCGATCGACCATCGCGATCGCTACCTGTCGGAGGAAGAACGCGCTTCCGGCGAGACGCTATGTATTTGTGTATCGCGCATTCGCGGCAAGCGACTTGTGCTTGACGTTTGATATCAATCGAGAGGTTTTTCATGGAACAAGTTATTGAATTCGCGCATCCGCGCACGCCGCTTGCGGAGCCCGCCTTTGAAGCGGGCGGCTTTGCCGACCACACGACTCCCCTGATCCGCGACTGCTGGTACGTGGCGGCGGTCAGCGGCGAAGTGTCGCGCGACATCATCAGCCGGCGCCTGCTGGGTGTGGACGTGGCGCTCTACCGCACGCTGGCGGGCGACCCTGTTGCGGTGAGGAATCGCTGTCCGCATCGCTCCTTTCCGCTCGCCAAGGGCCGCCTCGAAGGCGACACCCTGGTCTGCGGCTATCACGGCATGCAGTTCGATCCGTCGGGCCGCTGCGTCAATATGCCTTCGATGCCGATCGTGCCGACCAACGCGCAGGTGCGCAGCTTCGATATCGTCGAGCGCGCGCCCCTCATCTGGATCTGGATGGGCAATCCGGACAAGGCGGACGCGTCGCTGATTCCGGACACGCACTGGTTGAACGACGCGGGCTGGAAGAGCGTGAGCGGCCAATTCTTTATGAAATCCGACTATGTGTCGATGCATGAAAACCTGCTCGATCAGACGCATTTCCCATTCCTGCATCCCGGCGCCATCGGCACGCCGGAATACGCGCGGTCCAAGCTCAAGATCCGGCGCGATGGCGAGGTCGTGATCATCGACCGGCTGCTGAAAAACTCGCCGCCGCCCGGCGTCTACGCCGTTCCCACCGGGCTTGCCGGCAAACCCGTCGATCGCTACTCCGAGGCGCGCTTTCAGTCGCCCGCCCTGCACGTGGCTTTCGCCAAGATCGTCGATCCTTGTCCGCCTGAAGGCGCGCTCTCGGAGTACCGCTTCAACATCACGCACATCTTCACGCCCGAGACGAACGGCGGCATCCACTACTGGTGGTTCAACTCGCGCAACTTTGATTTTGAAAACAAGGCGTCGGACGAGTATTTGCATACCGCGTCCGCAAAGGCTTACCTTGAAGATGTCGACGCGCTGGAATGGATTCTCGATGTGGTGCGCAAGGATGCCGAGCAGCAGTTCGACCTGAACTTCGCTCCGGACAAGCCGGGCCTGTTGATGCGGCGCGCCCTGTACGACCGGGCAGCGGCGGAAGCCGGCTATGATTTCTCCTAAAAAAGGAGGCATGCGACATGGCCAGAATCATCGGGTGCATCGGCACCTCCCACGTTCCCACCATCGGGGTGGCCTACGATAAGGGCAAGCAGCAGGACCCGGCCTGGAAGCCGCTGTTCGACGGCTACCTGCCGGTGGCGAAGTGGCTTGCCGAAAAGCAGGCCGACGTGCTGGTCATGTTCTACAACGACCATTGCACCAGTTTTTTTTTCGATCTGTATCCGACCTTCGCCCTCGGGGTGGGCGCCGAGTTCCAGGTGGCCGATGAAGGCGCCGGGCTTCGGGATTTGCCCCCAATCAAGGGCAATGTCGAGCTGCAAATACACATCGCCGAGTCGCTCGTCAACGACGAGTTCGACATCACGGTGTTCCAGGACAAGCCGATCGACCACGGCTGCGCGTCGCCGCTGCCGCTGCTCTGGCCGCACAAGCCGGACTGGCCCGGCACGGTCGTTCCGATCGCCGTGAACGTGCTGCAGTTCCCGCTGCCGACGCCGCGGCGCTGCTGGCGGCTGGGGCAGGCGGTGCGCCGCGCGATCGAGTCGTATCCCGAGGACCTGCGCGTCGTCGTCGTCGGCACCGGCGGCTTGTCGCACCAGGTCCATGGCGA
>CAXSDY010000260.1:0-2301 GCA_964235835.1 uncultured Sphingomonadaceae bacterium | reverse complement strand
GGCGCGACGCAGGTGTCGTGCTCGGGCTTCGGTCAGGTGATGATCGAGCAGATGTAACGCGTGTCAGGGCGTTTCGGCTCGTCCCCTCCAATCGACACAGAACCTCAGATCGTTGACTCGACTGGGGTCGCCGCTTTCAGCTGCCGGGCCAGCAGACCAAGTCGATCACGACGGCCAGGTACAGCCCGCTCAGACAGCAGGTTTGACGTAAAAATTGAAAACGTGCTGGTTTTCCGGATTGGCCAGATAACGGCTCGCCCCGAGCGGCTCGAAGAGTTCGGCCTCGAAGCGGGCGAGCGAGAGGAGGCTCTCGAGCGGGAACGGACGGTGCGCCTCCTGGTCGTTCCAGCCGATCAGCAGGTGCCCGCCGTCCCTCAGGCAGTCGTAGCAACCGTTGAAGGCGCGTTCGCAGTCGGCGCGGTCGTCGAGCCCCCAGCCCCAGACGCCGTTGCAGACGATCAGATCCAGCGAGCCCGGAGCGAACAGCCGATCCACCGATTCGAGCCCGGCGACGTGGTGCACTTCGGCGCCGAACTTGCGCTTCCACGGGTCGGGGTCTAGCGTCGCGTACTGGCGCTTGGCGAACAGCTCCTTATAGTGATGCGTGTACCAATCGCAGCCGACGAACAGCACGGATCGAATGTCGTCACGCGCGGCATAAGCCGGCAGAACGATCTGCTCGAGTGTCCGCCGGTCCGCGTTGTTCATCCGGTTGCTCAAGCCGACCCGGTGGCGAGCCAGGATCACGAGGTAACGCGTCAACTCGGGAAGGGACCATCTCCGGAGCGCCCCGGCCAGCCTCGACACGAACATGGGATGTCTGGCTCCGGAGCCTCTGCGACGGTCGGAGTATAGGGAGGAGGGAGCGCGTCGACAGGCGCGGGCACGGCGGTCGAGCCGCTCAAGGCGCCGAAGGGAGCGTCGCGGCGTCGCTGAGCTCCATCGGCGCGATGTTGTGCGCCAGCCGCCCTTTCGGACCGTCGACGAGTTCGAAGCGGACCCGCCCGCCCTGCTGGAGGGTGCGGTAGCCGTCCATCTGGATCGCCGAGAAGTGGGCGAATACGTCCGCACCGCCGCCTTCCGGCTCGATGAAGCCGAAGCCCTTGGCGTCGTTGAACCACTTGACGGTGCCTGTGGACATGGTGCGCTCCTCCGCCGCTGCGCCGTCGCGGGCGTGCGAAGCATTCTGTGGCGCTCCAAAAACGTGCGTCAAGCACGGGTTCACCCCAAGAGCGTGCGCTCAGGTGTTGAATTCGGTGCTTGTGCCGAAGCTGAGCGCCGCCATATCCATGGCGAGCAATCGCAACGGTTCTGCTCGATAGAATGGATTTCATGGCCGATCAGCCGAACCCTCCCGCCGCGCCTCCGCAAGCGCCCCCGCATCCCGATGACGGGAACGGCGCGGTGGTGGCCGAGCGGCAGGTTGCAAAGACCGAACCGCCCCGCATGTACCAGGTGGTCCTGCTGAACGACGACTACACCCCGATGGAGTTCGTCGTGATGGTGCTACAGGAATTTTTCCAACACGACCTGGAAACCTCGACCCAAATCATGTTGAAGATTCATCGCGAGGGTCGAGGCGTGTGCGGCGTCTTTTCGAAAGACGTTGCGGCGACCAAGGTCGAACTGGTGTCGGCTGCCGCGCGGCGCGGCGGTCACCCGTTGCAATGCATTATGGAGGCCGCATGATTGCGCAAGAACTTGAAGTCAGTCTGCATATGGCGTTCGTCGAGGCGCGCCAGCAGCGTCACGAATTCATCACGGTCGAACACCTGTTGATGGCGCTGCTCGACAATCCCTCGGCCGCTGAGGTGCTTCGCGCGTGCTCGGCCAATACCGACGATCTGCGCAAGAGCCTCGCCGGTTTCATCAAGGAAAACACGCCGACTGTCGGCGGCACGGACGAGGTCGATACGCAACCGACGCTCGGCTTTCAACGTGTGATCCAGCGCGCGATCATGCACGTGCAGTCGACCGGCAGCGGCAAGAAGGAAGTGACCGGCGCGAACGTCCTGGTCGCGATCTTCGGCGAGAAGGATTCGCACGCCGTCTACTACCTGCACCAGCAGGGCGTGACGCGGCTCGATGTCGTCAACTTCATCGCCCACGGCATTCGCAAGAGCGATCCGCCCGAGGCCGCCAAGCCGGCGGACGGGCATGCCGCGAACAGCGAGGGCGAGAAGGAAGAAGGCGACGGCAAAGGTTCGCCGCTCGATCAGTTCACGCAGAACTTGAATCAGCTCGCGCGCGACGGCAAGATCGATCCGCTGATCGGCCGCGAGCACGAGGTCGAGCGGGTGA
>CAXSDY010000259.1:0-2304 GCA_964235835.1 uncultured Sphingomonadaceae bacterium | reverse complement strand
ACGATCAACGCCCACGAAGGCGGCGGCCGCAACAGCGGTTCGGGGCGCAAGACCGATCGCTCGGATGCTGCCAAGAAGGGTTGGGCAACGCGGCGGAAGAACGCGGCAGCGAAGTAGCACCGCGCCCGGATTGCTTCGTCGCCTCGCTGCTCGCAAAGACGGGCGATGAACACTGCTCGTCCTGCCCGGCCGCGCCCCGCCCTGCCCCGGACCGTCTGGGTGCTCGGCATCGTGAGCCTGCTGATGGATCTCTCCAGCGAGATCTATCACGCGCTGCTGCCCGCCTTCCTGACCGTCACGCTGGGGCTGCCGGTGGCGGCGATGGGCGCGCTCGACGGGTTCGCCGAGGCGACCGCGAACATCGCCAAACTCGGATCCGGCGCGCTGAGCGATCGCTCGCGGCGGCGCAAGCCGTGGGTGCTGCTCGGCTATGGCATGGCGGCCTTGTCGAAGCCGCTGTTCCCGTTGGCGGCAGGCGCGCTGCCGGTGCTCGGCGCGCGGTTCGTCGACCGCATCGGCAAGGGCATCCGCGGAGCGCCGCGCGATGCGATGATCGCCGACGAGACACCGCCGGAGCTGCGCGGGCGGGCGTTCGGGCTGCGACAGTCGCTCGACACTGTCGGGGCGTTCCTCGCGCCGATGGTCGCGGTCGGGCTGATGCTCCTGCTGAGCGGCAATATCCGCCTGGTGTTCTGGATCGCGGTGATCCCTGCGGCGCTCTCGTTTCTGTTTGCCTGGGCCATGCTGCGCGAGGCGCCAACCCATGCCGCGACCAGCGTGAAGCTCAAATGGGGCGGCTTCCGCACGCTCGATCCCGAGGTCAAGCGGCTGATCGGCGTCGGCTTTCTGTTCGGACTGGCGCGCTTTTCCGAAAGTTTCCTGATCCTCAAGGCGATGGACGCGGGCCTGTCCGCCGCCTGGTCGCCGCTGGTGCTGACCCTGTTCAGCCTGTCGTTCCTGCTGCTCGCCTACCCAGCGGGCATCCTCAGCGACCGCATGGCGCCGCGCACCATCCTGCTGGCGGGGATTGCCCTGCTGGTCGCCGCGGACCTTGTCCTGGCGAACGCGGCATCACTGGTCGTGGTCGGCGTCGGCGTGATTCTGTGGGGCGGGCACATGGCGCTGACGCAGGGCATCTTCAGCCGGATGATCGCGGACGCGGCCGGCGAGGAACGGCGGGCGACGAGCTTCGGTGCGTTCTTCTTCGTCAGCGGCATCGCCGCGCTGCTCGCCAGCCTCGGCGCCGGCCTGATCTGGGATCGCGACGGACCCGGGGCGACCTTCACCGCAGGAGCGGTGCTGGCGGGGATCGCCGGAGCGATGCTGATGCTGTTGCCACCGCCCGCGGCCGATCAGCCCGTCAGCGCGTGAACTTCTCCCCCCGGGTCGCTTTTTCGAGCAGCAGGTTGGAGAAGCTGAAGTCGCTGCCCATGCGCTGTTCCTGGCGGCGCAGACCATCGACGATGGTCGCGGCGCCGACCGTGTCGGCCCAGAACATCGGGCCGCCGCGATAGACCGGCCAGCCGTAGCCGTAGATCCACACGACATCGATATCGGACGCGCGCTGGGCCATGCCCTCCTCGAGGATTTTCGCGCCCTCGTTGACCATCGTGTAGAGCGTGCGCTCGGTGATTTCCTCATCGGAGATGTCGCGCTTCTCGACGCCTTCCTTGGCGCGGAAATCGTCGATGATCCCCTGCACCACGGCTGAGGGCGACGGGCGGCGCTTGTCGTCGTAATCGTAGAAGCCGGCGTTCTTCTTCTGGCCCCAGCGCCCCTGCGCGGCGAGTGCGTCGCGGATGTTCTCGATGCGGTTCGGGTCGCGGTGCCAGCCGATGTCGACTCCGGCGAGGTCGGCCATCTGGAACGGGCCCATCGGCATGCCGAACTCGACATGGACGCGGTCGATCTGCTCGGGCGTGGCGCCTTCCAGCAGCAGCTTGGTCGCCTCGGTCTGGCGCGGGATGAGCATGCGATTGCCGATAAACCCGTAGCAGACGCCCGCCACCACCGCGACCTTCTTGATCCGCTTGGCGAGCTGCATGGCGGTGACCAGGACGTCGGGTGCGGTCTTGGCGCCGCGCACGACTTCGAGCAATTTCATGACGTTGGCCGGCGAGAAGAAGTGCAGCCCGACGACGTCCTGCGGACGCGAGGTGCTGGCGGCGATTTCGTCGATGTTGAGGTAGCTAGTGTTGGAGGCGAGGATCGCGCCGGGCTTGGCGATCTTGTCGAGGCGACCGAACACGTCCTTCTTGATCTCCATCGTCTCGAACACCGCCTCGATGATGAGGTCGCATTCGG
>CAXSDY010000258.1:0-2319 GCA_964235835.1 uncultured Sphingomonadaceae bacterium | reverse complement strand
TGGACGTAGGCGCGTTCGAAGCCGGTGCAGGCCGGACACGGACAGCCGGGCTCGATCGGCTCGCGGTCCTCGGCGAAGCGGGCGTTGCGCAGGTTGAGCGGGCCGTCGCGCGTAAATGCCTGGCCATTACGCCCGGATCGGGTGGGCAGGACGCAATCGAACATGTCGATCCCGCGGGCCACCGCCTCGACGATGTCGTCCGGCTTGCCGACGCCCATCAGGTAGCGCGGCTTGTCGGCGGGCAGCTGATCGGGGGCGAAGTCAAGGCAGGCGAGCATCGCCTCCTGCCCCTCCCCCACGGCGAGCCCACCGACCGCGTACCCGTCGAAGCCAATTTCGATCAGCCCCTCGGCCGAGCGCCGCCGCAGGGCCTCGTCGAGCACCCCCTGCTGAATACCGAACAGCGCGGCCCGTGCAGCATGCTCGTCGCCGGCGTCGAACGCGTCGCGGCTCCGCCTGGCCCAGCGCAGCGATCGCTCCATCGCTTCGACCTGCACCGGCGCTGCGGCGTTTGCCGGCACCAGTTGGTCGAACTGCATGACGATGTCCGATCCGAGCAGCCGCTGGATCTCGATCGACCGCTCCGGGCTGAGCATATGCCGCGACCCGTCGAGGTGCGACTTGAAGCTGACCCCCGCCTCCGTGACCTTCGTCAGGTCGGACAGGCTCATCACCTGATAGCCGCCGCTGTCGGTCAGGATCGGCCGGTCCCAGCCCATGAAGCGGTGCAGCCCGCCGAGCCGGGCAATCCGCTCCGCGCCGGGCCTGAGCATCAGATGATAGGTATTGCCCAGCAGGATGTCGGCGCCCGACCCGCGAACGCCGTCCGGCTTCATCGCCTTGACCGTCGCCGCGGTCCCGACGGGCATGAATGCCGGCGTGCGGATCGTGCCGCGCTGCATCGCGATCGTGCCGGAGCGGGCAGCGCCATCAATGGCGGCAATCGAGAAGGCCAAGCGCGGAGGCATCACCGGCACTTAGCGGTGGAGGTCTGCGTTGCAATCCTCCCCTTGCTCATCTATGTGTATCAGCAGGGAGATCGTACACATGGCACGGACCAACATCGTCATCGACGACGACCTCATCGCTGCTGCGCAGAAAGCGAGCGGATCGCGGACGAAGCGCGAAACTGTCGAGAAAGGCCTCACCCTTCTCGTTCAGCTTGACCGCCAGCAGGAGATCAGAAAGCTTCGCGGCAAGCTTCACTGGGAGGGTGATCTCGAGGCGATGCGGCTCGACTGATGATCCTGGTCGATAGTAGCGTATGGATCGACTATTTCGCGGACCGGGAAACGCCGTCGGTTGAACGGCTCGATTGGCTGCTCGGGCGGGGCGCGATCGCCACCGCCGACCTCGTCCTCATGGAGGTTCTCCAAGGCTTCCGTTCCGACACTGCCTTCGCGCGTGCCCGCACGGCACTTGATAGCTTTCCTCTCATCACGATCAGCGACCCTGAAGTGGCACTAGCCGCCGCCCGTCTCTACCGGCGGTTGCGCGCAATGGGTGTCACTCCTAGGAAGACCATTGATACCCTGATCGCCACACGATGCGTGGTGGATGGGCATAGTCTCCTGTTCAGTGATCGTGACTACATCCCCTTCGTCGAGCATTGCGGGCTGATCGACGCGCTCGCCGCATGATCGACGCTTGGCTTTATCCGGCGCTGACCGCGACCGCCGTGCTGACCGGCTTCATCGACGCGATCGCGGGCGGGGGCGGGCTGATCATGGTACCGGCGCTGCTGTTTGCCGGCGTGCCGCCGCTCAACACGCTGGCCACGAACAAGCTTCAGTCCATGTTCGGTACGGCCACCGCCTACCGCAACTTCGCCAGCAAGGGGCTGGTCGACTGGCGCGCACATCGCGCCACGGTCGCCTGCGTGTTCGCGGGCGCGACCGCTGGCGTACTGCTGGTACAGGCGATCGGTAGCGACGCGCTGAGACTCATCATCCCGGTCCTGCTGTTGGCGATGGCCGCCTACACGATCGTCTCGCCGCGGATGAGCGACGAGGACGCGCACCAACGGCTGTCGGCCAAGGGCTATGCGCCGCTGGCGGGCGGGATCGGCTTCTACGACGGCTTCTTCGGGCCCGGCACAGGCAGCTTCTTCGCAACGACGCTGGTCGCCCTGCGCGGCGTCGGGCTGACGCGGGCGACGGCGCAGACCAAGCTGTTCAACCTGACGAGCAATGCCGCGAGTGTCCTGCTGTTCGCACTCGGGAGCCGGATCTGGTGGGGGCTCGGCCTGTGCATGGCGGTCGGCTCCGTCACCGGCGGCTACCTGGGCAGCCACACGGCCATGCGCTTCGGTGCGAGGCT
>CAXSDY010000257.1:0-2321 GCA_964235835.1 uncultured Sphingomonadaceae bacterium | reverse complement strand
GGCCGCTTCTCGACGAAGGCGGTCATGCCTTCCTTCTGGTCTCGCGTGCCGAACAGGCCGTGGAACAGGCGCCGCTCGAAGGCGATCCCCTGTGCCAGCGGAAGGTCGAACGCGGCGTTGACCATTTCCTTGGTCGCGATGGCGGCAAGCGGCGCCATGCCGGCGATCGCCTCGGCGGTCTTCATCGCCTCGTCGATCAGCGCCGCGGCGGGCACGACGCGGACGACCAGCCCCGCGCGCTCGGCCTCCTCGGCGCCCATCATCCGCCCGGTCAGGCACATCTCCATCGCCTTGGCCTTGCCGACCGCATGGGCCAGCCGTTGCGACCCGCCCATGCCCGGCGTGACCGCCAGCTTGATCTCGGGCTGGCCGAACTTCGCCGTGTCCGCCGCGATGATGAAGTCGGCCATCATCGCCACCTCGCAGCCGCCGCCGAGCGCGAAGCCGGCCACCGCCGCCAGCCACGGCTTGCGCGTGCGGGTCACCTGTTCCCAGCCGGCGAAGAAGTTGCCGCCGTACATCTCGGCGAAGCCCTGCGCCTGCATTTCCTTGATGTCAGCCCCGGCGGCGAACGCCTTCTCCGAACCGGTCAGGACCAGGCAACGCTGGCCAGCGTCCGCGTCGTAGGCAGCGAAGGCGGCGATCAACTCGCGCAGCACCGCCGAGTTGAGAGCGTTGAGCGCCTGCGGGCGGTTGAGCGTGACCAGCGTCACCGCGCCGCGCGGCTCGACCAGGATGGTTTCGTAGGCGCTCATGCCATCGTCTCCGCAAAGGGCGTCCAGGCTTCGTCGGCCGGCGCGAACAGCGCGTCGAGCATCGCGTCCGTGACTTGCGGCGGGGTCGCCGGGTCCCACCGCGGTGCATTGTCCTTGTCGATCAGCAGCGCGCGCACGCCCTCGAGGAAGTCGTGGGTCTGAATGACCCGCGCCGCCAGCGCATGCTCCGCGACCATCTCGGCGGCGAAGTCGGTTCTCGCCCCGCCCTCGGCCAGAACACGCAACGACACCTTGCACGACAGCGGCGACTTGGTGCGGATGGTCGCCGCCTCGGTCGTCGCCCAGTCCGAGCCGTCGGCGTCGAGCGCGGCGAGCGTTTCCTCCAACCCGTCCGCGGCGAACAGCCTGGCGATGGCCGGCAGGTTGGCGGCGATCCGGGCGGGCGGCGGCTTGGTCGAAGCAGCACCGAGCGCGCCGGCCATGCGGCCCGGGTTAGCGACGATCCGCTCGACCAGCGCGGGCAGGTCGGTGCTTGCGATGTAATGCGTCGCGAGACCCAGGTTGCAGCATTCCGCGCCGTCGAGCCGCGCACCGGTAAGCGCCAGGAACTGCCCGACCCGGGCTTCCAGCCGGGACAAATACCAGCCGCCGCCGACATCCGGGAACAGGCCGATGGTGGTCTCCGGCATGGCGAAGCGCGTGTTCTCGGTCGCGACGCGGAAGCGGCACGGCAAGGCGATGCCGACCCCGCCGCCCATCGTGATCCCGTCCATCATGGCGACGATCGGCTTGGGGTAGGTGAACAGCAGGTGGTTGAGGCGATATTCCTCGGCGAAGAAGCGGCTGCCCTCCGCGCCGTCGACCTTGCCCGACTTGGCCAGCATGACGACGTCGCCCCCGGCGCAGAAGCCCCGGCCCTCGGCATGATCGAGGACGATGGCCTTGATCGCCGGATCGCTGCGCCACGCCAGCAACGCCGCGGACATCGCCTGGCACATGCCCAGGTTCAGCGCATGGATCGCCTTGGGCCGGTTCAGTCGGATCCGCGCGACCGAGCCTTCGACCAGGGTGATGATGTCGCTCATGCCTCTGCCCTTGGGAGAGGGAGGGAGCCGCTGCAAGCGGCGGAAGGATGAGGGTGAGGGGTGCGACGGAGGTCACCCTCACCCAACCCTCTCCCCGGGGGAGAGGGCTTCATCACTGCCGCAGCAAATCGCGGCTGACGATCATGCGCATCACCTGGTTGGTCCCCTCGAGGATCGAGTGGACCCGCAGGTCGCGCCAGAAGCGTTCGATCGGATAGTCCATCAGATAGCCGTAACCGCCGAACAGCTGCAGCGCGCGGTCGACGATCGACGAGCCGCTGTCGGTCGCCAGCCGCTTGGCCATCGCGGCGAAGCGGGTCTTGTCGGGCGCGTTGCCGGTGACTTTCGCCGCCGCGACGTAGAGCAGCCAGCGTGCTGCCTGAAGCTCCGTCTCCATGTCCGCCAGCGTGAACTGGGTCGCCTGGAAGTCGGCGATGGCTGTGCCGAACTGCTTGCGGTCCTTGGTGTAGCCGATCGCCTCGTCGAGGCAGCGCTGCGCCCCGCCGAGCGAGCAGGCGCC
>CAXSDY010000256.1:0-2423 GCA_964235835.1 uncultured Sphingomonadaceae bacterium | reverse complement strand
TTTGCGAGCTGACCGGCAAGGGCCGGCAGGTGGGCAACAATGTTTCCCACGCCAATAACAAGACCAAGAAGACGTTCCTGCCGAACCTGCAGAACGTGACGCTAATCTCCGATGCCCTGGCGAAGAGCGTCAAGCTCAAGGTCTCCACGCATGGCCTGCGCTCGGTCGAGCATGTCGGCGGTCTGGACAATTGGCTGACCAAGACGCGCGCCGAGAAGCTTTCGCCTCGCGCCGCCAAGCTCAAGCGCGAACTCGCGAAGAAGGCCGGCGAAGCCGCAGCCTAACGCTGGCGTGGCCAGCCCCCTGAGGGAAGGTCGATGGCATACAAGTCGGTCGTCAGCGGCGGCTGGAGATTGTCGTCGGTGACCAGCCACAGGCGCGTGCGTCCGTTGCCGAGCCGCTGAACGGCCAGCCCTTCCGGGTTGGCGAACATTCCGAATTGAAGCGGCACCCGGCGTTCGATGCGCCATCCGGCGCTGCCACGGTCGACGAGGACTCCGAGTGCGGCAACAAGCCCGCGCGGCTGGCGGTCGCGCAACAGCACGAGCGTGACCCCACCGGGCAATGACGCGGCATCCGAGATGCGGCTGCCGGTACCCCGCATGGGCCGACTGACCGCGCGACCGACCCCGACGTCGACCACCTCTTCCGCGAGTTCGGGCAGCAGGCGCAGCCGGCCTCCGGGCATGGCGATGATCGCCTCGAGGCCGAGGTTCTTCGGCCACCGCCCCCGCCCGAACAGGATGCGGTGCAGCGGCCGCTGGAAGGCCGGATCGTAGAGCCAGAGCTGGTCATGGTTCTCGAACCCGACCCACCAGCCCCGCCCGTCTGGATCGCGGGCGAGCGACTCGCTGTCGCGATTCTCCTTGAGCAGCGGCGACCCCGGCCCTGCCACCAAGTCGGTAAGCGTCGCCTTGCCTGCGCCGCGCCATCCCGGCGGTGCGAACCGGACGAGCACGCCGCTGTCGCTGAGCGCAAGCAGTTGGCCCCGATCGATCGCCAAGGCAGACAAGCCGCCGAAGCGCGGGTCCGGCGCGGTCATGCGCCAGGCACCCGCGAGGGTGAGCGGTGCGACGCTCATCGGATCGAGTTTGAGCCGCTCGAACTGGAGCGCAACGGTGCGCGGCGGCATCGGTGTCCGGTCCGGTCCCCCACCCCATGCCCATGCCCATAGCAGCACCGTCACCGCGACCAGGAACGATCCCCCGACCTCCACCAACCTGAACCGCGACTGCAACGGCCGTTCAGCTTCGTTCAACTGCCGCCCCCCCATAAGCCATTCCAAGGACACGGTTTCCTTGGGTTCCGTGTCCGCCACCGATGTTTTGGTGGTGAGTTCCCTCGCGTCGCGTAACGAGGGAGGGGCCGGCATGGAAACGTGTCGGCCCCAACTCGTTGGGATCAGCCGAGATCGAACAGTCCGGCGAGCTGATCGACCAGCGCTCCGCCCAATTGCTCCGCGTCCATGATCGTCACCGCCCGACGGTAATAGCGGGTGACGTCGTGGCCGATGCCGATCGCGGCAAGCTCCACGCCCGACCGGTTCTCGATCCAGCCGATCACCTGCCGCAGATGGACGTCGAGGTAGGATCCGCCATTCGCCGATGCGGTCGAATCATCCACCGGTGCGCCATCCGAGATGACCATCAGGATCCGCCGCTCCTCACGCCGGGCAATCAGCCGATTGTGCGCCCACAGCAGCGCCTCGCCGTCGATATTCTCCTTCAGCAGCCCCTCTCGCATCATCAGGCCCAGGCTGCGGCGTGCATGTCGGTAAGGCTCGTCGGCCCGCTTGTAGACGATGTGCCTAAGGTCGTTGAGGCGGCCCGGAGTGGCCGGCCGCCCTTCCGCGAGCCATGCCTCACGGCTCTGCCCGCCCTTCCACGCGCGGGTCGTGAAGCCGAGCACTTCGGTCGCCACCCCGCATCGTTCGAGGGTGCGTGCGAGGATGTCGGCGCTCATCGCCGCGATCGAGATCGGCCGCCCGCGCATCGAGCCGCTGTTGTCGATCAGCAGGCTGACCACCGTATCGCGGAACTCGGTCTCGCGCTCGATCTTGTAGCTGAGCGAATGAGTCGGCGAGACGATCACCCGGGCGAGTCGCGCGGCGTCGAGCAGACCCTCTTCCTGGTCGAAGTCCCAGCTACGCGCCTGCTGCGCCATCAGCCGCCGCTGCAAACGATTGGCCAGGCGGGTCACCACCCCCTGCAGCGAAGCCATCTGCAGGTCGAGCATCGCCCTGAGCCGGCCCAGCTCCTCCTCGTCGCATAGTTCATGCGCTTCGATCTGCTCGTCGAAGCGGGTGGTGAACGCCTTGTACTCGGTCAGCGGCGCGTCGGCCCAGTTGCGGCGCGGGTTGCGCGGCTGGGCCGACTCGTCGCCCTCCTCCGCGGCACCGCCATCGTCGCCATCCTCGGGCTGCT
>CAXSDY010000255.1:0-2475 GCA_964235835.1 uncultured Sphingomonadaceae bacterium | reverse complement strand
CAAGCCCGCAGCAGCCAAGGACGCCGTTCCAGACAGGGTTGCTCTCATGCCTGGCGACGAGAGTCCATCAGATGACGCGGCGGAGATGCCGGGGGCAAGCCCCGCCGGGGCGAAGCCAGAGGCGGCCGAGCCGCCGTTCCGCTCGCCGCCCAAAATGCCCGGCCACATGCCCGGCATGCACGGTCGGCCGCAGATCGTCCCGCGTGCCATGGCCGCCAAGGAGGATTTCGCGGAGGGCGACTATGTCGTGTATCCGACCCACGGCGTCGGCAAGGTCGAGCGGATCGCGACGGAGGAGATCGCCGGGCACAAGCTCGAACTGATCCACATCACGTTCGAGGAGAACCGCATGACGCTGCGGGTCCCCGTTGCCAAGGCACGGACGGCTGGGTTGCGCAAGCTCGCGACGCGGGAGATGTTCGACAAGGCGCTGGACTTGCTCAAGGGCCGGGCGCGGATCAAGCGCACGATGTGGTCCCGCCGGGCGCAGGAGTACGAGCAGAAGATCAACTCCGGCGACCCAATGCAGATCGCGGAGGTGGTGCGCGACCTACACCGCAACGCCGGGCAGCCGGACCAGAGCTTCAGCGAGCGGCAGATCTACGAGGCCGCGATGGACCGCCTGGCGGCCGAGATGGGCGCGCTGGACGGCACGGACAAGGCGACGGCAGCGACGAAGCTGGCCGAGAAGCTCAAGGCCATCGTCAAGGGCGCGGCAGTCGAGGTCGATGCCGATGGCGCCGAGGTCGAGGTGGAAGCGGAGGCCGCAACGGAGGCGGAGTAGGCAGCCCTTACGGGGCTGCGCGCCACCAACGAAAAAGGCCCGAGGGAGCGATCCCTCGGGCCTTTGCCGTAAACAGGCTCGGTTAGCTGTTGCTGTTGCGGTTGCCAAACAGCTGCAGCAGCAGCATGAACAGGTTGATGAAGTTCAGGTACAGGCTCAGCGCATCGAACACGCTGCGCTTGGCAGCGATGTCCGTGCCTTCGGCATAGGCATACTGCTGATAGTCGTTCTTGATGCGCTGCGTGTCATAGGCAGTCAGGCCGACGAAGACCAGCACGCCGATGATGCTGATGGCGAACTGCAACGCGGTGCTGCCGATGAACATGTTGACCAGCGACGCGATGATGACGCCGATCAGGCCCATCATCAGGAAGCTGCCCATGCGGCTGAGGTCAGAGCGCGTGGTGTAGCCGTAGAGGCTCATGGCACCGAAGGTCGCCGCCGAGACGAAGAACACCCGGGCGATGCTGGCGCCGCTGTAGATCAGAAAGATGTTCGCGATCGACGCGCCCATAGCCGCGGCGAATGCCCAGAACAGCGCCTGCGTCGCCGAGCGCGACAGCCGGTTGACACCGAAGCTCAGCACCATGGTGAACACCAGCGGCGCGAAGATCGCGGCGTAGCCCAGGATGGTCGGCTGGATCGCGACACCGCGCGGCGTCGCGACCTGCTGATAGAACAGCGAGATCAGGCTCGTGTTCGCGATGGCATAGGCGACGATACCGGTCAGCAGCAGGCCCGAGGACATCCAGTTGTAAACGCGCAGCATGTATGCGCGCAGCCCGGCGTCGAGTACCGCGGTGTCCGCGGCCGCGCTGGGCGCGTAGCTTCGAGAGTCGGGGATAAAAGCCATAATCCTTTTCCTCATGTGGGCGTGACTGCCCGTGCCGCGTATGTTGGTTGATTCCAATTCTGGATCAAGCGAAATCGAGAGATCCGGACTCCGCGCCGCGCGCTACTCGTTTCTTAAAAAAGGCGCCGCCCGCGCGCGCAGCGCCGACGCCGTTCCGGCATAGCCGAAGCCCAGCATCAGCGTGACGCACCCCCCAATCGTCACCGCCAGGATGCCCGGCAGGAACACCCAATCCGCCCGCATCAGGAAGCGGACGACGCCCCAGCTCGCCAGCGTGCCCACCAGCGCCGCGATCAGCCCGGCCGCCGCCCCGATCAGCCCGAACTCCACCAGCCACGCCGCCCGGATCTGCTGCCGCGTGGCGCCGAGCGTCTTCAGCACCACCGCTTCCGCCATGCGCCGGCGCTGCCCGGCCGCCACGGCGCCCACCAGCACCAGCGCCCCGGAGGCCAGCGTGACCGATCCCGTCGCCGCCAGCGCCGCCGCGATCTTGCCGACCAGCGCCGCCACCGCGCCCAGCACGTCCGCGACCCGGATGCCGGACACGTTCGGCAGGGCATCCGTCACGGCGCGCAGCACCGCGCCCTCGTTCGCCGCCGCGGCCCGCACCGTCGCGATGTGCGTGTGCGGCGCCCGCTCCAGCAGGCCGGGCGAGGCGACCATGGTGAAGTTGATCGACAGCGACCGCCAGGCGATGTCCCGCAAGCTCGCGATCCGCAGGTCGATGTCGCGGCCCAGCACGTTGACCCGCAGCGTGTCGCCGATGCCCACGCCCCAGCCGCGCGCCAGCCCGGCGTCGAACGACACCAGCGGCGGCCCCGCGTAGTCCGCCGGCCAC
>CAXSDY010000254.1:0-2506 GCA_964235835.1 uncultured Sphingomonadaceae bacterium | reverse complement strand
GCTTGACGGGCCGCGACCAACAAGGGGCAGCGGGCCGCTTGACGGGCCGCGACCAACAAGGGGCAGCGGGCCGCTTGACGGGCCGCGACCAGCAGAGGCGACGGGCCGCTTGAACGATGATGCGCTGCGCCCGACGAACTCGCGCGAAGATACCGATCACCCCGGCTGGCTGAGCTACGGCGACTTCCCGGCCAACAGCTTCGCGGCGGCGACCGGTAAACTGCTCTTCCGGCCCGACGGACCGGGCCGCGCGGTGGTTCGCATGTTCCCCGAAGCCGGCCACATGAACCTCGGCGGATCGATCCACGGCGGCGCGGTGATGAGCTTCATCGACATGGCGCTGTTCGCCGGCGGGCGCTGCGCCGGAATGGCGGAGGCTCACTATGTCACGCTCGACCTCACCACTCACTTCATCGGCCGCGGCCAGCCCGGCCAGCCGCTCGACGCCCACGTCGAGCTGATCCGGCAGACGCGCAGCTTCGCCTTTCTGCAGGGCGTGCTGCGGCAGGGCCGCGAGGCATGCTACAGCTTCACGGGTACGCTCAAGCGGGTTCGCGACCGCCGCTGATGGGCGCGATCGCGGACGCCTATGCGGCGCTCGTCGCCGCCGGCGAGCTGAAGCAGGACGCGGACCAGCAACGCGCGGCCGACGCGCTCGACCGGTTCGCGGCGGCACCCTCGCGGACCCTGTTGCAGCGGCTCGCCGGCAAGCGCCAGGATGGCCCTGCGGGCGTCTACCTGTGGGGCGGGGTGGGGCGCGGCAAGTCGATGCTGATGGACCTCGCCTTCGCCCATGTGCCGATCGCGGCCAAGCGCCGGGCGCACTTCAACGCCTTCATGATCGAGGTCCACGAGCGGCTGCGCATTGCCCGCGCCGAAGAACGCGGCGATCCGGTGATTGCGGTGGCCGAGGATTATGGCCGCGAGGTGCGCTTCCTCGCGTTCGACGAGATGATGGTCACCAATCCGGCCGACGCCATGATCATGTCGCGGCTGTTCACGGCGTTGCTCGGCGAGGGGGTGCGGCTGGTCACGACGTCGAACCGCCCGCCCGCCGACCTCTACAAGGACGGGCTTAACCGACAGCTGTTCCTGCCGTTCATCGCCTTGCTCGAGCAGCGGCTGGTCGTCGTGTCGCTGAATGGTCCGACCGACTACCGCCTCGATCGCCTGCACGGGGTCGAGACGTGGCACGTCCCCAACGGCCCGGCTGCGACGGAGGCACTGAGCACCGCCTTCTTCCGCCTGACCGACTATCCGGTCGAGGACCGCGCCCATGTGCCCTCGGAGGAGCTGGACGTCGGCCGCGGGCGGACGCTCCACGTCCCCAAGTCGCTCAAGGGCGTCGCGGTCTTCTCGTTCAAGCGGCTGTGCGGTGAAGCGCGCGGCGCCGCGGACTACCTCGCGGTGGCGCGAAACTTCCACACGGTCATCCTCGTCGGCATTCCCGTGATGACCCGCGAGATGCGCAACGAGGCGGCGCGCTTCGTGACGCTGATCGACTCGCTCTACGAACATAAGGTCAAGCTGCTCGCCGCCGCCGACGCTCCGCCGGAGGGGCTCTACCCGGCGGGAGACGGCAATTTCGAGTTCCAGCGCACGGTCAGCCGGCTCGAGGAAATGCAGAGCGCCGACTATCTCGCGTCGGGACACGGCGTCGGGTAACTCAACCGGTTGTGCTTGCCTCGTAACGCGATGTTGATACGGGCGCTTGCTCGTTCATCGGTGCGGGGTTGGTGACAGTGGCTGAGGGCGATTTCGCACGCGCACAGCCGCGCAACCGGCCCCTTGCAGCAGCGATTATCCTCCTTGCCGCCGCAATGTTCGTCGCGACCGGCGTGTGGTTTGCCACCGTCCAGAACGTCTGGGTCGACGAGACGACGCAGCTGCTCGGCAGCCGCCTGCCGCTGGGGCGGATGATCGCATGGCTGGCGGGCGCGCCGGAGCCGCTCGGCGTCCCCAACGACCGCATGCCGCCGCTCAGCTACGTCGTTGACTGGGCGTGGAGCAGTGCCGGCTTCCGCTCCGACCTCGCGTTCCGCCTGCTCCATCTCGCGATCGCGCTCGCCGGCGTGCTTGTCCTTTTGCGCCTGGTCGGCCGCCGCTATGGCGTAGCGGCATTGCTCGTTGCAGGGGCGCTCCTCGTTGGCCCGCCGCAGATGACCGGTCTGGGCGTGGAGATCAGGGCCTACCCGCTGTTCTTCACCGTGACGGCGGCCCAGGTGGCGCTGTTCTATCGGCTGTTCGAGACGCCCGCATTGGAACGCGGTCGGCTCGCCCTGTTCACCGCCGCGAGCGTGGTCGGGCTCTACATGCACTTCTTCGGCCTTGTTTCGGCCTGCGCCTTCACCGCCGGCCTCATCGTGGCGCGGGTGCGATCACGCGCCGATGCCGGGAAGGTCACGGTGCATCTCGCGGTGGTGCTCGTTGCGTCTGTCGGTGTGATGCCGTTCGTCTTTGCCGCGTCGGCGACGAGTTCGACCGCGCCGGCGATTGCGGGACTGAG
>CAXSDY010000253.1:0-2547 GCA_964235835.1 uncultured Sphingomonadaceae bacterium | reverse complement strand
ACCGCGATCACCTTCACCCTCACGTCCGCCACTCCGCCGGCGGGGGCGGTGACGGCGGAGGCGAGTGGGGAGGCGCAAGCGAACTCGGCGGCCCCACCCGCCACGCGATCCGGCAAGGCGCCAGGGGCAGTGTCATTCAGGAGTTCAAACAAGGCCGGCGCGCGAAGTCGTCACGCGGACGTGAACTAGTCCCGGCTTGATCGAATAGAACGAGGACGGCTAACCCGCTCGCCGTCGTGACCGGCTTCTCGGCAAGCCGACATCCGGCGGAGCCCGGTTGAAAACCGACTTGGCGCGGAGACGAAAATCGGCGCGGCACCGGGCTCGATTTGACCGGCGTGGACTTCAGCCCTGAGCCTCATTGCGGATGAGTTCGTAGACCTTCCGTGGACTTGGGATTCGGAAGAACTGAATGGCCCCGTTTAGCGCTGGAAGCCACCAACTCAGTCCGTTCATGCCGCCCGTCGACAGGCTGTTGCTTGCTTCAAACGCCAAGGTTCCCGTTCCGTCGCGGTGCTCAGATAATTCAAGACGCGCAGCCGGCGAATGTCGAGGGAGGTGATCTTCGCGCGGCGAAGAACCAAAATGCGTTGATCGGTGACCGCGTAAAACAGCTTCTTGCGTAGAGTCGCATCGTGGAAGAACCGGCCGACGCCCAAATAGAGGCCAATAGCAAGGAACGGCAATCCCCAAAGCTTGAAGAACCAAGTAGGCGTACCTCCAGTATCCATCTCGAAGGGCGCCAGCCAAACCATGGCATTCCAGAAGATCGCGAAGCCGCCCCACAGCAGGCTAAACGGGATAAGGAGCGTGTCCTTGCCGCTAATCGTAAGGCCCTGCTTGGGCTGACCCGACCAAAGGACACGCTCGCTGTTCAACAGGTACGGCTTGAATGGCTGGGATGTCTGAAGGGCGTTCATGGACATAACGGTAACGATGACAAGCGGACAGCGCCAGCTACGCGGATGCGCGTGGGGAGCGCACGTCAGCGGTGAGATAACACCGCAAACGCTTCACAGAAGGCTTTGCTCGCGACAAGTGGATCGGTGTTGCGAGGAAATCGCGTGAGGAAGAGCAGGTAGTCGCCGGCCAAGTCAGGCATGCCGCCATTCCCGTCCATGTAGAAGCCACCGCTGCTTCGCTCTGTGAAGAAGGTGAAGCAGTTCGGCAGCTTGCCTTTGAAGCTATGCATAACCTTCAGACGATACAATGTTCAAGAGTCATCCTCGTCGGACCAATGATAATCGGCAGACGTTACATGAGCCCGTACGACCCAATGGGACTCGCGGAACTCTTGAGCTAAGGTCGTCCGCGCGTTGCCCACCCCATGATAAATGCAGAGTGCGTCAGTTGGTCCTGGGGTAAGCAACGCTAGGCCAGTAAAGAGCATCCGGCTGAACATGCGTCAGCCATACAGGATCAGCCTGATGCCGCAGATGGATGGATCAAGCGCTCCGGTCGGCGTCGCGACCAGCGCCTCCGTTTGGCCCCACTCCCCTGACCCATGAAAAAGGCCGCCACCCCTTGCGGAGCAGCGGCCTGATGCACTGGCGAGAGCCCGCCCTAGCTTTGCAGGTAATCTCCGGCGTCGGCATCGCTGCCGTGGCCGGACATCGCCACGTCGCCCAGCGGATCGTTGCCGATCGCCGCTTCGGGGCCCTGCGCCAGTTCGGCGGCATGTTCCTGCTCCGAACTGTCCGGCGCAACAAGCGCTTCCTGGATCTCGGCCGGGACGATCGCTTCCTGGAACCGCTTCTGTGCCGCGCGAAGGGCCGTGTCGCGGCTGGTCGCCGCCACGCGCATCCGGCTCATGCTCGCGCCGGTGCCCGCCGGGATCAGCCGGCCGACGATGACGTTTTCCTTGAGGCCGTTAAGCGTGTCGATCTTGCCCTGCACGGACGCCTCGGTCAGCACCCGCGTGGTCTCCTGGAACGACGCCGCCGAGATGAAGCTGCGGGTCTGCAGCGACGCCTTGGTGATGCCGAGCAGGACGGGCTTGCCGATCGCCTTCTTCTGCTTTTTCTCGAGCTTGCTGTTGAGCTCGTCCATTTCCTCGCGATCGACCTGCTCGCCCGCCAGCAGGATGGTGTCCCCGCCATCGGTGATCTCGACCTTCTGCAACATCTGGCGAACGATCACCTCGATGTGCTTGTCGTTGATCTTCACGCCCTGCAGTCGATAGACCTCCTGAATCTCGGTGACGAGATATTCGGCCAGCGCGACGACGCCGAGCACTTCGAGGATGTCGTGCGGATCGGGCGACCCGCCGACCAGATTGTCGCCGCGCTTGACGTAGTCGCCTTCCTGGACGTCGATCACCTTCGACTTCTGGACCAGGTAGGGCACCTCCTCCGAACCGTCGTCGGGGATGATGACGATCTTGCGCTTCGCCTTATAATCCTTCTTGAAGCTGACCTTTCCCGAGATCTTGGCGATAATCGCCGCGTCCTTGGGCTTGCGCGCCTCGAACAGCTCGGCGACGCGCGGCAGACCACCGGTGATGTCGCGCGTCTTGGCGGCTTCACGCGGCAGCCGGGCGAGCACTTC
>CAXSDY010000252.1:0-2571 GCA_964235835.1 uncultured Sphingomonadaceae bacterium | reverse complement strand
CGCCATGCCGGAGCCGCTTCGCATCGCCCTCTTCTCGGGCAACTACAACTATGTCCGCGACGGGGCGAACCAGGCACTCAACCGCCTGGTCGGCTTCCTCATCGGCCAGGGTCACGCGGTGCGCGTCTATTCGCCGACGACCGACACGCCGGCCTTCCCGCCGACCGGTGATCTCGTCAGCCTGCCGTCCTTCTCGATCCCTCGGCGCAAGGAATATCGCTTCCCGTTGGGGCTGACCGCTGCGGTCAAGCGCGACCTCGCCGAGTTCGCCCCCGACATCGTCCACATCTCGAGCCCCGACCAGGCCGCCCGCGGAGCGGTCGCCTGGGCGCGGCGGCGGGACATCGCGGTTGTCGCCTCGGTCCACACCCGGTTCGAAACGTACCTGTCCTATTACAATTTGCAGATGTTCGAACCGGCCCTCCGCGCTGCGATCCGCCGGCTGTATCAGCGGTGCGACGCGTTGCTTGCCCCGGCTGAGTCGACCGCCGCCGTTCTGCGTGCGCAGCGCATGAACAAGACGATCTTCCTGTGGACCCGCGGCGTTGATCGCGAACAGTTCAACCCCAACCGGCGCGACCTGGAGTGGCGCCGTGCGCAGGGGATTGCCGACGACGATGTCGTGATCGCCTTCCTGGGGCGGCTGGTGCTCGAAAAGGGGCTGGACGTGTTCTGCGACGCGGTGGACCTGCTCACCGCGCGCGGCGTGCCGCACAAGGTGTTGGTCATCGGCGACGGGCCGGCGCGACCGTGGTTCGCCCAGCGGCTGCCCGAGGCGACGTTCACGGGGCAACAGGTCGGGCCCGACCTGGCCCGCGCGCTCGCCAGCGCCGACATCTTCCTCAACCCGTCGGTCACCGAAGCGTTCGGCAACGTGACGCTGGAGGCGATGGCGTGCGCTTTGCCGGTGGTCGCGGCGTCGGCCACCGGGGCGACGAACCTGGTCCGCGACGGTCTGACCGGCAAGCTCGCCGAACCCGGCGAGATCGACCAGTTCACCGACGCGCTCGAAGCCTATGTGCGCGATCCCGAGCTTCGTCAGCGCCATGGGGCGAGCGGCCTCGCGTTCGCCCAGACGCAGGACTGGAACTGCATCAACGGCGCCGTCGAGGCCGCCTACCGGCGGGTGATCGAACGACGCGCCCGGATCGCACGCACAGTCGGCCGCTAGGTCCCGAACGGCGTCATCTTGAAGACGCCGCTTGCCAGCAGCAGGATCGCGAGCACCAGCAGCGCGATCACGACGTAAGCCGCGATCCGCAGCGTGCTGCGCGCGCCCTGCGTGTCGGGCAGTCGGTCCTGTTCGCCTGATCGCGGCATCGTCCACTCCTTGTGTGGCGCTCCCTGGACCGGCGTCCCGACACCCGCACTAACATGAGTGCGGGGCGCGAGCCGTCGTCAGCCGAGCCTATTTGTGCCCGCCGTGGCCAGCGTTCTGCTTGCTGCCGGTGCGACTGTCGCTTTCGCCCTTTTCGTGCGCCTTCTTATTCCCGCCGATGTCGTGCTTGCGGCTCTGGTCGAAGTCGCCCTTCTTCTTGTGATCGGTCATGGTCCATCCTTTCCGGAAGGGCTGAACGCAGCAGGCGGCAACCGGTCGCATGGCCGTTCAAGAAGATGCCGGCCGGTTCGAGACTTCGCGGTCCTGAGGCGTTATCGATCCTGATGGCCGACCTATTCAGCGATGATTCCGCGCCGGCTACGCAAACGGCCGGCACCCTGGCGCCACTCGCCGATCGGCTGCGCCCCGCGGCGCTCGACGAGGTTGTCGGGCAGGAACAGGTGACCGGGCCGGAAGGCGCGATCGGGCGAATGGTCGCGGCGAGCAAGCTCTCCTCGATGATCCTGTGGGGGCCGCCGGGCACCGGCAAGACCAGCATCGCCCGCCTGCTCGCCGCGGCGGTGGGCCTGCGCTTCGTCGCGCTGTCGGCGGTGTTCTCCGGCGTTGCCGACCTCAAGCGGATCTTCGCCGAGGCGCGCACCGCCGCCCGCGCCGGCCAGCGCACCCTGCTGTTCGTCGACGAGATCCACCGCTTCAATCGCGCGCAGCAGGACGGCTTCCTGCCGTTCGTCGAGGATGGCACGATCACTCTCGTCGGCGCGACGACCGAGAACCCGAGCTTCGAGCTGAACGCCGCGCTCCTCTCGCGCTGCCAGGTGCTGATCCTGCGCCGGCTCGATCACCAGGCGCTGTGTCGTCTGCTCGAGCGAGCGGAGGCGCTGGTCGGGCGCGCGCTGCCGCTGACAGGCGAAGCACGCGACGCGCTCGTCGCCAGTGCGGACGGCGACGGGCGCTTCCTGCTCAACCAGGCCGAAACGCTGTTCGATGTCGCGATCGAGGAGCCCCTCGGTCCGGCCGCGCTCGCCGCCGCGCTCCAGCGACGGGTGGCGGTCTACGACAAGGATCGCGAGGGCCACTACAATCTCATCTCCGCGCTGCACAAGGCGATCCGCGGGTCCGATCCGCAGGCTGCACTCTATTACTTGGCGCGGATGCTGACCGCTGGGGAGGAGCCACTGTTCGTCCTGCGCCGCCTGACCCGCGCGGCGGTCGAAGACATCGGACTCGCCGAC
>CAXSDY010000251.1:0-2600 GCA_964235835.1 uncultured Sphingomonadaceae bacterium | reverse complement strand
ACGACGCGCCGATGCAGATCGGCATCAGGAACACGCTGAGCATGATCAGCATCAGGGCGATGCCGTCGATGCCGAGCGACCAGCCGAGCGTGTTGCCGGCGAGCGCGACATGCTCGACGAACTGCCACTGCGGCCCGCCCGGCACATAGGCGCGCCACATCAGGATCCCGACGAGAAGGTCGAGCAGCGTGGCGCCGAGCGCGATCCAGCGGGCCGCCGACGCACTGGCGAACAGCGCGGCGACGCCGGCGATCAGCGGGATGGCGATCAGCAGGGAGAGGATCGGAAGGCCGCTCATCGGGCCCACCACATCGCCCAGCTTGCCGCGCCGATCAGGCCGAGCAGCATGACCAGCGCGTAGCTCGTGACATAGCCCGACTGGATCCGTGCGGTGACGCGGTTGCCGGCGCCGACCAGCACGGCGGCGCCATGCGGGCCGAAGCGGTCGATCGTCCGCTCGTCGCCGCGATGCCAGAAGAAGCGGCCGAGGCGGAAGGCCGGGCGCACGAACAGAAAGGCGTAGAGCTCGTCGAAGTACCATTTGTGCATCAGGAAGCGGTGCAGCCCTGGTAGCACGGCGACGAAGCGGCCCGGCGCGGACGGATCGCGGATATAGTTCTGGTAGGCGATCGCCAGCCCGACCAGCATCACGATCGTCGGCATGAGCGAGACCAGCGCCGGCACCTGGTGCGCGGCATGGGCGAGATGCTCGCTGAAGGAGAGGCTGCCCCGCCAGAACTCTGGCCCGCCCTCCGGCGAGACGAAGAAGTGCTCGAACGCGAACCCCGCGAACACCGCGCCGATCGACAGCAGCACGAGTGGCACGAGCATCGCCAGCGGGCTTTCGTGCGGGTGATAACCGCCCGTGCCTGTCTCGGGAACGGCATGCGCATCATGTGCGCTGTCGCCGTGCTCGGCCGCGGGAGCGTCGTGGTGATCGCCGTGCAGGGCGTGCTGGATGTGCTCGCTCGCCGTCCACCGCGCGTCGCCGAAGAAGGTCAGGAAGATCAGCCGCCACGAGTAAAAGCTGGTCAGCAGCGCGGCGAGGCTGCCAAGGAAGAAGGCAATGGTACCGTGCACCGTCCCACTCGCGAAGGCGCTCTCGAGGATCGAATCCTTCGAATAGAATCCGGCGAACCCGAAAAGACCCGCAATGCCCACACCGGTGATCGCCAGCGTGCCCGCGACCATCGCCCAGAAGGTCACCGGAATGTCGCGCCGCAGGGCGCCATAATAGCGCATGTCCTGCTCGTGGTGCATCGCGTGGATCACGCTGCCGGCGCCGAGGAACAGCAGCGCCTTGAAGAAGGCGTGGGTGAAGAGGTGGAACATCGCCGCGCCGAACGCGCCCGATCCGGCGGCGAAGAACATGTAGCCGAGCTGCGAGCAGGTCGAATAGGCGATCACCCGCTTGATGTCGTTCTGGACGCAGCCGATCGTCGCCGCGAAGATGCAGGTCGCGGCGCCGACGTAGGTCACCACCGCCATCGCGGTCTCGCTGGTCACGAACATCGGCGACAGGCGGCAGACCATGAACACGCCCGCGGTGACCATCGTCGCGGCATGGATGAGGGCGCTGACCGGGGTGGGGCCTTCCATCGCGTCGGGCAGCCAGGTGTGCAGGCCAATCTGCGCCGACTTGCCCATCGCGCCGACGAACAGCAGCAGGCACAGCACGGTCATCGTATCGGCGGTGATCCCGGCGAAGTGGATCGTCGATCCGGCCATTCCCGGCGCGGCGGCGAGGATCGCGGGAATGCTGACCGTGCCGAACACGAGAAAGGTGCCGAAGATGCCGAGCGAGAAGCCGAAATCGCCGACCCGGTTGACGACGAACGCCTTGAGCGCGGCGGCATTGGCAGAGGGCTTGTGGTACCAGAAGCCGATCAGCAGATAGGAGGCGAGCCCGACGCCTTCCCAGCCGAAGAACATCTGCACCAGGCTGTCGGCGGTGACCAGCATCAGCATCGCGAAGGTGAACAGCGAGAGATAAGCGAAGAAGCGCGGCTGGCTCGGGTCCTCCTCCATATAGCCCCAGCTGTAGAGGTGCACGAGGCTCGACACGGTGGTGACGACGACCAGCATGACCGCGGTCAGCGTGTCGACGCGCAGCGCCCAGTCGACCTGAAGCGACCCCGAGCGGATCCAGTCGAGCACCGGGACGACCTGCGCCTCGCCGCCGCCCATCACGAATTCGAGGAAGATCGGCCAGCTCAGCATGCAGCTGATGAACAGCGCGCCGGTGGTGACGAGCTTGGCCGGCAGCTTGCCGATGATGCGCCCGCCGAGCCCGGCGACGAGCGCGGCAAGCAGCGGCAGGAAGACGATGAAGGTGATGGCGTGCATGATCAGCCGTGCATCCGGTTGACGTCGTCGACCGCGATCGAGCCGCGGCGGCGGAAGAAGATGACGAGGATCGCGAGCCCGATCGCGGCTTCGGCGGCGGCGACGGTCAGCACGAACATCGCGAACACCTGGCCGACGAGATCGCCGAGGAACGCGCTGAACGCGACCAAATTGATGTTCACGGCGAGCAGGATCAGCTCGATCGCCATCAGCATCAGGATGATGTTCTTGCGATTGAGGAAGATGCCGAGCAC
>CAXSDY010000250.1:2419-2635 GCA_964235835.1 uncultured Sphingomonadaceae bacterium | reverse complement strand
CGCTGCTCACCGACCGTGCGGACCTCGCGGCCCAGCTGCGCCCGAAGGCGAGCCAACTCGAACTTTTCGCCGCGGTCGCCTGAACCGCTGCGGCGATGCCGGCGTTCGTTCGTTCGCGCAGTTCAGGAGACGCACGAATGACCCCGATGATCACGCTTAACGACGGGAAGCAAATGCCCCAGCTCGGGCAGGGCGTGTTCCAGGTGCCGCCGGAGG
>CAXSDY010000250.1:0-2409 GCA_964235835.1 uncultured Sphingomonadaceae bacterium | reverse complement strand
CCCGCGAGCTGGTAGCGACCGGTATCGAAGTCGGCTATGGGGCGGTGGACACGGCCGCTTTCTATCGCAACGAGAGCGGCGTCGGCGAAGCGGTCCGCGCCTCGTCCGAGACGGTGTTCGTCACGACGAAGCTGTGGAACAGCGAGCAGGGCCGGGACAAGGCACGCGCCGCGTTCGACCGCAGTGATCGTGAGCTCGGGCTCGACTGGATCGACCTTTACCTGATCCATTGGCCCGCTCCGTCGCAGGACCTCTACGTGGAGACCTGGCGGACGCTCGTCGAACTGCGTGACGAAGGACGCGTCAAATCGATCGGGGTGTCGAACTTCACCGTCGCGCAACTGCAGCGGATCATCGACGAGACCGGCGTGGTGCCCGCGACCAATCAGATCGAGCTCCACCCCGGGCTGCAGCAGAACGAACTCGTCGCGTTCCATCAGCAGCACGGCATCGCCACGACGAGCTGGTCGCCGCTGGGCCGCGGCGCCCTGCTGGGCGAGCCGCTGATCGTGGAGCTCGCCGGCAAGCATCGGCGCACGCCGGCGCAGGTGATCCTGCGCTGGCATATCGAGCGCGGCCTCATTGTCATCCCCAAGGCGTCGAGCCGCGAGCGGCTGGCCGAGAATTTGGCGCTGTTCGACTTCGCGCTCGATCGCGACGATATGACCCGCATCGCCACCCTCGATCGCAATCAGCGCATCGGCCCTGACCCGAACAGCATGTAGATGCTTGCCGGTGGTCCCACGATCGATACGGTGCGCATCACCCTCGCGGCGCCAGACGATTTCGAAGGCTGGCGCGATGCCGCGCGGGGATTGGCCGAGGCCGCCGTGCCGGCAACGGCCGTGGTGTGGCAGGTCGAGGGCGGCGATGCCGACCTGTTCGGCGACGCCGCGCGCCCCTCATCCGGCCCGAGCTTCGCGGTACCGCGCAGCTTCGTCGACCTGGCGAAGTCGGCCATCTGCCACTCGGACCCGGAGCGCTTCTCGCTGCTCTACACGCTGCTGCTCAAGCTGCGCTCCAACCGGCAGGCGATGGAGGATCGGGCCGACCCGCTGCTCGACCGCATCGAATGGCTCGCCAAGGACGTGCGGCGCGACGTCCACAAGATGCACGCCTTCGTCCGCTTCCGCGAGGTCGAGCAAGGCACGCGCTTCGTCGCGTGGTTCGAGCCGGACCATCATATCGTGCGACACACTGCCGGCTTCTTCGTCCGCCGCTTCGCCAACATGCGCTGGTCGATCCTGACGCCGGAGCTGTCGATCCACTGGGACGGGGAAACGCTGACTGAAAGTCCCGGCGCGACCCGCAGCGACGCGCCGGCTGGCGACCCGGTCGAGGAGACGTGGAAGACCTATTACGCCTCGATCTTCAACCCGGCGCGCCTGAAGGTGAAGGCGATGACCAAGGAGATGCCGAAGAAATATTGGCGCAACATGCCCGAAACCGCGTTGGTAGGCTCGCTGATCGCCGGCGCGCAGGGGCGCGAGGCGGCGATGATCGAACGGAGCTCGGCGATGCCGGCACAGGCGCTGGAACGGGAAAACAATCTGGAGGCAAGCTGGACCGCGCTGCGCGACGAAGCCCGCGCGTGCACCCGCTGCGACCTTTATCGCTGCGGCACGCAGACCGTGTTCGGCGAAGGCCCGCTCGACGCCTCGATCCTGTTTGTCGGCGAGCAGCCGGGGGACCAGGAGGACCTTGCCGGCCGCCCGTTCATCGGCCCCGCCGGGCAGTTGTTCGACGCCGCGCTGGAGAAGGCCGGGATCGACCGGCGCACGACCTACGTCACCAATGCCGTCAAGCATTTCAAGTTCGAGCAGCGCGGCAAGAAGCGCATTCATTCCAAGCCCGACACGGCCGAAATCGAAGCCTGCCGCTGGTGGCAGGAACAGGAGCGTGGGCTGATCCGCCCGGCGCTGACGGTCGCGCTCGGGGCGACGGCGGCGCGCTCGCTGACCGGCAAGACGGTGACCATCAGCCGCGCTCGGGAGGCACCGCTGACGCTCGCCGACGGGAGCGAGTGCTGGGTCACGGTGCACCCGAGCTTCCTGCTCCGCATCCCCGAAGAGGACCGCCGCCGCGAGGAGCGAGCGCGGTTCGTTGACGACCTCGTCCGCATCCGCGACCGGGCGGAACAGCTCGCCGCCTAGAGTGAGGTCCGCAGCGCCGCGCGAAGGGTGCGGCCGTTCGCGGGTGTCAGGTTGTTGTCGCTGCCCGCCACGCCGATGTAGCGTTTGTCGAGCAGATTCTCGGCATTGAGCTGCACTTCGAACCTGCGACCGATCTTGGCGAACAGTGCGCCGTCGAGTCGCGTCCATGCGGGGATGCGGACGGTGTTGCTGATTGAGGCGAAGGTCGATGACTGGTGGATCGCGCCGAGCCCGAGCCCGAAGCCGCGGGTCACGT
>CAXSDY010000249.1:0-2635 GCA_964235835.1 uncultured Sphingomonadaceae bacterium | reverse complement strand
TCCTTCTTGATCTCCATCGTCTCGAACACCGCCTCGATGATGAGGTCGCATTCGGCCAGCGCGGAGAAATCGAGGGTGGGGTTGAGCAGGCCCATGGCGCCCTCGACCTGCTGAGCGGTCATGCGCCCCTTGGCGGCGGTCGCCTCGTAGTTCTTGCGCATCGTGCCGGCGCCGCGTTCGAGCGCGTCCTGCGCCATCTCGACGATCGTCACCGGAATGCCGGCCGACAGGAAGTTCATGGAGATGCCGCCGCCCATCGTGCCGGCGCCGATGATGCCGACGCGCTTGATGTCGCGCGGTCTCGTGTCGTCGGGAATGTTCTCGATCTTGGCTGCCTTGCGCTCGGCGAAGAAGAAATATTGCTGGGCCTTGGCCTGGGTGCCGCTCATCAGCTCCATGAATAGCCGGCGCTCTTCCTTGACCCCTTCGGCATAGGGGTGGGCAACGGCGGCTTCGACCGCCTTGATGTTGGCCTCCGGTGCCTCGAAGCCGCGCATCTTGCGGCCGTTCGCCTTGCGGAACTCGGCGAAGATGCCGGGATTGGCGCGGGCTTCGGCGAGCTTCTCGTCGAGCTCGGACGATTTGCGCAGCGGACGCACGTCGCCGACCTCGTCGGCATAGGCGACGGCATGCTGGACGAGATCGCCCTCGACGATGCGGTCGACCAGGCCGACCGCCGCCGCATCCTTGGCGGAGATCGGGGTGCCGGACGTGACCATCTCGAGCGCCTTCTGGACGCCGGCCACCCGCGGCAGGCGCTGGGTTCCTCCGGCGCCGGGCAGGAGGCCGAGCTTCACTTCGGGGACGCCGAGCTTGGCTGTTGGGACCGCGACGCGATAATGACAGCCGAGCGCGACCTCGAGCCCGCCGCCGAGCGCCGTTCCGTGGATTGCGGCGACCACCGGCTTGGTGCAATTCTCGATCCGGTCGACGACTTCGGGCAGCCACGGCATGACCGGCGGCTTGCCGAACTCGGTGATATCGGCGCCCGCAAAGAAGGTCTGGCCCTCGCAGCGGATGACGACCGCCTTGACCGCGTCATCGGCCTCGGCCTGCTCGATCGCCTCCACCAAGCCCTGCCGCACCGCCGCGCCGAGCGCGTTCACGGGAGGATTGTTGGAGGTGACGATCAGGATGTCGCCGTGGCGGGTCGTGGTGATGGGGCTGTCGGTCATGGATGGGCTCCGGATCAGATGGCGGTGCGGCCGTAGCGCTGCGAATTGAACGGGTGGGAGGAGGAAAGGCCGCCGTCGACGACCAGCGCATGGCCGTTCACGTAACTCGCTTCGTCCGAGGCGAGGAACAGCGCCGCGTTCGCGATTTCGGCGGGTTCGCCGCCGCGTTGAAGCGGGTTGAGGTGACCGAGCTTGTCGGCCTGACCCTTGGCGCGGGCGCGCTCGTAGACGAACTCGGTCATGCCGGTCTCGATCAGCCCGGGGCAGATCGCGTTGACCCGGACGCCCGAGCCGGTGAGCTGTTGCGCCGCGGAGCGGACGAGGCTGATCACGCCGGCCTTCGATGCCGAATAGGCGGGGCCGCCCGCGCCCGAACGCAGCCCGGCGACGCTGGCCGTACAGATGATCGAGCCGCCCGCCGCCATCGCCGGCGCGGCGTGCTTGATCGCCAGGAAGGGGCCGATCAGGTTGACGCGCAGGATCTCGTTCCAGTCGTCGACCGACTGTTCGAAGATCGAGGCGAGGCCGCCGGAGATGCCGGCGTTGGCGAACATGATGTCGAGCCGGCCGTGGGTGCTGACGACCCCGTCGATCAGGGCTCTGACATCCTCTTCACGGCCTGCATCCCCGGCCACATCCGCGCCCTTGAGGTCCGCGCCAATGACCGTTGCGCCTTCGCGGCGGAAGAGTTCGACCGTCGCCTTGCCGATGCCGGACCCCGCGCCGGTGACGATCGCGACCTTGTTGGCGAGGCGGGTCATGGACGAGCGGTGGCGTTCAAAACCCGGCCCCGAAGGTCGTGCCGCCGTCGACCAGCAAGCCCTGGCCCGTGACGAAGCTGGCCGCGTCGCTGGCGAGGAACACCGCGGCGCCGGCGATCTCGTGCGGTTCGCCGATGCGTTGCAGCGCCGCGATCGAGGTCACCGCCTTCAGCGTCTGCGGGTTCTCCCACAGCGCCTTGGCGAAGTCGGTGCGGACAAGGCCAGGGGCGATGGCGTTGACCCGCACGCCCTTCGGCCCGAACTCCGACGCGAGGTTGCGCACCAGCTGCAGGTCGGCGGCCTTGGAGATATTGTAGGCGCCGATGTTCTTCGAGCTGGTCACGCCACCGACCGACGAGACGATGATGATCGAGCCGCGGCCGCGATCGAGCATCGAGGGCGCGGTCATCTGGACGAGCCAGTGGTTGGCGAGGACGTTGTTGTCGAAGATCTTGCGGAACTGCTCGTCGGTGATCGTACCGAGCGGGCCGTAGTGCGGGTTGGACGCCGCGTTGCAGACGAGGATGTCGACCGGGCCGAGCTGCGCGACGGTGGCGTCGACCATCTCGTGCAGGGCCTGCTTCGACGAGATGCTGGCGGCGATGGCGATGGCGGTGCCATCCCCGTGCTCGGCGTTGATCGCGGCGGCGACCTCGTCGCAGGAGCCCTGGTTGCGGGAGGAGATGACGACCTTCGCGC
>CAXSDY010000248.1:0-2676 GCA_964235835.1 uncultured Sphingomonadaceae bacterium | reverse complement strand
TGGGTCTTGGAGCGGTCACCCCGTTCGCGGGAGGCGCGTCGCGCACGGGAAATGGGTCGGGCCGCCGGACGATGATCCCGCCACTCGCAGCGAGCGGCAAGGGCGCCGGCGCCGGCAATGGAGTGGCCACCGGCTCGATCGGCTCAGGCGGCGGCGGACCCGACAGCTCGGATGCGGCGGCGTAGGCGAGCGCCGGATCGTCGGCGCCATGCGCACGGAAGCGATGCCGGAACGCGTAGGCGAGCGCGGCAAGTGCACCGGCAAGCGCCGGAATAAGCCAGCGCAAGAACGAAGGCTCCTCATCGCCGGAGGCGAGGGGTTGAGCGATGCTCGGCGGTGCCGCCTCGATCGCCGGCTTTTCGGTCTGGTCGGCCGGTGTCGCGGAGCGCAGCAGGGGATCACTCGACGGCAGCCGCGGCGGCGCAGGCTGGGCGTCGGGTTTCGTGGCCGCCTTCGGCGCGGCTGCCCTCGCGCGATCGTCCTGCACTGCCGGCCGGCCCGCAACCGGCACGGGCCGCTCCGGTGTCGGCCGAGCAACGGGCTGGCTCGAGGCAGGCGGCGGGTTAGATCGGCGCGGCGGGGTGGTGAGCAGGTCGGGAGGGACGGACTGGACCTGTGCGCCCGGTGCCGCGCCGAGCGAGAAGTTGCGCAACTCGCGCGGGCCGATCGTGTCCGCGCTGTTCGCCGGTGCGGCCGATGACGAGAGCTGGGCCTGAAGCGACGCGCCCGACCCGAGTAGCAGGCCCACGCCCGCGATGAAGCGGCGCGCACCCCGCGAGCCCCGACCGAACCCATTCATCTGCTTGCCTTCGTGCGCCAGGGGCGAGCCCCACCAGCCCCCATGCGCCTCATGCCGCCTTCCCTGCGGGGCTTCAAGGCCCGAGCGGCCCGAGGCTAGCGAGCGTCGACCAGCACCAGCTCCGCGTCCTCGACAGCGGCGACCTCGATCCGCTGTTCTCCCGTGATGGCCACCCCGTCGCGCGCGCCCGCCGCGACGCCGTTGACGGTGACGGCGGCAGAGGGAACGAGATAGAGGTGTCGGCCGGCATCGGCTTCGTAGACGATGCGCCCGCCAGCCTTCAGGGTTGCGCCGAGAACGCGTGCATCGGCGTGGATGGACAGGGCGCCGTCACCGGGGCTGCCACTCGCCAGCAGCTGGAACGATCCTTCGCGCGCCTCCTTGGGGAACGGCATCGCGCCCCAGCCGGGCACCACGCCCCGACGTTCGCTCTCGATCCAGATCTGGAACAGGGTCGTGGCTTCGTCCTCCAGATTATACTCGGCGTGGGTCACGCCCGTCCCGGCGCTCATCACTTGGACATCGCCCGCGCCCGTTCGCCCCTTGTTGCCGAGCGAATCCTGGTGGGTGATGGCGCCGGTGCGCACGTAAGTGACGATCTCCATGTCCCGGTGCGGGTGCGGCGGGAAGCCGGAATGCCCGGCGATCGTATCGTCGTTCCACACCCGGATCGCGCCCCAGCCCATGCGGGCCGGATCGTGATAGCTGGCGAACGAAAAGTGGTGGTGGGCATCGAGCCAGCCGTGGTCGGCGTGGCCTAACGATGCGAACGGGCGTTTGTCGATCATAACGGATACGTGAGAAGGTGTGGCGGCGCATTCAAGTATCAATCGTGTAACCGCAGTTCTCGCGCATATTCGACCGCTTTTTGCGCGTAAAGCGACGCGGAAGCCAGCAACGTGGCCTGTTCCGCTTCGCTCAGCGGCCGGACGGAACGCGCCGGTGAGCCCACGATCAGCATGCCTGGCTCGAACGTCTTGCCTTCGGTCACCAGCGCGCCGGCTCCGATCAGGCAGCCCGCCCCGATCACTGCCCGGTTGAGGATGCGCGCGCCCATGCCTACCAAGGCCCCCTCGCCGATCGTGCAGCCGTGCAGGATCGCCTGGTGGCCGACCGTAACGCGGGCGCCGATCGTGAGCGGCGCTCCCGGGTCGCTGTGCGCTACGGCGCCGTCCTGGATATTGCTCTCCTCGCCGATCAGGATCGGGGTGTTGTCCGCCCGCACGACCGCCCCGAACCACACGCTCGCGCGGGCGCCCAGCCGGACGTCGCCGATCAGGTCGGCGGACGGCGCTGCCCATGCGCCCGGACCGACGAGCGGCGCGAGATCACGCAGCGCGTAGAGTGGCATGGCTAGCCCTCCGCGGCTGGAGAGCGAAGGGTCTGCGTCACCACAGGCATCAGTCGCGGAAGCTCGGGTCGATCCGGTCGAGCTTCCGCAGCAGGGCCGGCCAGGCGAGCCCGTCCGCGAGCATCGCCGCGCCGGGACCGCTGGCCTGTTCGGCAACCTTTTCTCCGACGCCCTGGTTCGGGTTGTTGAGACCGGCGCGCCCCGCGCTCAGCATGAGCACCTGAGCCTCGCACGCCCGCTCCAGGAAATACATGCGCAGGAAGGCCTGGGCGATCGTCGGTCCGACCGTCAGCGTGCCGTGATTGCGCAGGATCATCAGGCTCCTGGTGCCGAGATCGGCGACCAGCCGCTCGCGTTCGTCAAGCTCCGTCGCGACCCCTTCGAAGTCGTGATATGCGACGTCGTGCACGGCGGCCATCGCCGTCTGCGTGTGCGGAAGGAGGCCATCGGCCATGGCGGAGACGGCCTGACCGTAGGGCGTGTGGAGGTGGACGACCGCGGTCGCGTCCTCGCGCGCGCTGTGGAT
>CAXSDY010000247.1:0-2701 GCA_964235835.1 uncultured Sphingomonadaceae bacterium | reverse complement strand
AGCGATCGGCCGGGATTCTCAGTTTTGCCGTCGAGGGGGTGCATCCGCACGACGTCGCCACCATCTTGGACGATGCCGGCGCGGCGATCCGCGCCGGGCACCATTGCGCCCAGCCGCTGATGGAGGTGCTCGGCGTGCCCGCGACGGCGCGCGCCAGTTTTGCGGCGCATAGCGGGGTCGACGATGTCGAGGCGCTGATCGACGGTCTCAAGCGAGTGAAACGGATTTTCGGATGATGGACGAAGCTGCCAAGATCGAAACCGAGAACGTCGAGGGCGTCGATCCACCCGCCCGCGCGCGGGTCGAGCCGGAGGCGAGCCTGCAGGCGCGCGTCACGCCGGAGTTCGAGCGCAAGCGCGATTACCTGACCGGCTTCCTCGCCGAGGAGAAGCCGCACCCGACCCCGACCGGACCAGGCGGAGACCTGCAGGAGGCGGTGATCGAGGCGCTGAAGTCGATCTACGACCCCGAAATCCCGGTCGACATCTATGAACTCGGTCTCATCTACGACGTTACGGTCACGGAAGAAGCGGATGCGGTCGTCACGATGACGCTGACCACGCCGCACTGCCCGGTCGCGGAATCGATGCCGGGCGAGGTCGAGATGCGCGTGCTGGCCGTGCCCGGCATCCGCGACGCAGAGGTCAAGCTGGTGTGGGAGCCCGCGTGGGACCCGTCGAAGATGAGCGACGAAGCTCGCCTCGAGCTGGGGATGCTTTGATGAACGTCCAGACCCGTCGCCCCCGACCTGCCGCGATCACCCTCACGCCTTCCGCCGAGCAGCGCATCGCCGATCTCATGGCCCGCGCGCCGGCCGACGCGATCGGCGTCAAGCTGTCGACCCCGCGTCGCGGCTGCTCGGGGCTGGCCTATTCGGTGGATTATGTGACCGAGGCGAGCGGCTTCGACGAGCGGATCGAGACTCCCGGCGGGACTTTCTTCGTCGACGGCGGCTCGATCCTCTACCTGGTCGGCAGCGTGATGGACTGGCGCGAGGACGATTTCGCGGCGGGGTTCGTGTTCGAGAACCCCAATGCCAAGGGCGCCTGCGGCTGCGGCGAGAGCTTCACCGTCTAGGTTTGCTTTCCGGCGGCGAACCCCGCTACGCGGCCCGGCGATGGACCCGCGCTTCGCTCACGTCACGGACTGGATCTTCGATCTCGACAACACGCTGTACCCGGCGTCGACGCGGCTGTTCGACCTGATCGACGCGCGGATGAGCGCCTATGTGCAGCGGCTGCTCGGCTGCGAACAGGCCGAGGCGCGCCGCGTGCAGAAGGACTATTTCCGCGACTATGGCACCACGCTTGCCGGGTTGATCCGCCACCACAAGGTCGATCCGCACCACTTCCTTTACGACGTGCACGACATTCCGCTCGACCGAGTCGCGCCCGACCGGCGGCTGGCGGAGGCGCTGCGGCGGCTGCCGGGCCGCCGCTTCGTGTTCACCAACGGTAACGCCGCCTATGCCGAGCGGGTGCTTGCCGCGATCGGCATTGGCGATGACTTCCACGGTTTGGTCGACATCCACGCCTGCGACCACCGGCCCAAGCCCGATGCGCACGGCTACCGGCTGCTGGTCGAGCGGTTCGGCATCGATCCCGCTGGCGCCGTCCTGGTCGAGGACATGGCCAAGAACCTGACGCCGGCCAAGGCGATGGGGATGACGACGGTGTGGGTGAACAATGGCTCGGAACATGGCGATCACCTCGCCGAGCCGGCCGCGATCGACCTGACGATCACCGACGTCGCCGAGTGGCTGACGACCATCCTGGAGAAAGAGCATGCCTGAGCTGCAGCCGATCATCGACGCGGCCTGGGAGGCGCGGGACAGTGTCGGCGCCGAGACCCGCGGCGGGGTGCGCGACGCCGTCGACGAGGCGCTGCGCCTGCTCGATCGCGGCGAGGCGCGGATCGCCACTCGCGAGGGCGTCGGCCGCTGGACCGTGCATCAATGGCTCAAGAAGGCGGTGCTGCTGTCGTTCCGCCTTAATCCCATGGAGGCGATCGGCGGTGGTCCGGGCGGATCGTCGTGGTGGGACAAGGTGCCGTCCAAGTTCGACGGCTGGAGCGCGAACTCCTTCACTGCGGCGGGCTTCCGCGCGGTGCCCGGCGCGATCGTCCGGCGCGGCGCCTTCATCGCACCCGGCGCCGTGCTGATGCCGAGCTTCGTCAATTTGGGCGCCTACGTCGGGGAGGGCGCAATGATCGACACCTGGGCGACGGTCGGCAGCTGCGCCCAGATCGGCCGCAACGTGCACATCTCGGGCGGCGCCGGGATCGGCGGCGTGCTCGAGCCGCTGCAGGCCGGGCCGGTGATCATCGAGGACAATTGCTTCGTCGGCGCGCGCTCCGAAGTCGCCGAGGGCGTGATCGTCGAGGAGGGTGCCGTGCTGTCGATGGGCGTGTTCCTGGGCGCCTCGACCAAGATCGTCGACCGGGCGAGCGGTGAGGTGATGTACGGCCGGGTGCCGGCCTACTCGGTGGTCGTCCCGGGAACCCTGCCGAGCGACAAGGGCGGCCCGGCGCTGGCCTGCGCGGTCATCGTCAAGCGCGTCGACGAGAAGACCCGCAGCAAGACCAGCATCAACGAGCTGCTGAGGGACTGACGGCAGCGCCGAGGTCTTTCGCGGCGTCCGCGCTCGTCCAGTCACGGTCGCCGACGAAGCGCCAAACCTCGCGCCCGTCCTCGTCGTAGTAG
>CAXSDY010000246.1:0-2731 GCA_964235835.1 uncultured Sphingomonadaceae bacterium | reverse complement strand
GCCGCGGGATGTGCGCTACTCTCCGTCCGCTGGCGGCACAGACTCGTTCGCTGCCTTGGTGGCGCGCTCCCTTAGCTCTTCGGATTTGGCCTTGGCGCCACCCTTCGGCTTGGGGGCCTTGGGCGGTGCCGGCGTGATCTCGAACGACGGGTTGTTGTCCTTGATGCGGACCTTGACCTCGCCGCCGTTGACCAGCTTGCCGAACAGCAATTCCTCGGCGAGCGGTTGCTTGATCTTCTCCTGCACTAGCCGGCCCATCGGCCGCGCGCCGTAGAGCTTGTCATAGCCGCGAGTGGTCAGCCACTCGCGCGCTTCCTGGTCGAGCTCGATGTGCACGTTGCGATCGGCCAGCTGCAGCTCCAGCTGGAGGATGAACTTGTCGACCACCCGCGCGACCACCGCGGGAGGCAGATAGGCGAACGGCACGACCGCATCGAGGCGGTTGCGGAACTCGGGCGTGAACATCTTGCGGATCGCGTCCTCCTGGACGTCCTCGCGGCTCGATGCGCCGAAGCCGATCCCCTCGCGCGCCATGTCGGAGGCGCCGGCGTTGGTGGTCATGATCAGGATGGTGTTCCTGAAATCGACGGTCTTGCCGTGGTGATCGGTGAGCTTGCCGTTGTCCATCACCTGCAACAGGATGTTGAACAGGTCGGGGTGCGCCTTCTCGATTTCGTCGAGCAGCAGGACCGAGTGCGGCTGCTGGTCGACCGCGTCGGTCAACAGTCCGCCCTGGTCATAGCCGACATAGCCCGGAGGCGCGCCGATCAGCCGGCTGACCGAGTGACGCTCCATATATTCCGACATGTCGAACCGCTGCAGTGGAATGCCGAGCACGGAGGCGAGCTGGCGCGCGACCTCGGTCTTGCCGACGCCGGTGGGCCCCGAGAAGAGATAGTTGCCGATCGGCTTGTCGGGCTCGCGCAGGCCCGCGCGCGACAGCTTGATCGCCGAGGCGAGCTTCTCGATCGCCATGTCCTGGCCGAAGACGACCCGCTTCAGGTCGGCCTCGAGATGCTCGAGCACGCGTTTGTCGTCGGTCGACACAGACTTCGGTGGAATGCGCGCCATGGTCGCCACCACCTGCTCGATTTCCTTCGTCGTGATGACTTTCTTGCGCCGCGACGGGGGCACCAGCATCTGCATTGCGCCGACCTCGTCGATCACGTCGATCGCCTTGTCGGGCAGCTTGCGGTCATGGATGTAGCGCGCCGAGAGCTCGACCGCCGACTTGATCGAGTCCGGCGTGTACCGCACCGCGTGATGCTGCTCGAACGCCGAGCGCAGGCCGCTGATGATCTTGATCGTGTCCTCGACCGACGGCTCGTTGACGTCGATCTTCTGGAACCGGCGCAGCAGGGCGCGGTCCTTCTCGAAATGGTTGCGGAACTCCTTGTAGGTCGTCGAGCCGATGCAGCGGATCGCGCCCGACGACAGCGCCGGCTTGAGCAGGTTCGACGCGTCCATCGCGCCGCCCGAGGTCGCGCCGGCGCCGATGACGGTGTGGATCTCGTCGATGAACAGCACCGCGTGGGGCAGCTTCTCGAGCTCGTTCACGACCGACTTCAGCCGCTCCTCGAAGTCACCGCGGTAGCGAGTGCCGGCGAGCAGGGCGCCCATGTCGAGCGAGTAGATGATCGCCGGGAGCAGTACGTCGGGCACGTCGCCCTCGTTGATCTTGCGCGCCAGACCCTCGGCGATCGCGGTCTTGCCGACGCCGGGATCGCCGACATAGAGCGGGTTGTTCTTCGATCGGCGGCAGAGGATCTGCACCGTGCGATCGACCTCGGCCATGCGGCCGATCAGCGGATCGACCTTGCCCGCTTTCGCCTTCTCGTTGAGGTTGACGGTGAACTGCTGGAGCGCGCTCTCCTTCTTGCCGTCGCTCTTCTGTTCCGTCTTCTCCTCCGTGCCGGTCGGCGGCGTGGCTTCGGCCGGACCGTCGCCCTTGCCGACGCCATGGCTGATATAGGTCACCGCATCGAGTCGGCTCATGTCCTGCTGCTGCAGGAAGTAGACGGCATAGCTCTCGCGCTCGGAGAACAGGGCGACGAGCACGTTGGCGCCGGTCACCTCGTCGCGCCCCGACGACTGGACGTGCAGGATCGCGCGCTGGACGACGCGTTGGAAGCCGCTGGTCGGGGTCGGATCGGTCGCGGCATCGGCGACGAGGGCGCCGAGTTCGTTGTCGAGGTAGTGCTTGACGGCGCCGCGCAGGTCGTCGCGGCTCACCCCGCAGGCGGCCATTACCTTGGAGGCATGTTCGTCGTCGACGAGTGCGATCAGAAGATGTTCGAGCGTCGCATATTCATGGCGGCGCTTGCTGGCCTCGCCAAGTGCATTGTGCAGCGTCTGTTCGAGGTCCCGGGCAAAACTGGGCATGGAGGACTCCTAGGCCGCGTCCAGAGCGGAGGCGGCGGTTGCAACCAATGTCGGTGAGAAAGGCGCGCCAATCAAGGGGATCGCCGGGTGATCGCGGTCCGGTTTATCGCTTCGAAAAGAGCGCATCGGCCTGGGCGCGGTGCGCCGCCGTGTCGGCGAGATGCCGCTCGACCCGTCCGATCTCCTCGCGCAAGGCGGCGACCCGCTCCTCCAGCTCCGCAACCGACAGCGGGCCAAGGTCCTGCCTGGCCAGCTCGATGAGCGGATCCTTCGGCTTGCCCGAGAACAGATCGTCCAAATCCATCGGCAACCAGCGTTGACCCGCCGCCTCGCCGTGTCAATAAGCCGC
>CAXSDY010000245.1:0-2746 GCA_964235835.1 uncultured Sphingomonadaceae bacterium | reverse complement strand
TGGGGATGCCTTTCAGGAGCGCACGATCGAGCTGACCGAGCGTAGCGAAGAAGCAGTCGTCGGCAAGGAGGCCCGCGTTGTGGAGGAGGTCGTTCTGTCCAAGACGGCCGGTGAGCGCGTCGAGGAGATCAACGAGACGGTCCGCAAAACCGATGTCGACGTCGAGCAGCTCGGCGGGACCGATCGCTCAAGTGGAACGACCAGGTCTGGTTATGCCGCTTCCGGTGCGGGAACTGAGGACAACCGTCCAGGAGAGTCGCTCCGCGACAAAGCACGCGGCGCCGTTGAGACCGTGAAAGACGATTTGGGACTCGGCGATAAGAACAAGCGCTAACCTCCCGGAGCGTTAGCTCCTGGTAGCGTCTTACGGAGGAGTGGGCCTTGCCGGTCCATTCCTTCGATTCACATCTTGATACCCTAGGTTGGTGCGGTCCTCGGTCGGATCATATAGCAGTGACGAATTGGTGGGCAAACCAACTTCGGTGCGGTGGTCTGGACGCACGAACAGGGAGATCGACACGTGCAAATCGATAACGCAACAGGAGCGTACCTTCAGGATCAGCTGATGACCTGGGGGCCACGGATCCTCATCGCGCTGCTCATCCTCATCGCCACTTGGATCGTCGCCCGTGCGGTCAAGTGGGCGTTGCACAAGACGATCGACAAGAACCCGCATCTGCAGAAGCACCATGGCGGGCCGCCCGGTGAGACCGTGGGCCATCAGCTCGGCAGCATCGCCCAGCTCATCGTCTGGCTGGTCGGCATTATGGCCGCGCTGCAGTTCCTTGGCATCGGCCAAATCCTCGAGCCGATCAACCGGCTCACTACCGATATCTTCGCCTTCCTGCCGCGGCTGCTCGGCGCCGGACTGATCTTCTTCGTCGGCCTGATCGTCGCGCGTATCGTTCGTAAGCTGGTGGAGACGGTGCTCGCAGCCGCCAATGTCGACGGGCTGCTCGCCCGCGCCGGCATCGGTGACAATCCCGACGCTGAGCGGAGGTATCCCTCGGCAGGGTCATCTCAGACCTCAACGGGCGCCTCACGGTCATCGCTGGCCAAGGCAGCCGGCATTCTCGTGTTCGCGTTGATCATCATCCCGGTCGCCATTGCCGCGTTTCAGGTCCTGGGCATCGAGGCGATCTCGGGTCCGGCAATCAACATGCTCAACCAGATCATGGCTGCGATCCAGCGCTTGCTGACCGCAGCGCTATGGCTTGGCATCGCGTTCGTTGCGGGCCGCTTCGTCAAGTCAATGATCGAGGGCGTGCTACCCTCGACCGGCTTCGACCAGGCGATCCGCTCGACCGGCGTCGTTCCGGCGACGACCAGCCCGTCGCGGATCGTCGCCAACGTTGCATTTACCGCCATCGTGCTGATCGCTGCCATCGAAGCGGCAAAGCAGCTTGGCGGCGGCACGATTGCCGTGTTCCTGGCGCAGGTCACCGCGCTGGGCGCCAAGGTCATCTTCGGAACGCTGATCATCGTTGCCGGCGTCTTGCTGGCGCGGATCATCGCCGGCCTCGTCGGGTCGTCGACCGGCGATGGCGGCTATGCCCAGACGATCGTCCGCTATGCGGTCATCGCCTTGTTCACGGCGATCGGCCTGACCTTCATGGGCCTCGCCGATACGATTGTGTTCATGGCGTTTGGGCTGATCCTCGGTTCGGCCGCGGTCGCAACGGCGCTCGCCTTCGGGCTGGGGGGACGCGAGGCTGCGGGACGGTTTCTTACTCGCTATGCGGACCGCGCCGCGAGCCAGGCACCGATGCCACAGCAGCAGCCAACGCCGCCGAAGAGCCCGACCATCCATGTCTCGGGCGAGCCGCCAGTCGCATGAGAGGCAAGGAAAGATCAGCGGGGAAGAGGGCACACAACCACGTTCGCCCGACCGCGGCTTCGGACAACGGGCTTGCCCGCTCCGGAAAATGGGAGACTGCATATGTCGAACTTATTGGGTGCGATGATCGGTGCTGCAATCGATCGACAAGATAGCGATAGCGGGATCAAAGGAGCGATCATCGGCACCGCGACCGAGAGTGCAATCCGGATCTTAGCTCCTATAGCCGTAACATACGCCCTCGGCTGGGCGGTGCAGTACGGCATTAGGCGAGGTTGGCACGCGATCTCCGGTGCGGATCCAATCGACAGTCGAACCGGGCGGATGCGCTCCGCTTAGCGCATTCGTCTATCTCGACTTACCACTTGACCGACCTAGACCGCAGGAGAGCATACATGGCACGCAAGAGCAGCAAGGGCGACGTCGGCAAGATCAAGGGCGAGGCTCCTGCCAAGGCACCCAAGCTGCCCGCCGGCTCCGCGCTTCCGACCGCCTTCGCTGAGCAACAGGGCTCGGGCGGCGAGACCCACCAGGCGACCGTCGACCGTGCCAACACCTTGACCAGCCAGCAGGGCATCCCCGTCGCGGACGGCCAGAACAGCCTGAAGGCGGGCACGCGCGGACCGACGCTGCTCGAGGACTTCCAGCTGCGCGAGAAGATCTTTCACTTCGACCATGAGCGCATCCCCGAGCGGGTGGTGCACGCCCGCGGCTATGGCGCGCACGGCGTGTTCGAGCTGACCGACTCCCTCTCCGACGTGACCCGCGCCGACGTGCTTGGGACTGTCGGCCAGCAGACGGAGGTATTCGTCCGCTTCTCGACCGTCGCCGGCAACAAGGGATCGCCCGACCTTGCCCGCGACGTGCGTGGGTTCTCGGTGAAGTTCTACAACAGGGAGGGCAACTGGG
>CAXSDY010000244.1:0-2749 GCA_964235835.1 uncultured Sphingomonadaceae bacterium | reverse complement strand
CTGGGTTCCCGCTTTCGCGGGAATGACGAGGAGGGTGGGATCGATCTCTTGTCCCTCGCCCCCCACGAACGCGCCGCCGCCGGCCTGTTCCTCGGCTTCCAGTATCCTGTCGAAATCCCCGGCGTCTCCTCGCTCCAGTTCCTGCGCGAAGCGCTCAACGCACAGCGGCGCTCGCGCGGCGAACCCGAAGCGTCGGGCGCCGAGTTCATCAAGCTCGCCCGCGCCCAGGCCGCCGCGCTCGGCATGGATGCTGACATGCTCAAGCGTCCGGTCAACGTCGGCTTTTCCGGCGGCGAGAAGAAGCGCGCCGAGATGGTCCAGATGGGCATCATGAACCCGCGCCTCGCGATCCTCGACGAGACCGACAGCGGGCTCGACATCGATGCGCTCAAGGCGGTCGGCGCCGGCATCAACCGCATCATGCGCGCGCCCGACAAATCGGTGCTGCTGATCACCCATTACCAGCGCCTGCTCGACTACGTCACGCCCGACCGGGTCCATGTCCTGCGCGCCGGCCGGATCGAGCGCTCCGGCGGCCCCGAACTCGCCCACGAACTGGAGCGCGAAGGATATCAGGAGGTCGCGGCGTGACGGCCCCGAGCCGCAAGCTCGAAGCCTATCGCTACGCCGACGTCGAGGCGCTGGCGTCGGTGTGGGCCGACCTGGCCCCGCCGCGCGCCATCGCCATCCCGGCCGGCGAGGCGCACCGCCATGTGTCGCTCCCGACGGGCGAACCGATCGACGTGCGCCGCGCGGAACTCACGCTCGGCGCGGGGGCCGAGCTCATTGTCTTCGCGCTCAACACGGCGGCGACCTATGGCCGGATCGAAATGGACGTGACGCTCCAGTACGGCGCGCGCTTTGTCCTCGATGCGGCGAACATCGGCGGCGCGAGCGCGACGCTGGAGATCGTCACCACGGTGCGCCACGTCGGACCTGGCGCGATGTCGGAGCAGACCGTCCGGAGCGTGCTCGGCGGCAAGGCGACCGGCTCCTACCTCGGCAAGATCGCGGTCGCGCGCGAAGGCCAGCGGACCGACGCGGCGCAATCGGTCAACGCGATGCTGCTTGATCGCGGCGCGACCGCCAACGCCAAGCCCGAGCTGGAGATCTATGCCGACGACGTGAAGTGCGCCCACGGCGCGACCGTCGGCGAGCTCGACCGAGAGCAGCTGTTCTACGCCGCGGCACGCGGGCTCGATCCGGCAAGCGCGCGGGCGTTGCTGCTGGAGGGCTTCGTCGGCGGGCTGTGGGACGGGCTCGAGGATCGGTCGATCGCCGAGGCGGCCAGCGCGGCCTTGAGGGCGATCGCGTGAACGACTTGAGCCAGCTCCTCCCCGGCACGGGGAGGGGGACCAGCGAAGCTGGTGGAGGGGGTCTTGTGCCGGGCGACGAGCCCCCTCCACCACGCCTTCGGCGCGGTCCTCCTCCCCGTGCCGGGGAGGAACTCGCACTGCGCAATCAATTCCCCGCGCTTCCCGCCGGCTGGCACTATCTCGACACGGCCGCCACGGCGCAGAAGCCGCAGGCGGTGATCGACGCCATTACCAACGCCTACGCTCGCGACTACGCCACGGTGCACCGCGGCGTGTACCAGCGCTCGTCGAACATGACTCTCGCCTATGAAGCGGCCCGGCGGGCGACGGCGGCGTTCATCGGCGCGGCCTCGCCCGACGAGATCGTGTTCACCCGCGGCGCGACGGAGGCGATCAACCTCGTCGCCCACGCGCTTCCGAAGGATGGCCGCGACCGGGTGCTGCTGTCGGCGCTCGAGCATCACAGCAACATCGTGCCGTGGCAGCTCGCCGGTTATCAGGTCGATGTCTGCCCGCTGACCGCCGACGGGCGGATCGACCTTGACGCCGCCGAAGCGCTCGCCACAAGCAGCACGCGCCTCGTCGCCCTCGCCCATGTGTCGAATGTGCTCGGATCGGTGCTCGATGCACCGCGCGCGGCGGAGATCGCGCACGGCGCGGGCGCGCTGCTGCTGCTCGACGGTTGCCAGGCGGCGCCGCGCCTGCCGGTCGACGTCGCCGCGCTCGGCTGCGACTTCTACGCCTTCTCGGGTCACAAGCTCTACGGCCCAACCGGCATCGGCGTGCTGTGGGGCCGCTCCGCGCTGCTCGAGGCGATGGCGCCGTGGCAGGGCGGCGGGTCGATGATCGACACGGTGACGTTCGAGCGCTCGACGTTCGCGCCGCCGCCGGGCCGGTTCGAGGCCGGAACGCCGCACATCGTCGGGGCGATTGGGCTGCACGCGGCGATCGATTGGGTCGAGAGCATCGGCCGCCCCGCCATCCACGCCCACGAGGCCGGCCTCGTTGCGCGAACCCGCGAGGCGCTGCGCGGCGACAATGCTGTCCGCCTGTTCGGTCCCGACGACAGCGCGGGGATCGTCAGTTTCGCCGTCCAGGGGGTGCATCCGCACGACGTCGCCACCATCTTGGACGATGCCGGCGTGGCGATCCGCGCCGGGCACCATTGCGCCCAGCCGCTGATGGAGGTGCTTGGCGTGCCCGCGACCGCGCGGGCGAGCTTAGCGGCGCATAGCGGGTTCGATGATGTCGAGGCGCTGGTCGATGGCCTCAAGCGAGTGAAACGGATTTTCGGATGATGGACGAAGCTGCCAAGATCGAGACCGAGAACGTCGAGGGCGTGGATCCGCCCGCGCGCGCGCGCGTCGAGCCAGAGGCCAGCCTGCAGGCGCGCGTCACGCCGGAGTTCGAGCGCAAGCGCGATTACCTGACCG
>CAXSDY010000243.1:0-2749 GCA_964235835.1 uncultured Sphingomonadaceae bacterium | reverse complement strand
GCGGCTCGGCGAAGCGGCGCGCGACCCGATCGACGAACTGGTCGCCAGCGCGCTCGACTTCGAGCGGACCGAGATCGCCTCCCTCGACCGCTTCCTCGCCTGGTTCGAGGCTGGCGACGTCGAGATCAAGCGCGACACGGCGGCGCCGGTCAACGCCGTGCGGGTGATGACCGTCCACGCCGCGAAGGGGCTCGAGGCGCCGGTCGTGATCCTCGCGGACGCGACCGCCGACCCGGCCCGGATGGGCGGCTCGCGCAGCTTCGAGCTGCCGCTTGGCGGCGGCAAGGTCCCGCTGGTTCGCCCGCGCAAGTCGGAGATGGTCTCGCCCTATGGCGAGATCGCCGAGCGCGACAAGCAGCGCGAATTGCAGGAGCATTGGCGCCTGCTCTACGTCGCGCTGACCCGCGCCGCCGAGCGGCTGATCATCGCCGGCGTCATGCCGTCGCGACTGGCCGACGCGAGCTGGCATGCCACCGTCGCGCGTGCGCTGACCGGTCTCGGGGCGGCGCCGCAGGACGCCGACGGCAGGCTGGTATGGACCGGATCCGTCCCGCCGCGGCGCGTCTCTGCGAAGACCGGCAAGCGCCCGCTCGCGCCGCCCCCGATGCCGGCGTGGCTCGGCCAGGCGGCGCCGCCCGAGCCGCGCCCGCCACGCCCGCTCGCGCCCTCGTCGCTGGGGGAAGACCGGGACGTCGCCGCGCCGCCGTCCCCGGCACAGGTCGCGGCAGGGCGTCGCGGGACGTTGCTCCACGCCTTGTTCGAACGCCTCCCGGGCGTCGCCCCGGCCGACCGCCGGACAACGGCACTGGCCTGGCTCGAGCGCTCGGCCGACGTGACGGACGCGGCGCTGCGCCACGAGATCGCCGACGCCGCGCTGGCGGTCATCGAGAACGCGCGTTTCGCCGGCCTGTTCGCGCCCGATGCGCTGGCCGAAGCGCAGATCGCGGCGACGCTGCCCGACGGGCGGGTCATCGCCGGCACCGTCGACCGGCTGTGCGTCGGGAACGAGGTCGTCCGGGTCGTCGACTTCAAGACCGGCCGCAGCGCCCCCGCGGACCTCGACGAGGTCCCGCCCGCGCACATCGCCCAGATGCGCGCCTACGCCGAGGCGCTGGCCGTGATCTTCCCCGGCCGGCGGATCGAGGCGGCGCTGCTCTACACCGCTGCGCCCCGCCTGATCGTCGTCGACACCTGATCCTCGCCCGGGCGGGACCGGCTGCGAGGTTGAGCGGACCGCGACGAGCCCCCATATGCAGGGTCAACCTGAGATTCGGAGAGTTCGCATGGCCACCAAGTCCGTCACCGACCAGAGCTTCGCGACCGACGTGCTCGGCTCGTCGACCCCGGTGCTGGTTGATTTCTGGGCCGAGTGGTGCGGCCCGTGCCGAATGATCGCGCCGGCGCTGGAGGAAATCTCCGGCGCGCTCGGCGACAAGATCAACATCGTGAAGATCAACATCGACGAGAACCCCGACACGCCGGGCAAGTACGGCGTGCGCGGCATCCCGACGATGCTGCTGTTTAAGGACGGCCAGCCGGTCGCGACCAAGGTCGGGGCCGCGCCGCGCAGCCAGATCCAGCAGTGGATTGAAGCGCAGCTCTGATCATTCGGCAAGGGGGAGCGGCACCCGTCTTAATTGACTAGTCACCACCCCAAACCTACATCCCGGGCCAACGTCCGCTCCTCTCCGGGGCGCCTGCCGCGCGTGCCCGCGCGCCCTTGAGGAAGTCCAATGTTCGCCGCGCTTGCCAAGAATATTTTCGGGTCGTCGAACGATCGCTACGTCCGCAGCCTCAGCAAGATCGTCGACGCGGTCAACGGCTTCGAGCCGGTGATGGTTGCGCTGTCCGACGAGGAACTGCGCGGCCAGACCGAGCGGTTCCGCGCGCGATTGGCCGAGGGCGAGCCGCTCGACGGCCTGCTGCCCGAAGCGTTCGCGACGGTGCGCGAAGCGGCGAAGCGCGCGCTCGGCCAGCGCCACTATGACGTGCAGCTGATCGGCGGCATTACCCTTCATCGTGGCGAGATCGCGGAGATGCGTACCGGCGAGGGCAAGACACTCGTCGCGACGCTCGCCGTCTACCTGAACGCGCTGCCCGGGAAGGGCGTCCACGTCGTCACGGTCAACGACTATCTTGCCAAACGCGACGCCGAGTGGATGGGGCAGGTCTACCGCTTCCTCGGCCTGTCGGTCGGCGTCATCGTGCCGAACCTGACCGACGAGGAGCGCAAGGCCGCCTACGACAGCGATATCACCTACGCGACGAACAACGAGCTCGGCTTCGACTACCTGCGCGACAACATGAAATACACGCGCGAGCAGATGGTCCAGCGGCCGTTCGCCTATGCCATCGTCGACGAGGTGGACTCGATCCTGATCGACGAGGCGCGCACTCCGCTGATCATCTCGGGCCCGACCGACGACAAGTCCGAACTCTACCTCAGCACCGACGCGATCGTGAAGACGTTTGAGGCCAACGACTTCGAACTCGACGAGAAGCAGAAGACGATTGTCCTGACGGAAGAGGGCACCGAGAAGGCCGAGCGGATGCTCGAGAGCGCCGGCCTGATTGAGGGTGCCAACCTCTACGACGTGACCAATACGCAGGTGGTCCACCACCTTAACCAGGCGCTCAAGGCCAACAAGATGTTCAAGCGGGACATCGACTACATCGTCAAGGACGAGAAGGTCATCATCATCGACGAGTTCACCGGCCGGATGATGGACGGGCGGCGCTGGTCGGACGG
>CAXSDY010000242.1:0-2766 GCA_964235835.1 uncultured Sphingomonadaceae bacterium | reverse complement strand
ATCGGCGCCTCCAAGCCGCACCACCTCGCCGACGCGGTCGCCGCCCTCTCGCTGAGCCTGACCGACGACGAGACCCGCCAGCTTGAGGAACACTACGTGCCGCACGCGGTCGCGGGGTTCTGAAGACGACACGTTGAGGTTGTGTTCTGCTCTGAATTTTGCCAAATGATTGCACAAGCGCGGAACGCGCCACGGCAACAACAGCTTATACCAACGGCCCTATGCGTTGACCGTTTTCTGCCTTCGCCATCACAAGCGTTTTCAGCGTGGCACGTTTGGCAAAATGGGTCAGTGCATTGGGCTGTTGGTATTATCGGGATTTGGCGATGTCCGAGCAATGCCCATTCTGTCACACCACAATTCCAGCCAGCGCGATTGTGTGTACCGGATGCAAAGCAGAGCTTGAAACAGGGACAGCACCAGCAGTCGTGAAGACCATTACTGGAGCCGGATTTGTCTTTGGTATTGCTCTGGCAATATATAGTGGTTGGAGTCTTGCAGGTATTGTTGGGTCTTTCTTTGTTTGTGGTGTCATCGCTGCTGTTGTCGCTGCAACACTTGGCAAAAACAGGCGTGTTTGGATGCGGCGGAAGCAGACAGATGCACGGGCGCGATAACACGGTCAAGGCTGTTAGCCCCATGTTATTGGCTCATTGAGGGTCTGGCGGATATCGCTACGTAATTGCCATGTGCGCTCTTGGTGGCTGCAGACGTTGGCGTTATGCGGCGGCCGGTAGCCACCCGTTTGCTTGGAGCGTTGCGAACGCGATGCCGATCTGGCGTGGTGCGAACCTGCGCTTGCGTTCATTCCAAGCGTAAACCTTGACCGCTGCCATATCAGCATCGGTGGCATTCTCGCGCGTTGCCACCCAGTGAACTGTCGCCAGCAGTTCAAGCCCGAACGGTGTCTCAAACCCCTCCACCAGCCTACCCACGTAGTCGAACCGGCTTTTCGTCTCGCCATCGTTCGCCAGAAACGCTTCCGCATCCCGAACTGCGCTCGGAACCAACTTGAGTTGCTTGTCCGGCGCATCGCCCCCATCGTAATATCCGGACAACAGATGCCCCTCGATCGCGGTCAGCACATGACGCAGGTTTTCGGCATAAGGGCCGTAGACATGCTTCTTATAGTTCAGCCGAAGCGGCGCACCGGCCTCCTGCATGAAGTACATCAGCTTCTGCAGCTCAATCAGCGTGACAAACGGGTCCATTAATCCGCCCAGATACCGATTCATCAGCACCACGAGAGCGGCCCGGCCCGATGTCATGGCAGGCACATCGCGCGACTTCGTTGGCACTGGCGCGGCGTTTGGCTCGAAGATGATAACGCGGAGATCGTTAAAGCTTCTTAGCGCCGCGTCAATCCGGGAGCGCACATCGGCCCAATTCAGCCCACCGAGGCCGCTGCCGAGCGGCGGTATGGCGATCGAGCGGATGCCGCGGTGACGGATTTCACCAGCCAGCGCCACTAGGCCGGCCTCAATATCCTCCATCCGGCTCTTGCCGCGCCAATGCCGCTTGGTTGGGAAGTTAATGATAAACCTGGGGCCACCGAGCTCGTGCGCCTCGAACACGAACATCCTGCCCGGTTGCACCTCGTTGCGCGAGCAGGCCGCCGCATAGGCTCGAAAATTTTCGGGATAGGTGTTTTTGAACTGCAGCGCGATGCCGCGGCCCATGATGCCCACGCAGTTGACCGTGTTGACGAGAGCTTCGACGTCGGTCCGGAGGATGTCGCCGGTGGTGAACTCGATCATCGCCGTCTCCTCAATAGTACCAGCTTTGTTGAACTTCCAGCCTTGGCCTGTGCGCGGCACCTGCCATCGCCGTCGCGACTCGCGGCGCGACAGCCATAGATCGAATCCCAATGCGCTCGACCAGATGCCAAGGGAAGGACCGTTCGACAAGAAACTCAGCTTGCTTCGCCTCCCGGATGTCCGACGCGGCCCAGTAAGTCGACCCAACCGCCGCCCAGTTAATCTCATCCAACTGCTCGAGCCGCGACCGAAACTGGGTGTAGTAGGCGCTTGCATTCGATAGGGAGAACGCCCAACGCCAGCCGTTCTCCTCCGCCCATCGGACTGTCAAATGCAGATCGGCCTCCAGGTGAACGATCGGCTGTTGGCCGCCATGGTAAGCAAGCTCCGGATCATTCCCTTTATGTATCTTAAACAGCATGATTGATCTAGAACATAAATAGAACGGAACGCAATCTCCGACATTGATCCCGAGGTGGCATGAGACGGGCAAGCTAAGTCGCCGTTGCTTGATCCTGCCCATGCCGATCACTGTTCGGCCAGGATGTCCTGCCATTGTTGCGTCCGACCATAAGCAGCCGTCAGCGACGATCGACGCGAGATTATCAACATGGACTATATGGTAGATCTTAGGTCGTGCCGGCGCGGTCATGTCACGAAGCGACACCTAGCTGATCGGCTAATTTGGCTTGGTCGACCGTGCGTTCCTGCCGTGCTGTCGGACGCTCGGCAACTTTCTAAAGCCATTCGGGTCGGCTCCGTAGCACAAACAGGCCAAGCTCCAAACGGGACGGCCACCGAGGCCATCCCCTTCACCTGTCACGAACCATATCGCCCCGCAATCCTATGCCATACCTCTAACCCAAAACGGCCTTCATCGGCCCCGCGCTTCCAACGGACGACTCCGGACAGACCCCATCCCCACCCCTCCTATGTTCCCCCCGCCTTCTCTTGCGCCACCGCGACCTTCATCCCCTCGCTCGCCAGGATCGGCGGGTTGAGGATCAGC
>CAXSDY010000241.1:0-2789 GCA_964235835.1 uncultured Sphingomonadaceae bacterium | reverse complement strand
CGACCATCTGATCGACGTCGAGACCGGCCAGGTCATCGAGTTCGTCGACGAGGAGATGGAAGCGCTGCAGCGGCGCATCGCCGAGAAGCTCGGCTTCCGGCTGGTCGACCATCGCATGGAACTGTTCGGCGTCGCGGTCGATCGCAAGCGCTAGGCCTTCGCGCGCGGTGGCGGCGGCGCGGGTCGCCGGGCTGTTGCTGCTGCTCGCCGGCTGCGTCGTCCCACATCTGATCGCGCGCAGCCTTGGCCGATCGCGCTGGCCGCCGCGGTTCCTCGGTGCCGCAGCGCGGATTTGCGGGGCGCGGGTACGCACCGTCGGCACCTCCGTCGCTCCGCACAGCCTGATCGTCGCCAACCATGTCAGCTGGCTCGACATCCTGGTGCTCGCCGGTGCGACGGGCACGCGCTTCATCTCGAAGGCCGAAGTGCGCGGCCACTGGTTGCTGCGCTGGCTCGCTGACCAGAACGACACCCTCTACATCGAGCGGCAGGACCGCCGGGGGGTGCAGCGCCAGGCCAACGCCCTTGCCGAAGCGCTGCGGGATCCGCGGCCACTCGCGTTGTTTCCGGAAGGGACGACGGGCGACGGCCGCAGCCTGCTGCCGTTCCGCCCCGCCCTATTCGCCGCCGTTTCGCCGCCCCCACCCGGTGCGAGCATCCGCCCGGTAGCGATCGACTATGGCACGATGCGCACCGTGCTCGGCTGGTCCGACGGGGAAGGCGGCCGCGCCAATGCGCTGCGCCTGCTCGGCCGCCGGAGCAGCTTTCCTGTCGTCGTCCGCCTGCTCGAGCCACTTGCGCCGAGCGACGATCGCAAGGCCGTGGCAAGCGCGGCGGCCCGCGCGATCGCTGCCGCGCTGGGCGCTTCAAACTCGGCCGCCCCTCCCCTATAGCCGGCCGCATGACCGCTTCCCCCCGCTCCTTCCGAGTCAAGAGCTTCGGCTGCCAGATGAACGTCTATGACGGCGAGCGGATGAGCGAACTGCTCGGCGCCAGCGGCATGGCTCCGGCCAGCCCCGGCGAGGACGCCGACCTCGTCGTCCTCAACACCTGCCACATCCGCGAGAAGGCGGCGGACAAGGCCTATTCCGACGTCGGCCGGCTACGCCGTGCAGATGGCTCGCGGCCGATCGTCGCGCTCGCCGGGTGCGTCGCGCAGGCGGAAGGGGAGGAAGCCCGCCGGCGATCGAAGATGATCGACCTGGTGGTCGGCCCGCAGGCCTATCATCGCCTGCCCGAGATGGTCGCCGAGGCGGCCGCCGGCGCGCGGCCGGTCGACACCGACATGCCCGCCCTATCCAAGTTCGAGGCGCTCCCGCCGCGCCGCCGGGTCGGGCCGAGCGCCTTCCTGACCGTGCAGGAAGGGTGCGACAAATTCTGCACCTACTGCGTCGTGCCCTATACCCGGGGCGCCGAGATCTCGCGGCCGGCGGGCGACATCCTCGCCGAAGCACGCGCGCTGGTCGACGGCGGCGCGCGCGAGATCACGTTGCTCGGCCAGAACGTCAACGGCTGGCGGGACGGCGCGCAGGGGCTCGACGGGCTGATCCGCACGCTCGCGCGGACGCAGGGACTGGAGCGCATCCGCTACACCACCTCGCACCCGACCGACATGACGGCGGCGCTCATTGCCGCGCACGCCGAAGTGCCCAAGCTGATGCCCTACCTCCACCTGCCGGTGCAGTCGGGCAGCGACCGCGTGCTGCGGGCGATGAACCGCAGCCACACCGCGGCGACCTATTTGCGGACGATCGAGGCGGTCCGCGCCGCCCGGCCTGACATCGCCGTCTCGGGTGACTTCATCGTCGGCTTTCCCGGCGAGACCGAGGAGGACTTCGCCGCGACGCTCGCCATCGTCGACGAGGTTCGCTACGCTGCCGCCTATTCATTCAAATATTCGGCGCGGCCGGGCACACCGGCGGCAACGATGGAAGGAGCGGTGGCGCAGGAAGTGGCGAACGAGCGGCTGCAGCGCCTCCAGGCGCGTCTCGCCTGTCACAGCCTCGCCTTCAACCGCGCCGCCGTGGGCAAGGAAACGACCATTTTGATCGACCGCAAGGGCCGTCTGCCGGGCCAGATGATCGGCAAGACCCCGTGGCTCCAGTCGGTGTTCGTCGAGACCGGCGCCGCGATCGGCGACATGGTCGACGTCGTGACGGTCAGCGCCCTGCCCAATAGCATGGGTGGCGTGCTGGCAACCACCCGGGCGGCCGCCTGATGGCGCGCAAGCCCGAACTCGCCACGCTGCCGATCGCGGACCGGGCCAAGCTCGAGATCGAGTTCGAGCAGCCCTATCTGCTCGGGCCGCTGTTCGGCGACTACGACCGCCACCTGGTGATGATCGAGCAGCGGCTCGGCGTGAACATTTCCGCGAGAGGCAACCGGGTCGTGATCGACGGCGAGCCGGACAGCGCGGCGCGGGCGCGCGAAGTGCTGCTCGGCCTCTACAACCGGCTCGATCAGGGCCACGACGTCGACGCCGCGGCGGTCGAGAGCGTCATCGGCATGGCCAACCAGCCGGCGCTCGACGGCATCATCGCGCAGGACGTCGCCCAGCCGTCGCAGGCGATGATCCGCACGCGCAAGAAGACGATCGTCGCGCGATCGGTGATCCAGGCCGAATATATGGAAGCGCTCGGCCGCGACGACATGATCTTCGCGCTCGGGCCGGCGGGCACCGGCAAGACCTACCTTGCCGTCGCGCAGGCGGTCAGCCAGCTGATCTCGGGCAGCGTCGACCGGCTGATCCTGTCGCGCCCGGCGGTCGAGGCCGGCGAGCGGCTCGGCTT
>CAXSDY010000240.1:0-2806 GCA_964235835.1 uncultured Sphingomonadaceae bacterium | reverse complement strand
ACTGACAGCCATTTGGTTTCGGCGCACTCCTTGAAAGGCGGTAGCGAGAACCTCAACCGCTTCGCCGCTGGTTCCTGGTGCACGTGTGAAGGCGCGTGTGTCCTGCCGCTGGCGGGGTGCAAGCCATGTATCACTGCAAATCAGGACCAGCTCTCGCTTTTGCATCTCGCTACTGCGGATCACACGGTGAGAACAATCCCGAAGGCCGACGTGGCATCGACACCGAACGCCGAGCTTCGGCGGGTTGCGCGGCAGCGGCCCGGGTCGGGAGAGGCGATGTGGTGCGATACTCTGATCGACGCATCCATCTTCAGAGAGTGGGTGTTGAACGTCGGGCGTAGGGATGCAGTGACCCGGATTGGGCACATGCTCTGTGAGGTCGCCGTTCGATGCGAGCCGGCTAGTCTGGGCTCTCCCGCGAATATTAAATGGCCGATGACCCAAGAGCAGATCGCCGACGTCGCCGGACTAACCTCGATTCACGTTAACCGTATGTTGAAGTTGTTCAGCCGCGACGGCGTGGCGGAAGACGGAGGTACTGTTACCGCGTCAGGACTGGGAGCGTCTCGCACACATTGCCGCTTCGATCAAACCAACTTGCATGCCATGCTGACATGAACCACTCCAGTCCATTGCGCTAAGCGTTTGGAAAGCTTGGAAGGCTATGCGATGTGGCAGCCGCTTTCCCTTACTTGGAGGAGGGATGCGACTAGGGACAGCTCAGCACGCGTAATTGGGCTGAACTATCCCGCTTCACGGTCCGCTTGCGGGCTCGCAATCGACTTCGCGGGTGAGGCATGATCGGGTGTCGCCAGCGCTTGGGGGAATGATGGTGAAGCACGCTCTCGTGATCGAGGATCAGATCCTCATCGCCATGGCTATCCAAGATAAACTCGCGGAGTTCGGCTACGACTACGTGGAGGTAGCAACCTCGCAGGATCAAGCGACCGAGCTTGCGAGGCGAAGGTGCCCCGACCTCATCACCGCTGACGATCGATTAGAGCAAGGTTCGGGCCTGGAGGCGATCCGCACCATCTGCAAAGGCAAGGCCATTCCGGTGGTGTTTATGACCGCCGATCCGCTGCCCATACAGGAGAAGGTCGCTGACGCCGTCTTCCTGCTCAAGCCATTCTCTTCCCATGCCCTGGCCCGAGCGATTGAGCAGGCGACCCAGAGAAGCGGCGTCTACTCGTAACCACTTACCCGTCTCACTGGTGTAACGATTGGCACGGAACCAACATAGGATAGTTGACCTGGTGAATGGCCAGGATTGCAACGTTGCAAAGACAGGTCAAAGCGCTCGCACTTGCGGCTCGCGAAAAACTGGAGCTACTCGGCGCTCAGCCCGCTCGTGCTTTCGACAAGGACGAAACCCCATGCTTCGGCGAGCTAATCAGGGCGATTGATGAAGCCGATCGATCCCGATGGGCAAGGGTCCATTCGCCTGATATGCCAGCAACGGCTTAGCCTGGCATCCGAGAATCAACGTCGTCCGGGCTGTTCAAACGACCCCAGTGTTGGCGTGGTCGAGCGGGGGTAACGTCCCGAACTGGAGCAACGGACAGTAAATTAGACGTTAACCGTCTGCAGCAGATTCGTTGTTCGAGCGTTTCCTCGGTTGCCCGCGTGTTTTCCGGCGCGGCTTGGAGGAACCACTATGAGGAAGCTTTCCCTGGCGCTTGCCGCATTTGCGGCTTGCTCGTTCGGTACCGCAGCAAATGCCGTACTTGTACCCGTCGGTCCGACGCTGATCACGCCGTCGACCCCATCCGACAGTTTTGCAGGCGCGATGAACTGCACGGTCGCTCAGTCGCCCTGCAGCTTCTCGAACAGCTATACATTCACGACACCGGCCAACACCAGTTCGGTCAACGTCAGCGTGAACAGCGTGGACGGTACGCCGATGACGAACATCGATTTCACGAACATCATCCTCAACAATGGCACGAGCAACACGGGCACCTTCTCGGTCACCAATGGGACCGTCGATACTGCCTCGCTGCTTGGCGCGACGCTCATCGCCGGCGCAACCAACACGCTGACGATCTTTGCCAGCGCCGCGAACCCCGGTGCGGTCGACGCCAACTTCGGTCTGACGCTCGCGTTCTCGCCCGCCGGCGGTGTTCCCGAGCCCGCCACTTGGGCAATGATGCTCGTTGGCTTTGGTGCGGCGGGTTACAGCCTGCGCCGCCGCCGCAGTACAGCTGTTCGCATGCAGGCCGCCTAAGCAAAGCGCCAGTTGAACGGACCGGCTCGATCAGCACTGGTCGGGCCGGTTTTGCATTTGCGCCTGAGCCCGGAACGCTTGCTCTTTCAGTTAGTTATGCACCTCACAAGGCACCATCCGCATCGAAGCCAGCCCGCGAACGGTCTGGTCGGTACTAGACGACCTCGTCCGCTACCCGGAATGGAACCGGCTGCCCCCGACCTTGCCGGGCTGACCGTGGTTGGCGAGGTCGTTCGCGGAACCCTGGTCAAGCCAGGAGCTCCGCAAGCTGTCGGCGCCCGCGAATTCCCCTGGCTGACCGATGGTCTGGCCTTTCAGGCCGAGCATTTCATGACCCTGACCCCGTGCGCCGACGGGAGCACCGAGCTGGTCCACACCGAGGATTCCGACGGACGGGTAGCGGAGGAACGCTGGCCGGGTATCCTGGTAGGTAGGCTCGACCTTCGTTACCGCATCAAGGTTGGGGTGAGGACGGCGAGCTGGTGTATACCTTGCAGTTCGCGGACGCACTGGAAGTTGCCGCGCCTCGACAAGCGCAAAAATCAAAATTCAACTCAACACACACATTTCTAACAAACT
>CAXSDY010000239.1:0-2820 GCA_964235835.1 uncultured Sphingomonadaceae bacterium | reverse complement strand
ACGCGGACCCCGATCAGCGACCCGATGAGCGGCTTCTTCATGCTCCGCCGCGACGCCTTCCTGCCGGCGCTCCCGAACCTGTCGAGCATCGGCTTCAAGATCCTGCTCGACATCGCCGCCAGTTCGCCCGAGCCGCTGCGCGTCGCGGAAGTGCCCTATACCTTCCGCGTCCGCCAGCACGGCGAGAGCAAGCTCGATGCACTGGTGCTGTGGGACTATCTCCAGCTGCTGCTCGACAAGACGTTCGGCCACATCGTGCCGGTGCGCTTCATGAGCTTCGCGCTGGTCGGCGGCTTCGGCGTGATCGTCCACTTCATCGTGCTGACCGCCCTGTTCAAGGGGGTCGGCGCGCACTTCGGCGTGTCACAGGGCGTCGCGACGTTCGTGGCGACGACCAACAACTTTTTCCTCAACAACATGCTGACCTATCGCGACCAGCGGCTGACCGGGGGCAAGCTGGTGCGCGGCTGGATCGCCTTCAACCTGGTCTGTGCGACCGGCGCCCTGGCCAACGTCGGCGTCGCCCGCTGGCTGTTCGCGCACCAGTCCTACTGGGTGTTCTCGGCGCTCGCCGGCATCGCGGTCACGACCGTGTGGAACTACGCGATGTCGTCGATCTTCACCTGGCGCAAGCGGCCCTAAGCGACAGGCCGCCGGCACCGGCGGGCGGCCTGTCCACTTCCTAGCGGCTCAGCGCGCCGAGCACCTGCTGGATGACATTCGTGCGCTGGTCGACCTGGTACACGGTGCCGTCGCGGTAGACGTAGCGATTGTCACGGCTGAGATCGTAGCGATCGCGGTAGTTCTCCGGGATTTGCTCGTACGGCGTGTACGATCGATAGCCGGCCGGAAGCCGCTCGCCCTGGCGCCACGCCTGCTTGCGGTACTGCCCCGGCGGCATGCAACCGTTGTGCTTGCGCGCGAGGCCCGGCGGGCAGTTGCGGTACGACGAGCGATAGCCGCTGCGGTATCGATCGCCGCCGTCGGCACGATCCCCGCGCCACTCGTCACGATCGCGATCGCCGCCGTGCTTCCACTCCTTGTTGCCGTGGCCGTGTCCACCCTTGTCGGCCAGCGCCGGCGTGCCGGTCAGGGCAACGGCCGCTGCCGCTGCGAGGGTCAAGATGGATCTCATCAGTCTCTCCGATTTTGCGCCGAACTGTCGGCTTGTCGGCAGGACAACGAGGATCGTGACGGGCGCGTTCCATCGTTCCGGCCAACGCGCCGGCCATCGTTCCGCATCGTGTCACCTCCCGTGCCCGGTTGCCCCGGCGGGGGCAGGCCGCTAAGCGGACGCCGCATTCTCCTGCCGCGCTATGGGATCCCGTCGCTGGCGCGCACAAGCACAGCTGGAAAGGCTATCCATGGCCCGCAAGAAGATCGCGCTCATCGGCGCAGGCAACATCGGCGGCACGCTCGCCCACCTCGCCGCGCTCAAGGGCCTGGGCGACATCGTCCTGTTCGACGTCGTCGAGGGCGTGCCCCAGGGCAAGGCGCTCGACCTGTCGCAGTGCGGCCCGGTCGAGGGCTTCGATGCGACGATCACCGGCTCGAACGACTATGCCGACATCGCCGGGGCCGACGTGATTATCGTCACCGCCGGCGTGGCGCGCAAGCCCGGCATGAGCCGCGACGACCTGCTCGGCATCAACCTCAAGGTGATGAAGGCGGTCGGCGAGGGCATCAAGGCGAACGCGCCCGGCGCCTTCGTCATCTGCATCACCAACCCGCTCGACGCGATGGTCTGGGCGTTGCGCGAATTCTCCGGGCTGCCGCATCACATGGTCGTCGGCATGGCCGGCGTGCTGGACTCGGCGCGCTTCAGCCACTTCATCGCGGACGAGTTCCAGGTCTCGGTCAAGGACGTCAACACGTTCGTCCTCGGCGGCCACGGCGACACGATGGTCCCGGTCGTGCGCTACTCGACGATCAACGGCATCCCGGTGCCCGACCTCGTCAAGATGGGGCTCAGCAGCCAGGAAAAGATCGACGCGATCGTCAAGCGCACGCGCGGCGGCGGCGGTGAGATCGTCGCGCTCCTGAAGACCGGCTCCGCCTTCTACGCGCCTGCGACGAGCGGCATCGCGATGGCTGAGGCCTATCTGGACGACCAGAAGCGCATCCTTCCCTGCGCCGCCTATGTCGAAGGCCAGTACGGCCTGGACGGCCTCTATGTTGGCGTGCCCGTCCAGATCGGCGCTGGCGGGGTCGAGAAGATCGTCGAGATCGAACTGGACGACGAGGACAAGGCGGGCCTCAAGGTCAGCGTCGACGCGGTGAAGGAGCTGCTCGAGGCCTGCAAGGGCATCGACGGGAGCCTCGCCAAGTGAGTATTCTCGTCGACCGCAATACCAAGGTCATCACCCAGGGCATGACCGGGGCGACCGGGACCTTTCACACCGAACAGGCGCTTGCCTATGGCACGCAGATGGTCGGCGGGGTCACGCCGGGGAAGGGCGGGACGAGCCACATCGGCCTGCCGGTGTTCGACACGGTTGCCGAGGCGGTCGTGAAGACCGGCGCGACGGCCAGCGTCGTCTACGTCCCGCCGGCCTTCGCCGCGGACTCGATCCTCGAGGCCATCGACGCGGAAGTACCGCTGATCGTGACCATCACCGAGGGCGTTCCCGTGCTCGACATGGTTCGCGTCAAGCGCGCGTTGTCGGGCAGCAAGTCGCGCCTGATCGGGCCCAACTGCCCGGGCGTGCTGACCCCCGAAGAGTGCAAGATCGGCATCATGCCGGGTTCGATCTTCAAGAAGGGCAGCGTCGGGGTCGTCTCGCGCTCGGGCACGCTGACCTATGAAGCGGTGTTCCAGAC
>CAXSDY010000238.1:1400-2846 GCA_964235835.1 uncultured Sphingomonadaceae bacterium | reverse complement strand
ACGTGCTGGTGATCTGCCTCGGCAAGTCGACCTATGCGCGCTGCGGGATCATCGTGAACGTGACGCCGCTCGAGCCCGGTTGGGAGGGGCATGTCACCTTGGAATTCTCCAACACCACGCCGTTGCCGGCAAAAGTCTATGCCAACGAGGGCGCCTGCCAGTTCCTGTTCCTCAAGGGCAACGAGCGCTGCGAGACGAGCTACAAGGATCGCGCCGGCAAATATATGGGGCAGCGCGGAGTCACCCTGCCGAAGCTGTGAGGATCAGATTCGTGCTCAGGTGAACTGAACCGCCGCATCCCCGTCCCGGTCCTGATGGTAGAGCGGCAGGTCCCCGATCTCGACCGGCACGATCTCGAGCCGGTCCTTGGCCACGGCGGCGATCGCCAGCCCGAGGCGGGCGTGAAAACCGTCGTTGCGGAGCGAGCCGTTAAGGAAGGCGATGCGGGGGGTGGTCATGCCCGCCCCAAGCGTTGGATGGCGCGCTTGTTCCTCAGCGGCGCTTGCCCTGATGACGAATGTTGGCCGGCCGACCGCGCTTCTGCCCGGCGCGGGTGCGGTCGGCGCGCACGGGGCCGGAGCGCGGCCGGCCTTCGTCCCCGCCACCGAACTTGCCCTGGGGCAGTTCGAAGCGCAGCGCGCCCGATACCGGGTTGGCCTCGACCAGCTTGAGTTCGAGCCGCTGGCCCTGCTTGAACGTCTCGCCGCTCTGCTCGCCAACGAGTGCCCGCGCAGCCTCGTCGAAGCGGAAATATTCATTGCCGAGGATCGCCGCCGGCACCAGCCCGTCGCCGCCCAGCCCCTCGACAGTGGCGAAGAAGCCGAACGGCTGCACGCCGCTGATCCGGCACGCGAGCAGCTGCCCGACGCGATCGGCGAGGAACGCCGCGACATAACGGTCGATGGTCTCCCGCTCGGCCTCCATCGCGCGCCGCTCAAGGCCCGAGATCACTTCGCCGATGCGGCCGAACTCGTCGCCCTGCCCGGCCGGCAAGCCGCCCTCGCCGAGCCGGTACGTGCCCACAAGCGAACGGTGGACGAGGAGGTCGGCGTAGCGCCGGATCGGCGAGGTGAAGTGCGCGTAACTGCCGAGCGCCAGGCCGAAGTGGCCGAGCGGCTCTGGCCCATAGCGCGCCTGCATCTGCGTCCGCAGCAGCTGCTCCATGATCTCGGGCCGGGAGTCGCTTTCGCCCAGCCGTTCGATGATGCGATTGAACGTCCCCGGGCGGATCACCTGGCCGAGCGCGAACTCGATGCCGAAGGTGGCGAGATAATCCTTGAGCGCGACCAGCTTCTCGCGGCCGGGCGCCTCGTGGATGCGGTACATGACCGGCGCCTTCTTGGCCTCCAGCGCGCGCGCCGCGGCGACGTTCGCGGCGATCATGTAATCCTCGACCAGCCGGTGCGCATCGAGCCGTTCGCGCGGCGCGACGGACAGGATGCGGCC
>CAXSDY010000238.1:0-1300 GCA_964235835.1 uncultured Sphingomonadaceae bacterium | reverse complement strand
TCGTAGGCGATGTTCGCCGCGACCCGGATCCTCGCCCGTGAGAAGCGCCACGACTTCAGCGTGCCGTCTTTCGCCACGACCAGGTGGCACGCCAGCGCGGCTCGATCTGCGCCTTCCTTGAGCGAGCAGATGTCGGCGCTCAGCTCCTCCGGCAGCATCGGCACGACCCGGTCGGGGAAGTAGACGCTGTTGCCCCGCGCGCGCGCTTCGCGGTCCAGTTCGGAGCCGGGGCGGACGTAGTAGCTGACGTCGGCGATGGCGACGATCGCGTCCCAGCCGCCGTCCTCGCGCGGGCTCGCCCAGATGGCATCGTCGTGGTCGCGCGCGTCGATCGGGTCGATCGCGACGATCGGCAGGTGGGTCAGGTCCTCGCGCTCGCCGAGTGGCTGGTTCGCGACCCGCTCGGCTTCTTCGATCGTCTCGGCGCGGAAGGTGTCGGGCAGGCCGTGCTTGTGGATGGCGATGAGGCTGAAGCTGCGCGGCGCAAAGGGGTCGCCGAGGATCGCGTCGATCCGGGCGGTGACCCGTGGCGGGCGCCCGGACGGCTCGGCGAGGACGAGGTCGCCGACCTGCGCGTCCTTGAGGTCGCTGACCATGAACTCGCGCCGCTCGCGCTTGTCGACCGGCGTCAGGAAGTGGCGCGAGCCCTCCTGACGAACGACGCCGAGGATGAGGTCGGCGGATTTCTCGAGCCGCTTCATCGGGTGGGCGATCAGGCCGTTGCCCGCTTCCTCGGTGCGGGCGAGAACGCGATCGTTGAGCGCCAGCGTTGACCGGCGGCCTTTCTCGACCACGCGCAGACGCGGCGGCGGAGTCTCGGCATGCCACTGCTCGGGCACGGCGAGCACCTGGCCGTCTTCGATCGACACGACGCGCAGCACGGTCACCCGAGGCACGCCGCCCGACTTGTGGAACGCCCGGCCCGGCGCGGAGTCGATCAGCCCCTCATCAGCCATGTCCTTGAGCAGCGACTTGAGCATGATCTTGTCGTGGCCGTTGAGCCCGAACGCCCGCGCGATCTCGCGCTTGCCGGCGGGCGAGCCGGACTGTTCGATGAACTCGAGGATCTGCTTGGGGCTGGGCAGGCCGGCCGGGACGGGTTTGCGGGGCATCGGGCGGACTTAGCGCCCCGCCCTGCGTATTGCGAGCGGAGCGCTGGGATCGAAGGCCCGCTTTTTCACACGAAGGCACGAAGGCGCGGAGAGAGGGGAAGATGAGGAGGCGCTCCGCGGGCCCCACTTCTGGCAGGGTTGATTGCCGGCGCTCACAGGGCCACATCGCGGCCATGCTCATCGAGACC
>CAXSDY010000237.1:0-2846 GCA_964235835.1 uncultured Sphingomonadaceae bacterium | reverse complement strand
CGAGCAGGTGATGGCCTCGCGCCCGAAGGTCGACGCGATCTTTTTCTGCAACGACGACCTGGCCCATGGCGGGCTGCTCGCGGCGCTTCGAATGGGCGTGAAAGTCCCGCGCCAGGTCGCGGTTTGTGGCTTCAACGACTTGCCGGGAAGCGCCGAGGTCCTGCCTTCGCTGACGACCGTCAGAACCCCGCGCTGGCAGATCGGCGTGCAGGCGGCGACCATGCTTCTGAAGTTGATGCGACGCGAAGCGGTGTCGCCGCGGGCGATCGACCTCGGGTTCGAGTTGGTGCTGCGCCAAAGCACCGTCGGCGCCCCCGGGCCGGGCGCGGAGGGCGCCGTGCATGGGCGGCCGAACCCGTCGACGTAGACCCCGGCCGAAGGCGCCTTGCACATCCGGCATTCACAATCCTCGACACGAAGACGTCGTTTCCACAATCCTAAAAGAGCGCTTCCCGGCAAACAGGATGCTTTCGAAAGCGGCACTGGAACTTGCGACGCCGCCGAAGCGAAGGTTCCGGCCGCCCACCATCATCCGCGCCTAACTTCGAGGTCAACGCCATGCCGATCGTCGTCATCACAGAAGCCGGTGCCGGCGTGGTCGGATGTGTGGCAGTGCCGCACCGGGTCGCAAAGCAGTTGGAGATCTGACCGTGAGCCGCCCGATCGAGGATTACGGGTTGCTGGGCGACGGCCAGACCGCGGCCCTGGTGAGCCGGGACGGGTCGATCGACTGGCTGTGCCTGCCGCGCTTCAGCAGCGACGCCTGCTTCGCCGCCCTGCTCGGCACTGACGCGAACGGCTGCTGGCGCCTGATGCCAGCCGCGAAGGTCACCAAGACGGAGCGCCGCTATCGGACCGATACGATGGTGCTGGAAACCGAGGTGGAGGTCGAAGGCGGGGCTGTGCGCCTGATCGACTTCATGCCGGCCGGCAGAGATGATGGCGTCCTCGCCGGTGGCCGCGGTAGGGGCGGCCCTTCGCTGGTCCGGATCGTGGAAGGCGTTCGCGGCCGGGTCGCGATGCATTCCGACATGCGGCTGCGCTTCGATTACGGCTCCCTGCCGCCCTGGAGCGAGGCGATCGACGGCGGCGGCAAGTCCCAGGTGGGGCCCGACATGGTCGTGCTGCGGGCGTCCGTGCCGCTCCGCGTCGACCAGCAAAGCCATGCCGCCGACTTCAGCGTCGCGGCAGGCGACCGCGTCGCCTTTGTCCTGAGTTATGCCCGGGCGCCCGGCCCGTTGCCGCCGCCGCTGGACACGGAAGCTGCGCTCGCCGAAACGCAGCGCTTCTGGCGCGGCTGGATCGGCAACTTCGACAACCGCCGGACCCAATGGCCGAGCGTCGTCCGCCGCTCCCTGCTCACCTTGAAAGCGATGATCGACCGCGAGAGCGGCGGCCTGGTGGCGGCACCCACCGCATCCCTGCCGGAAGCCCCGGGCGGCGCGATGAACTGGGATTACCGCTATTGCTGGCTGCGGGACGCGAGCTTCACCCTCGAATCCCTGCTGAGCGCCGGGTTCGTGGACGAGGCGCACGCCTGGCGGGACTGGCTGCTGCGGGCGATCGCCGGCGAGCCGGGCCGGATGCGGATCATGTACCACCCCGACGGGGCGCGGCACCTGGCGGAGTGGGAGGTCGACGGGCTGCCGGGCTACCGCCACAGCCGCCCCGTGCGGATCGGCAACGCCGCGGCGAAGCAGCACCAGATCGACGTGTTCGGCGAGGTGCTGAACTGCTTGAGCCTGGCGCGAAAAGGCGGTCTCCCCCTCACCCACCACGAGCTGGTGGCGCAGCGTCGGATCGTCGAGCACCTCGCGGCGGTATGGGACACGCCAGGCTCGGGCATCTGGGAATCGCGAGCCGAGCCGCGGCAATACACCTACTCGAAGGCGGTCGCCTGGGCGGGCGTGGACGGCGTCTTGCGCTTCCTGCAATCCGATGCCGGCAAGACCGATGCGGACGACGCGACGGTCGAATGGCTGACGGCGCTGCGGCAGCGCATCCACGACCAGACCTGCAGCGAAGGCTGGAACGAAGGGATCGGCAGCTTCACGCAATACTTCGGCGGCCAGGAGCTGGACGCGAGCCTGCTGTTGCTGCCGAAGATCGGCTTTCTCCCCGCGACCGACCCGCGCATGGCTTCGACGATCGAGGCGATCCGGCGTGATCTGACGGAAGGCGGCCTGGTGCGGCGCCTGAAGGCCACGCCGGGCAATTCGCCGGAAGGCGCGTTCCTCGCGTGCTCCTGCTGGATGGCCGACTGCCTCGACATGCAAGGGCGCCACGCGGAGGCCCACGCGCAGTTCGAGCGCGTGCTCGCCGTGGCCAACGACCTCGGCCTGCTGGCGGAGGAATACAACGTGCCCGGCAAACACCAGGCCGGGAACTTCCCCCAGGCCCTCAGCCACCTGGCCGTGGTGAGCACCGCACTCCGCCTTTCCGGCACGACCCCGCCGAGCTGAGCGGCACACGCCCGAACCGGCGCACGAACCTGAAGGCCTGTTCGCGCTGCCGCATCCGGACCGTTACGCCACCATCATCGTCACGGGTCGCGGCCATGGCGACGACGCCGGGGTCCGCGGCACCACAAGCGCGGCACCCGCTTTCGCCCGGCACCGCACCGGATCAGCGCAAGCGCATCTCGACCCGGCGCGCCTCGCGCGGATCGCTGCCGCCGGTCGTGACCGCGGGCTTGTCGAGCACCAGCCGGTCCGGGGCGACGCCGTCGGCTTCGAGCGCATGGCGGACCGCTTCGGCGCGGTGCTTGGCGAGTTCGGCGTTTAGCGCGGCGTCGCCGCTCGCATCGTGGAAGCCCGAAATCAGCACGACCTTGCCGCTCTGCGCGC
>CAXSDY010000236.1:0-2850 GCA_964235835.1 uncultured Sphingomonadaceae bacterium | reverse complement strand
GCGAGGGCCAGGAGGTCAAGGTCAAGCTGCTCGAGGTCGACCAGCGCGGCAAGGTTCGCCTGTCGATGCGGGTCGTCGACCAGGAGACTGGCGCTGCGCTGGAGGACACGCGTCCCCCGCGCGAGGAGCGTGGCGATCGTCCGCCGCGTCGTGACGGCGAAGGCCGTGGCGGCGAAGGTCGAGGGGATCGCGGTCCGCGGCGTGACGGCGGCGGCGGCGGTGGCCGCGGTGATGGCCGGGGTCCGCGCCGTGACGGCGGCGATCGTGGTCCGCGGGGCGATGGCGGTCGCGGAGACGGCGCACGCGGTGGCGAAGGTCGGGGAGATCGGGGCCCGCGCCGCGAAGGCGGCGGAGAAGGCCCTGCGCCCGAATTCGCGCCTGCCTTTCTGACCGGCGGCAGCGACGACTAAGCTCGTTCGCCAGGAGTAGTCGGAAAGGCCCTGCGGGAAACCGCGGGGCCTTTCTGATTCTCTACAGGCCGCAAAAACCCCTCTGGCGCAAACATTTGTTCGGCTCACCGCAACGTGGGGACGCCTCGTCCCGCACTCTGGAACTAGCAGTTGAAAACATTAACCATTCGCGGTCTGTAGTCTTTGTCGTCGCCCGGAAGGCAAATTCGGGGGTCGGCGACGGGGCTGGGGAGCTCCTTTGCTTGGGACATCTTCGGCGGCGCACTGCGCCGACCGGACAGAGGAGCTTGACTGCCCATGGCCGCAGCGCTGACCGCGACGAGAACGTTTCCCAGGCTGATCCGTGATCGCGATCTGTTCGTCCATGACGGCGCGACGCTGCGCCGCCTGCGCCTCTCCGCCCCGGTCCAGGGCCTGTTCCTCGCCTTCCTGTTCGCGCTGGTCGCCTTCTCGGGCTACTCGGGCGCGCGCCTCGTCATCGGTCACGGCTTCGCTGCGGCGCCGCTCGGCGATGCGGGCGAAGCCCGCGCCCGCAAGATCGAACAGCGCCAGGCGCTGATTGAAGCCGCGCTCGCCGGACACAAGCTCGATCGCAGCGCGCTTTCCGCCGCCTCCGGCACCGTCGGCGCGCCGGGAGCGCTCGGCCGCGTCGAGAACGCGCAGCTCGCCCAGGCCGCGCTCGTCGCCCGCGCGCTCGATGTCCGCTATCAGGTCACCACCGAAGAGCTGAAGCGCCTCGGCCTCACCCCTGCCCGCCTTGGCCAGACCGGCACCGGCGGCCCGTTCGAAAGCGCCGGCGCCGACCCGACCTTCAAGGCGCTGTTCACCAGCTGGAAGAAGCTCGACACGCTGCAGGACGGCGCCATCGCTGTCCCGTCCGAGAAGCCGATCCGTGCCGCCGCCGCCTTCACCTCCGGCTTCGGCGTGCGCTCCGACCCGTTCCAGGGCCGCGCCGCGATGCACCCGGGCATCGACCTCGCCGGCCCCATCGGCACACCGATCTACGCCACGGCGGACGGCACCGTGCTGCGCGCCGGCTGGAACTCCGGCGGCTATGGCAACCTCGTCGAGATCGATCACGGCAAGGGCATCTCGACCCGCTTCGGCCACATGTCCGCGATCCTCGTCTCGGCCGGCCAGCACATCGTGCGCGGCCAGCAGATCGGCCGCATGGGCTCGACCGGCCGCTCGACCGGCAGCCACCTCCACTATGAGGTCCGCATCGACGGACGCCCGGTCAATCCGATCCCGTTCATGAAGTCGACCGACTATCTGGTCGCCATGAAGAACGCGACCGGCGCCTCGCTCGACCAGGTCGCGATGGGCGGTCCGAAGCGCTAAGCTTGCCCGAAGCACCGACCGCTCCTATCTCTCGCGCGTGACCGAAGCCGAGATCCAATTGACGCCGAGCGCTGCGAGGCGCGTCGCGACGATTGCCGCGAAGCAGGCCAAGCCTGCCGTGCTGCGTCTCGCGGTCGAGGGCGGGGGGTGCGCCGGCTTCAGCTACAAGTTCGCGCTCGGCGAGCCGGAAGCGGGCGACACCGCGACCCTGACCGACGGCGTGCAACTGGTCGTCGACGCGATGAGCCTCGATCTCGTCCGCGGATCGGCGGTCGACTATGTCGAGGACCTCGGCGGCGCGGCGTTCAAGGTCACCAACCCCAATGCGGCCTCGGGCTGTGGCTGCGGGTCCTCGTTCAGCATCTGATTGTCGTGGCGGGCACGGCTTCGCTGCTCGCATCCACGGCGCGGCTTCGGTAAGCGGCTCCGATGAAAATCGCGACCTACAACGTCAACGGCATCCGCGCCCGCCTGCCCCGCCTGCTCGAATGGCTGGAGCGCGAACAGCCGGACGTCGCCTGCCTCCAGGAACTCAAATGCGCCGATGAAGCGCTGCCGATCGCCGACATCGAGGCGGCCGGCTACGGCGCGGTGTGGCACGGCCAGAAGGGCTTCAACGGCGTCGCCGTCCTGGCCCGCGGCGATGCGCCCGAGCTGCGCCGCATCGGCCTGCCCGGCGACCCCGACGACAGCCACTCGCGCTATATCGAGGCGGAGGTCGGCGGGATCGTCGTCGCCTCGCTCTACCTTCCCAACGGCAATCCGATCGGCACCGAGAAGTTCGCCTACAAGCTGGCGTGGCTCGACCGGCTGCGCGCTCACGCGGCGGCGCTCCTGCTGGATGAGCGGCCGACGATCCTGGCCGGCGACTGGAACGTCATCCCCGAGGATCGGGACGTGTTTTCGGCGCAGGCGGTCGCCAAGGATGCGCTGATCCAGCCGGAGACCCGTGCCGCCTACCGCACGATCCTCTATCAGGGCTGGACCGACGCCCTGCGCGCCTTCTACCCCGGCGACGCGAAGCTGTGGACGTTTTGGGATTATACGATGGGCGCGTGGCAGCGCGATCTCGGCTTCCGCATCGACCACCTGCTGTGCT
>CAXSDY010000235.1:0-2870 GCA_964235835.1 uncultured Sphingomonadaceae bacterium | reverse complement strand
CCGCCGGACGAACCCGCCCTCGCCGCCCTGCTCCCTCCCGACCCTGCAGCCGCCGAACGAATCGCTGTCCGGCTCAAACTCTCCAATCGGGTGCGCAAGCGCCTCACCACCGCCGCCGACCCGCGCGAACTCGGCACGGGCGAGGCTCATGCCTATCTGCTCGGCACCGAAGGCGGCGTCGACCGGCTCCTGCTCGCCGGCCGCCCGGCGGAAGCCGCCGCGATCGCGTCATGGCCGATCCCCCGCCTGCCGCTGACCGGCGGCGACCTCATCGCCCGCGGCGTCCCCCAAGGCCCCGAGGTCGCGCGCACGCTGCGGGCGATCGAAGCCGCCTGGATCGACAACGGGTTCGTCCAGGGCGATGCGTTCGACGCGCTCGCCGAGCGGACCATTGCCGCCGCCCGCGGCGGGCGCTAGCCATCGCTGCGTGGACGCTCCCGCCTCTTTCGCGACGACATCGGCCGCGCGCGCCGAGCTGGTCGAGGCGCTGGTCGCCACCGGCCGAGAGGATCGCGGCGCCTTCCGCACCCTCTATCGGCTGACCTCGGCGAAGCTTTTCGGCATCTGCCTGCGTATCTGTGGTGACCGGGCCGCAGCGGAGGATGTGTTGAACGACGTCTATTTCCTCGTCTGGCGGCGCGCCGGGGCCTACGAGCCGGGCCGCGCCAGCCCGATCACCTGGCTCGCGACGCTCGCCCGCAACCGTGCGATCGACTGGCGCCGCTCGCCGGGCAACCGCCCGACCGCGCCCCTGGACGACGCCCCCGAGGTCACGGACGAGACCCCTTCCGTGGTCGACCAGCTGCTGCGCTCCGAGGAGGGTCACCGGCTCCACCATTGCCTCGACACGCTCGACGAGCGGCAGCGCGACGCGATTCGCACGGCGTTTTTCGACGGCCTGACCTACGCCGAGCTGGCCGAGCGCCAGGCCGTCCCGCTCGGCACGCTCAAGAGCTGGGTGCGGCGCGGACTGCTGCGCCTCAAGGACTGCCTGGACACCGATGGCTGATCGCCTGGTCTCCCCCGGCGGCACCGATCCCGATGTCGCGGCGGCAGAGCTGGCGCTGGGCTTGCTCGAGGGCGACGAGCGGGCCCTAGCCCTCCGTCGCCAGCTCGCCGAGCCAGCCTTCGCGCGCGAGGTCGAGGCGTGGCGCGAGCATTTCGGCACGCTGTTCGCGGGCACTGCCGAGCGCGCTCCGCCCGCTTACCTCGCGGAACGGATCGAAGCGCACCTCGACCGGCCGTCGGGACGCACCGTGGCCTCACCCGGCTTCTGGCGCCCGCTGGCGATGGTCACGTCGCTCGCAGCGGCAAGCCTGGCGGGCGTTCTCCTGATCCAGCCGGGCGGGCGCCCGACATCGGTCGTGCCCCAGGCTGCGCCGACTGCCCAAATGGTCGCGGCGCTCGCTCCGGCGGGCAAGGGTGCGCCGCTCGCCGCCTACTATGACGCGAGGGCGCACATGGTGCGGATGCCCGCGCCGATGCCCATTCCCGCGGGTCGCAGCGCCCAGCTGTGGGCGATTGTCGATGGCGGCAAGCCGGTCCCGCTCGGCCTGTTCCGAATCGTCGGTGCAACGGTGGTGGCCGAGGCCAAGGGTCCCGCGCCGATGCAACCGGGCACGATGCTCGCCATCTCATTTGAACCGGTCGGTGGCTCCCCGACCGGACAGCCCACCGGCCCCGTGGTCGCGAGCGGAATGCTGAGCCGCGTCTAAGGCGAACAAGCGAACAGTGCCGCCTGTCCCGAAACGATACTGTTCGCTAGTGCAAAAAAAGTTCCCTGACGTATCGACAAATTTTACCGGCGCAGTTAATGAATTGTTTACGCCGGGAACGTGGGTTTGGGGACCTGCCCTTTCGGCACCACTGATTAGCGGGCAAAGGGTCCAACCATGCGTAAACTCACTCTCTCCATTCTCGCGAGCGCCGCGGTGCTGTCCGCGGTTCCTGCGATGTCGGCCGTCACGCTGGCGCCTATCAACGGTCCCAACTTAGACACGGCGATCAAGGCGAGCACGACGAACACTCTCAACGACCAGACTGTGGTGTTTGGTTCGACCCAGAACAACGGCCAGTCGGCCAACGTGACGTTCACCGGCAACACCGCCATTCACATCACGGATGGCGCCGGATACGCGTCGATCAGCGATGCGGGTGGCCCTGCGAACTTCACGCAGCTGCTCATTGATCCCACGCCGAACTTCACTGCTCTGCAGTTCAGCGTCGCGCTGCAGGACGCGGGCTTCGTTTTCGTTGAGTATTTGCTGGCGGCCCCCGGCAGCGTGTTCTCCTCCGTGCTGACCGGGACGAACCCGTTTGCGCAGGCGGCGAACACCAATAAGGACTATCAGATCACGGCCACCGGCACTGATGTCTTCAGCGCGATCCGGATCACGACCTGCACGACCGCTGCTGGCTGCACGGCGGCGGGCTCGACGGGCACCGGCACCGGCATTTCGCTCGAGAAGCAGAACTCGATCACGCTGGCGAGCGTCACCTCGCCGGTTCCTGAGCCGGCCACTTGGGCGATGATGCTCGTCGGCTTCGGCGCTGCGGGCGTCAGCCTGCGCCGTCGCAAGCGCGTTACGGCGCTGCAGGCCGCCTAAGCCTCGACGACCAACTCCAAGATCGGTTCGTCACGGAAGCCGCCGGTCCCTTGAAGGGGCCGGCGGTTTTCGTTTGTGCGCTCCGCATCCGCCGCGCGGCCCGCTTCGTATCTCCTGGCAATCCCCTCCCCGGGGACCCACCACCGGAGAATCGCCCATGACCCATCGCTTCACCCCCGCCCTGATGATCGCGTCGGCCGCGCTCGCCCTTGTCGCGGCGCCGGCGTCGGCCAAGAACCCGATGGTCGGCGGCGCGGCGATGTA
>CAXSDY010000234.1:0-2872 GCA_964235835.1 uncultured Sphingomonadaceae bacterium | reverse complement strand
CGAGTCGCTGCTCCAGGGCCCTGATCTGGTGGCTGACGGCAGTCGGCGTCACGCAAAGCTCCGCAGCAGCCTTCACGAAGCTCAGGTGTCGGGCAGCGACCTCGAAGGTGCGCAGTCCGTTCAGTGGCAAGTGTCGACGCATGAGTCAGTGCCAGTCGCTCAGTGCCGCAAGCTTTCGAGGCAAGGCTGCAGTGCCTGCGTGGTCATGGCCATGGTCATGATTGAGAATGGCGCTTGGAATTACATCCCGTGAGGCTGCCATGAAACTACACCGCGTCGATTTGGACCATGCAGGAAACGGCTGCGGGCCGGGCTGCATGCACAACCGGTGGCACCCGGCCATCGAGCCCGCAATCCGCATCGCGAGCGGCGACAGCGTCGAGATGCAGACCCGCGATGCCAGCGACGGCCAGGTTCTGCGATCGACCGGTCCCGGTGACCTGATGAGCCTGCAGTTGGGGCGAATACATCCGCTCACCGGACCGGTCTACGTGGAGGGCGCGGAGCCGGGCGACCTTTTGGCTGTGCACATCGAGGAGATCGTCGCCAGCGACCACGGATTCACGGCCACCTTCCCGGGGCGTGGCCTCATGCCCGACCTTTTCCCGGGGCCCTTGCTCGTGCACTGGGACATCCACGACGGCTGGGCGACAAGCGGGGGGTTGCCGGGGATCCGCGTCCCGGGGGCGCCCTTCATGGGCACGATCGGCGTCGCTCCATCGATGGAGCGACTGCGTTCGGTCAACCTCCGCGAGCAGGCAGCGCTGGCATCCGGCGCCATGGTGATGCCGCCCCGGCGCGACGGCGCCATCCCGGCCGACCCCACGATCGCCGACGAAGCCTGGCGAACCGCCGCCGCGCACGAGGTGGGCGGCAACATGGACATCAAACAGCTGATCAAGGGCACGACCGTCTACTTTCCTGTCGATGTTGCTGGCGCCCTGTTCTCGGCGGGTGACGCGCACTTCGCCCAGGGCGACGGCGAGACCTGCGGAACCGCTATCGAGATGGGCGCGCGGCTGACCGCCCGCTTCGAGGTGCTAAAGGGCGAGGCGACGCGGCGCAAGCAGACGAATCCGACGTTCTCGATGCCGGCGATGGGCGTCGATGTGGTGGCGAGCCGAGGCTACTTCGCGACCACCGCTCTGTCGATCAAGGACAGCGGCGCCGTTTCCCCGCTGGACATCAACCAGGCGGCGCGCAACGCCGTTCGCATGATGGTCGACGCGATCGCCCACGATCACGGCATGTCCCGCGAGCAGGCCTACCTCGTGGCGAGCGTCGCCGGCGATCTGCGCATCAGTTCGATCGTCAATATTCCGCACGCCCAGGTCTCGATGCTGATGCCGAAGGCGATCTTCGAAGCTTGAGCACGCCCGCGCGGGGAATGCCGAGTAGCGCCAGGCCGCTGGCGCAATCGACGCAGCCACTGCAATGGCCGGTCAAAGGTCGCCCGAAAGCCATTTTCGCCGCTTGAACCAAAGTAGCGGCAAGACCGCGCTGAGCACGATCAACGCCAGGCCCCACTGATATCCCCAGGCCCAGCTGAGCTCAGGCATGTTTTTGAAGTTCATGCCGTAGATGCTCGCGACCAGCGTCGGCGGGATGCCCACGGTCGAGATGACCGTAAGCCTCTGGAAGATGTCGTTCTGCTTGGTCGAAATGAAGCCGAGCACCGCGTCCAGGAGGAACTGAACGTGGTCGGTCAGGCGACCTTCGTATTCGTTGAGGGACACGACGTCGGCCTCTTGCGTCGCAAAGCGATCCTTGATCCCTTGTGGAATCCACTCGCGTCTTGCCCGAGAGACGAAGGGGATGATTCTGTGCAGGGCCAGCAGGCTGTCGCGGATGTGAGAGAGCTGCGACCCCGCCTTGCCGACGGTGGTCAGGAGAGCGCGAAGCTCGTCGTTGGATCTGGTTGCATTCGTCGCCCTTCCCATGGTCGAAAAAACGGATCGTGACACCGACTCCAGCTCCGTGGCGATGCCCTCCAGCAGGTCTGCGCTGACATCGACCATCTCGTCGACCAGTGCAGTGAACGTCTCGATGCCGCTGACCGGTGCTTCATCGCCGGTGAAACGACGCGCAACAGCCTCGAAGGAGCGCAGCGCCGAGTAGCGAATCGTCACGAGCCTGTGCTCGTCCAACATGAACCCGACCGGCGAAGCCGGCTCGTCGAGGCCGCTCATGTGCGAGACGGCCGGCATGTTCATGAAGAGCACGCCACCCTTATCCGAAACGCGACTCGACGACTCGATCGCGCTCAGGCTCTGCCGCGACGGCAGGCGCAAGCCGGTGAAGGCTTCCACCGATGCTTTCTCATCGTCACCGGGGTTCAGAAGATCGATCCAGCAGGCCGGGTTCTCAGCCGATGCAGGCTTTTGGGGAAAGCTTGTCAACACGGGGTCGATGCGCTATGGCAGGCGCGGCAAGGCCAGTCGATGTGCTTCATTGAAGACCCCTGTGACTAACGAGAACCAGCTCATCCACATGGTCGCATGCAATGAGCGCAGGCACCTCCTGTCCGTCGGGGAGTCAGTGGCCCTGGCCGGCCTCATCGGACTGGCCGGCAGTCTGGCCATCACGAAGCCGCCCCGCACGGGCGAGATGCCGAAATCGCCGAGTCGCTGCGGCGCCGGCCGGGGCGGCGGTTCGGGTAGGGGTTGAGACGGTGGTCTCGTTATCGAGGAAGGAACCACGCCTTCTGCAACCGGCCGAGCAGCCTGACGCCCAGGACCTGAACCACCGCCGCGATCGGCACGCGGCAGCCCGGGTTCGCATGCCGGATCAGTGCCGATCGACGCTGGATCGCTGCTGCGGCTCGACCTCCACGACGATCTTGCCGAAAGGTCCCCGCTCGAACGCCTCGATT
>CAXSDY010000233.1:0-2966 GCA_964235835.1 uncultured Sphingomonadaceae bacterium | reverse complement strand
CAACGGATCACCATCCTGATTGCCGCTGGCAACTCATCCAGATCGTCGCGCTACAGGTATCACACCCGCGCGCCCAATCCGACGGTCTCGGTCCATGCTGCCGCTCCGATACGGCACCGGCGTCAGGCCGACGTAGCTTGCAAGCTGCTTGCGGTTGGCGAATGACCGATACAGCACTTCGCGCACCAAGACGGCGGCGAAGTTGTCCCCGATGCCGCGGAGCAGCAGCTCACCTCACGGGGCTGGCGCGCTAAAGCGCTTTCACACCCCGGACCATACCAGCGACCGAAGGATCTGAAGCATCTCGCGATTAGACTGCAATTAGCTGGCTTGATCTAGCCAAGGTGTCGGCATGTCGTCGCTTGCGCACCGCTGCCGCGTGCGCCCCGTGCGGACACCGAGCCTGGCTCGGCTGAACAACTGTTCGATGATAGGCATCCCACTCGTCCTTGGTTACACTGTTGAAGTTGCGTAATGTGACATCGTTAAGGACAGCGTCGCTGTAGGCTTCGCGGTGGATCGGCTGAACCTGGAACAGAGGCAGGTTCGGATCGAAATCGATGGGGCTGCCGGTGCGGGTAAGCCGTATGTTAATGAACAGCGGCCCAAACCAGTGATCGGCCTCGATGACGCCCTCGAAAACATCATAGCCCACGGCACGGGGCAGGTTTGCAGGGCCCCGCGCGACCAAACTCCACCCCGGCTTCGTCTGCGCAACCAGACCCGACCAGATCTGAATCAAGCCCGGCTCCGGGAGCGCTGCCAGGAATGTCGGCGAGTATGCCTTTACCTTGTCGGGAGCACTCCCATCGAAATGCCCTCGGAATTCAGGGAATTGTGCTGCGCCGAGTGGATACCAGGCAGGCGCGTCCGCATACGTCCAAAACGTCTCGGTACCCGTCCAATAGAGACGAAATCCAATGGGCGGGAAAACGTACCACCCGAGCGCTGCTGCCGTTGTTGCAGCCTCACAATAGCGAAATGCCCGAGTGGGTAAGGTGCCGCCAGCCGAGCGATCGGCCCGCTGGGGAACACGCCCAGTTTCGACGAATCGGAAGAACTGTATTGTCGGCCGGACGGTCTGCGATGTCATATTGAGTTTGCCTCGGCGAAGTGGCGATGGTGGGGGAGCAGCATTCCTCCCCCACCGGCGCGACTAGGTTAGTTCAAAGGATTGGGCTCTGGCCTCCAAGACGCACGAGGCCGGCATCTGCAATCACGCTCTCACCTTTCAAAGCCATTTGGCCGTTGTCGGTGATCTGGTTCGGCAGGAACAGGGGTGCCTGCCCTCCGAGACGGACCAGACCTTGGTCGATGATCGGCGCGGGCAGAAAGGCCGGGTGGCCCGCAACAATCGTCGAGGTTCCAACATGGTTCACGCTATTCGTCTGGTTCATGCCACATTCCTTGTGTTGGGGTTTTCTCGCGGGGAATCCGCGTCATGCCGTGACGAGTTTGGTCGCCACGAACATTGGGAAAGAGGAATCAGCTGGTATGCTGCGGATGGCGACCGCGCGGGCCAATGTCCTCGTGAATGGAAGTTGTTTGCCGGGGTTGCCGGTGCTGATCGCTACGGCATGCCATTCGGCTGGGCTGTTTTACAGTGCCTACGGTAGATGATGCCCGGCTGAAATGTGGCCGCACTGCTTTCGTGGACCCCGAGCAGAAGAACCCGGCATAGCCGGCGGAAGCGGCGAACCCGATGGCTGCTGGCCAGCCAAATACCTGCCAGAGCCAGTACCCTGCTCCCGCCCCAATCGCGCCGCCAAGGGCGCCGCAGACAGTGAGCGTTGCCGCCAATTGGGTTCGCGCGAGGGGCTCGATGGCCTGCACTCGTGTTTGGTTGGCGACCAGGGCGACTTGCAGACCGGCATCGACAAGCGCCATACCCGCTACGAGCAACAGCGTTCGGGAGACGCCGGACGCGATGCTATAGGCGACAGGAAGCAGCAGGCCGGCAGCAACGAGAATGGCCGCGGCGCCGGCCTTAGCCACACCATGTTGACCAAACCTGTCGGAAGACCGTCCCGCCGCTAACGCCGCGATCAGGCCGGCACAACACCCACCAATCACAACGAGCGGGCGCTCCTGGGCCGGCAATTCGACCAGCACTGTCATCCAACTGGCGTTGAAGGCGGCAAATAAAGCGGCCTGTTGGGCCGCAACCCGGCGAAGCAGCGGATATAGCCTCCACAAGGTGCGTACGGTGCCCGGCGCGGCAGCGGTCAGCGCCGGAGGGTCGCGTGTTGCTCGCGTGCCAAACGTGAGAAGGCCCAAGAAGGCAACGATCGCCGACGCCGTGAAGAAGATTGACCGCCATCCGAGGATTCGAGCGAGATCCTCTCCAAGCAGCCTTACACCGAGCACAGCAATGAGAGAACCGCAAATGACTTGTCCAATTGCCGTGCCCGCTACCGCAGGTTTAACGAGGTGAGCGGCCCTGGCGAGCAGACGAGGTGCGGCAGATGCACCGCAACCGACGAAGAAGCTGATCATGGCCAGTGTGGGGACATTTGGCGCAGAGCCAGCCGATGCTAGGGCGAGGGCGAGAAAGCCAAGGTGACAATCGATCGACAAACGCCCTAGCGCCGCCGGACCGAACGCGATCAGGCCGACTCCGGCCGCATACCCGGCAAGGGTCATCGCTGAGACTAATGAGAGACAGCCGGCTTCCGGAAAAGTTGCAGCGAGGTCGTTGACAAGTGCCTGGTTCCAGTAAAGCGCCATGACGGAGGCTGCATTGGCCCCCAACAATGCTCCGAACCGGAAACGCGAAAGAGGGCGCGCGGCGGATGGACAGTCATCAAAGCTGAAGTGGGTACGCATACGCAAATCCTACAGCAATAGATTAAACAGAATGTGAATCTCAAGAGTAGTATTTAAGAGACCGTTCTAAAATGTGGGACTAGGTCTCAAGACTCCCCTAATTCCTAGATTGCACCGAACATTTCGCCAAAGACCGACTG
>CAXSDY010000232.1:0-2983 GCA_964235835.1 uncultured Sphingomonadaceae bacterium | reverse complement strand
CGCAAGAACTACCCACGCATGGTGAGATTCGGCAGCCTCGCGGACCCGACCTCGGTCGAAGAGGTCGACCCAGACAATCTCGCCGCCACCTTTGGACACGGCGTCCACCTGCGTTCGATCACGATCCAGCTGACTGACGAGCCCCGCACTGATGGACGGATCGTGAAGATCCTGCCGTGGATCGGTGACTATGCTGGTAGTCAGTTCGATCGGCGTCCTCATCGATACAGCGGCGGCACATTGGCAAACGATCTATCAAGCATAGACTTTGCGGGAGAGATGAGATGATCCACGGGCGTTTGGCATAAGCTCGGCTCCCCTAGCCATTTGCAGGATGTCTCCGGCCGAGCTCTGCGAGCGTCGACAATCACCCTCGCCGGCCACGTCACCGCGCCAGCAATATGCGCGCCTGGCTCGCCACCTGTGCCAGCATCGGCACGGTGACCGCTCCCGCGGTCTTGGCGCGGGTGACGAGGTTGCGGAATTGCTCGATGCGGGGTTTGTTTCGCTCCACCCAGCGGTCGATCTGCTGCTCGGGGTCGTCGCCTCGCGAACGGCCGAGGAACTCGATCCGCAGCTGCTCGAAATCGCGCACGAGGCCGGCGACGAGCAGGCGCTCCCACGGATCTGCCGGGGCGAACCGGGCGACCTGCTGCGCGGCCCAATCGAGCCCGAGCGCCTCGCCGAGCCGGGTGTAGGCGCGCGCGATCGCCAATTCGTCGAGAGACCGGCGCGAACCCAGCGCGGCAATCGCGAACACGCCGTCGAGTTCGTAAAGGCGGACCAGGGCGTCGACGATGCCCGGCTGCGCTCCGAGCGCGAGCAGCTGCTGCCGCCGGACAGCGGATTCGGCGCGCACCTCGGTCCGGATCAGGGTCGATGTCGCGCGCCCGACCTTGTCGAGCCCGGGCGAGAGCAGCGCCACCAGTTCGGACACGCTCATCTCTCCGCCGGAGGCCCGGAGCACGTCGGCAAGGTGGCTGCGGATCGACCGCGCGGCGCTGGCGAACAGCTCGATCCGCACCCGCTCGGGCACGTCCGCCTTCTCGATCCGCGCCCACAGCGGCTTCAGTTCGAGCAGCCGTTCGGTGACGAGGAAGGCGCTGACCACCTGCGCCAGCGAGGCGCCCTCCTCCTCGGCAAGATCGAGCGCGGAACTCGGCCCGAGCCGGTTGACGATGCGGTTGGCGACCTTGGTGCCGACGATCTCGTGCCGCAGCCGATGCGCGCGCACTGCGTCGCCATGCTTGCGGATCATCGCCTTGGGGAAGGCGGCGAACAGCTCCTCCTCCATCAGCGGGTCGTCGGCGAGCCGCAGCTTCTCGGCCGCCGCCTGCAGCGCCATCTTGGCCATCGACAGCAGCACCGCGAGTTCGGGCCGGGTCAGCCCGCGGCCTTCGGCGCCGCGCCGCAGCAGCACGTCGCTCGGCGCGACCCCCTCGACCTTGCGATCGAGCCGGCCGGAAGCTTCGAGGATCTCGATCGTGCGGACGTATCCGGCGAGGCCGCCGACGCCGCGCTCCTCGGCGATCGACAGGGCGAGGCTCTGCAGGCGATTGTCCTCCAGCACCAGTTCGGCGACGTCGTCGGTCATGCTCGCCAGCAGCCGGTTGCGGGCCTTCTCCGTCAGCCGGCCCTCGCGCATTTCGCGATTGAGCGGGATCTTGATGTTGACCTCATTGTCCGAACAATCGACGCCGGCCGAATTGTCGATAAAGTCGGTATTGATGCGTCCGCCGAGCGTCGCAAATTCGATCCGCGCCGCCTGGGTGATCGCCAGATTGGCACCTTCGCCGATGACCTTGGCGCGAACGTCGCTCGCATCGACCCGCAGCGCATCGTTGGCCGGATCGCCAACGGCGCCGTGCGCCTCCGCGGAGGCCTTCACGTAGGTCCCGATTCCGCCGAACCAGATCAGGTCGACCGGCGCCTTGAGGATCGCGGCGATGAGGCTCGTCGGATCGGTGCTGCCCGCAGCGAGGCCCAGCGCCGCCGCGGCTTGCGCGGTGAGCGTGATCGCCTTTTCCGACCGCGGCACGATCATCGCGCCTTTCGACAGAGCCGTGCGGTCGTAGTCGTCCCACGACGAGCGGGGCAGGGCGAACAAGCGCTCGCGCTCGGCGAAGCTCCCGGCCGGATCGGGGTCCGGGTCGATGAAGATGTGCCGGTGGTCGAATGCGGCGACCAGCTTGACCGCCTTCGACAGCAGCATGCCGTTGCCGAACACGTCGCCCGACATGTCACCGCAGCCGACGATGCTGATGCTCTGCGATTGCACGTCGAGGCCCATCTCGCGGAAGTGGCGCTGGACCGAAATCCACCCGCCTTTCGCGGTGATGCCCATCGCCTTGTGGTCGTAGCCGTGGGAGCCGCCGCTGGCGAAGGCGTCGCCGAGCCAGAAGCCGCGCTCGAGCGCGATCGCGTTGGCGACGTCCGAGAAGGTCGCCGTGCCCTTGTCGGCGGCAACGACGAAGTAGGGGTCGTCGCCATCGAGGATGGTGATGCCGGCGGGATGGACGACCTCGTCGTCGACGATGTTGTCGGTGACCGACAGCAGCGCGCGGATGAAGATGCGATAGGTCTCGGTGCCCTCGGCCATCCACGCGTCGCGATTGGCCGGGCTCGGCAGCTGCTTGGGGTAGAAGCCCCCCTTCGCGCCGGTCGGGACGATCACTGCGTTCTTGACCAGCTGCGCCTTCATCAGGCCGAGGATCTCGGTGCGGAAATCGTCGCGCCGGTCGGACCAGCGCAGCCCGCCGCGCGCGACGGGGCCGCCGCGCAGGTGGATGCCCTCGACGCGGGGCGAATAGACCCAAATCTCGCGCCACGGCACCGGTCGCGGCAGCCCGGGCACCAGGCTGGAGTTGAACTTGAAGGCGACCGCCTCTGCTGCCGCCGGCGAAAAGGCGTTGGTGCGGAGCGTCGCTTCCACGACCGATCGCAGCAGTCGCAGGATGCGGTCGTCATCGATCGCGGACACCGA
>CAXSDY010000231.1:0-2988 GCA_964235835.1 uncultured Sphingomonadaceae bacterium | reverse complement strand
TACGCGTCCTGCGCCATCTTCTCGGCCTTGGCGACCGCTTCCTCGATGCCGCCCACCATGTAGAACGCGCTCTCGGGCAGATGGTCGTATTCGCCGTCGACGACCGCCTTGAACGATCGGACCGTGTCCTCGACCTGGACGAACTTGCCGGGGATGCCGGTGAACACTTCGGCGACGTGGAACGGCTGCGACAGGAAGCGCTGGATCTTGCGCGCCCGGGCGACGACCAGCTTATCCTCTTCGCTCAACTCGTCCATGCCGAGGATGGCGATGATGTCCTGCAGCGACTTGTACTTTTGCAGCGTCTCCTGGACCCGCCGCGCCGTTTCGTAATGCTCCTGACCGACGACCGCCGGGCTGAGCACACGGCTGGTGGAATCGAGCGGATCGACCGCTGGGTAGATGCCCAGTTCCGAGATTGCGCGATTGAGCGTCGTCGTCGCATCGAGGTGGGCGAACGAGGTCGCGGGAGCAGGATCGGTGAGATCGTCCGCGGGAACGTAGATCGCCTGCACGGACGTGATCGAGCCCTTGTTGGTCGAGGTGATCCGCTCCTGCAGCGAGCCCATGTCGGTCGCCAGCGTCGGCTGGTAGCCGACCGCCGACGGAATGCGGCCGAGCAGCGCCGACACTTCCGAGCCCGCCTGGGTAAAGCGGAAGATGTTGTCGACGAAGAACAGCACGTCCTGGCCTTCGACGTCGCGGAAATATTCGGCCTGGGTCAGGCCCGACAGCGCGACCCGCGCGCGGGCGCCCGGCGGCTCGTTCATCTGGCCGAACACCAGCGCGACCTTGGAGCCTTCGGGCGTCGGGTTGCCGTCGGCATCCTTCGCGATCACGCCGGCATCGAGGAACTCGTGATAGAGATCGTTACCCTCGCGAGTGCGCTCGCCGACCCCGGCGAACACCGACACGCCGCCGTGGCCCTTGGCGATGTTGTTGATCAGTTCCTGGATGAGCACCGTCTTGCCGACGCCGGCGCCGCCGAACAGGCCGATCTTGCCGCCCTTGGCATAGGGCGCGAGCAGGTCGATCACCTTGATCCCGGTGACCAGGATCGCCGCCTCGGTCGACTGGTCGATGAACATCGGCGCTTCGGCGTGGATCGGCGAGAACAGGTCGGAGCCGATCGGGCCGCGCTCGTCGATCGGCTCGCCGATGACGTTCATGATGCGGCCGAGCGTCATCGGGCCGACCGGCACCTGGATCTGCGATCCCGTGGCGCTGACCGACTGCCCGCGGGTCAGGCCCTCGGTCGAGTCCATCGCGATGGTGCGCACGATGTTCTCGCCGAGGTGTTGCGCGACCTCGAGCACGAGGCGGTTGCCGTTGTTGCTGGTCTCCAGCGCGGCGAGGATCGGCGGCAGCTCGCCGTCGAACGCGACGTCGACGACCGCGCCGATGATCTGCGCGATGCGTCCGACGAGGTTGCCCCCGGTGGTCGGGTTAAGGGTGGTTGCGGCGGTGGCCATGTTTCGTTCCTTGCGGGCGTTACAGCGCTTCGGCGCCGGAGATGATTTCAACCAGTTCGGTAGTGATCGCGGCCTGGCGCTGGCGGTTGTATTTAATCGAAAGCTTGTTGATCATGTCGCCGGCGTTGCGGGTCGCATTGTCCATCGCCGTCATCTGCGAGCCGTAGAATCCCGCGGCGTTCTCCAGGAGCGCCCGGTAGATCTGGATCGCGACGTTGCGCGGCAGCAGCGCTTCGAGAATCGTCTCCTCGTCGGGCTCATACTCCGTCGCGGCGCTGGGCGCGCTGCCGGTCCCGATTGCGGCGGCGGTCGGCACGACCGGGATGATCTGGTCGACCGTCGGCTCCTGCAGCAGCGTCGAGCGGAAATTGGCGTAGGCCAGATGCGCGACATCGAACTGGCCGGCCATGAACCGGTCCGTGATTTCCTCCGCCACTCCGAGCGCGTCGGCATAGGCAGGTGCCTTCATCGCCGAGGTGTCGTGCTGGCCGACGATGCCCGACGGGTAGAAGCGCTGGATCACCGGGCGACCCTTGCGGCCGACGAGGTAGAACAGCACCGTCTTGCCCTCGGCCTCGAGCTCCTCCGCCTTGCGGCGCGCGGCGCGCACGATATTGGTGTTGAACGCGCCCGCCAGCCCGCGGTCGCCGGTCGCCAGGATGATGAGGTGGCACTCGTCCTTGCCCGATCCGGCGATCAGCTTGGGCGACTGCGGCCCGATCGTGACCCGCGACGCGAGGCTCGACACCACCGCGGCCAGGCGCGTCGCATAGGGACGGCCGGCCTCGGCATTGGCTTGCGCCCGGCGCAGCTTCGCCGCCGCGACCATCTTCATCGCCTTGGTGATCTTCTGCGTCGACTTGACCGAGCCGATGCGGAGCTTGAGGGTCTTGAGACTAGCCATTCAAATCCTGCTTTCGTCATTCCCGCGAAAGCGGGACCCTAGCGCGACAAGAACTGGGTCCCCGCTTTCGCGGGGATGACGATGGTTGTTATGCGAACTGCTTGCCGAAGGCGCCGAGCGCATCCTTCAGCTTGCCCGAGGTCTCGTCATCGAGCGCCTTGGTATCGCGGATCTTCGCCAGCACCTCGGGGTGGTCGGAGCGCAGGAAGCTCAGCATCTGCTCCTCGTAGCGGGTGACGTCGGCGGTCGGCACCGCGTCGACGAAGCCCTGCGTGCCAGCGAAGATCGACGCGACCTGCTCCTCGACCGGCATCGGCTGGAACTGGCGCTGCTTGAGCAGCTCGGTCAGCCGCGCGCCGCGGGCCAGCAGCTTCTGCGTCGAGGCGTCGAGGTCCGATCCGAACTGCGCGAAGGCCGCCATCTCGCGGTACTGCGCGAGCTCGAGCTTGATCGACCCGGCGACCTTCTTCATCGCCTTGGTCTGCGCAGCCGAACCGACGCGCGACACGCTCAGGCCGACGTTGATCGCTGGACGGACGCCCTGGTAGAACAGGTCAGTCTCGAGGAAGATCTGGCCGTCGGTGATCGAGATGACGTTGGTCGGGATGTAGG
>CAXSDY010000230.1:0-2991 GCA_964235835.1 uncultured Sphingomonadaceae bacterium | reverse complement strand
GCCGGGCATACGCGCAGCACTGGGTCGACACGCAGCGCGAGCAGCTCAAGCGGCTCGGCATCGGCGGAAATTGGGATAAGCCCTATCTGACGATGGACCCGGACGCGGAGGGGACGATCGTCGCCGAGCTGATGAAGTTCGCCGAGAGCGGTCAGTTGTACCGCGGGGCCAAGCCGGTGATGTGGTCCCCGGTGGAGAAGACCGCGCTGGCCGAGGCCGAGATCGAATATGAGGATGTGACCAGCACCCAGATCGACGTAGCGTTCGAGATTGTGGAGAGCCCGATCACGGAGTTGGTCGGGGCCCATGCGGTGATCTGGACGACGACGCCTTGGACGATCCCGGTGAATCAGGCGATCGCGTATAAGCTGGACGTTGAGTATGTTGCCATCGCTGCCGGTACTTTGGGCACTGACTTTCTTCGATCAGGCGCGAACGGTCCGGTCTTCCTCGTTGCCAGCAAGCTTCTCTCTGCCTTTCTGGATCGACTGGACCCTTCGGGCAATCAAGCCTGGGAAAAGAGGTGGCTCGGTACTGGCTCCGACCTCGCCGGCACCATCGCCCGTCACCCGATGGCCAATTCTCTTCGTCATTCCCGCGAAAGCGGGAACCCAGCTGGCGCTGGGGTCGATGGAGAGCTGGGTCCCCGCTTTCGCGGGGATGACGTAATAACGCGCGGGGACGTGAAGTGGGCTGAGTTCTTCGAGCGGCCCCGTCCCTTCCTGCCCGGCGATTTCGTCACGACCGATGCCGGCACCGGGCTCGTCCACATGGCGCCCGACCATGGCGAGGACGACTTCGCGCTGTGCAAGGCACATGGGATCGAGCCGGTGTTCGCCGTCGAGGGCGACGGGAAGTATCGCCCCGACTGGGCGTGGCTCGGCGGGCAGGGGTCGGTCATCAACACGAAGTTCAATGCGCCGGATGGGCCGATCTGTTCCGACTTGCGCAAGGCGGGGGCGCTGCTGGCGGCGAGCGATTTCCGGCATAGCTATCCGCACTCGTGGCGGTCGAAGGCGCGGGTGATCTACCGCTGCACGCCGCAATGGTTCATCGGGATGGATTTTCCAATTTCCTCCCCCCTCGTGGGGGAGATAGGTGGGGGGCGCGCCGCGTCTGCGGCGCAAGAGACCTCTGGCTCCGAGAGCCCTTCAGCCGCAGACGCGGCTGGCCCCCACCCCAACCCCTCCCCACAAGGGGGAGGGAGGACACTCCGCCAGCTCGCGACCGCCGCGATCGCCGCTACCCGCTTCGTGCCCGAGAAAGGCCGCAACCGGATCGGCTCGATGGTTGCGGACCGGCCCGACTGGGTGATCTCTCGGCAGCGCGCGTGGGGGGTGCCGATCGCCCTGTTCGTCAGGCGCGGGACCAATGCGCCGTTGCTCGACCCGGCGGTTAACGCGCGGATCGTCGCCGCGGTGAAGGCGCACGGCGTCGATGCCTGGTCCGACGAGCGGGCGCAGGAGTATCTCGGGGGCGACTACGACGCGGCCGACTACGAGCGGGTGAGCGACATCCTCGACGTGTGGTTCGACAGCGGCTGCACCCACGCGTTCGTGCTGGAGAGCGGGCGGTGGCCCGAGTTATCGTGGCCCGCCGACCTCTACCTCGAGGGGTCCGACCAGCATCGCGGCTGGTTCCAGTCGTCGCTGCTCGAAAGCTGCGGGACGCGTGGGCGGGCGCCGTACAAGGGTGTGCTGACCCACGGCTTCACGATGGATTCCAAGGGCATGAAGATGTCCAAGAGCCTTGGCAACACGATCAATCCGTTGGACCTGATGCGGGATACCGGCGCCGACATCCTGCGGCTGTGGGCGCTGTCGGTGGATTTCACCGAGGACCACCGCATCGGCAAGGAGATCCTCGCCGGCGTGTCCGACCAGTATCGCAAGCTGAGGAATACGTTCCGCTATCTGCTCGGCGCACTCGACGGGTTCTCGGAGGAGGAGCGGGTCGCGGACGTGGGGACGATGCCCGAGCTGGAGCGGTACATGCTGTCGCTGCTCACAGGACTGGACGAGCGGCTGCGGCGGGCCGTCGAGGCGTTCGACTTCAACGACTACACGCGGGCGCTGAGCGATTTCTGCAACGAGGATTTGTCGGCGTTCTACTTCGATATCCGAAAGGATTGCCTCTATTGCGACGCGCCGGGTGCTCCGAAGCGACGGGCGTATCGCACTGTGCTCGACACCCTGTTCCACGCGCTGGTGCGCTGGGCGGCGCCGGTGCTGGTGTTCACTGCCGAAGAGGTGTGGGCGACGCGGTACCCCGAGGGGGGCAGCGTACATTTGCTGGAGTGGCCCCTCCTTCGTCATTCCCGCGAACGCCGGAACCCAGCTGCCGCCGGGGTGGACCGCGAGCTGGGTCCGCGCGTTCGCAGGGATGACGAATGGACAAAGCTTCGCTCCCTTCGCGCGCAGGTGACCGAGGCCATCGAGCCGTTGCGACGCGACAAGACGATCGGCTCGAGCCTGGAGGCGGAAGTCGCGGTGGCCGATCTGCCGCTCGATCCGGAGCGAATGGCAGAGCTGTTCATTGTCTCGAAGGTGGAGGCGGGAGAAGCGCTGCAGGTCATCAAGACCGAGCGCCACAAATGCGGCCGCTGCTGGCGGCACCTGCCCGAGGTCACCGAAGACGGCGACCTGTGCGGTCGCTGCGAGGCGGTGGTGCATGGGTGAGCGGCTGATCCTCCCCGGGACGGAGAGGACTTTGTGAACGCTAACCGGGCTTATGCCTTTGCCGTGGCCGGCGCGACCTTCCTGCTTGACCAGTTCAGCAAGTGGCTCGTCACCGGGCCGCTCGGCCTTTCGATCGAGGGCGACCAGCGGTTCCTGCTGCCGATCTTCAACCTGACCCGGACGCACAACCACGGCATTTCGCTCGGCCTGTTCCGCGCCGACAGCGAAGCGGCGCGGTGGGCGCTGGTGGCGGTGACGGCGGCGATCGCGGTCGCGATGCTGGTGTGGATCCTGCGCGAACCGCGGCACGGCG
>CAXSDY010000229.1:0-2991 GCA_964235835.1 uncultured Sphingomonadaceae bacterium | reverse complement strand
GGCACCAAGAGCATCGACATGATGCTCTACTTCCTGCTGTTCAACATCGCGCCGACGATCATCGAACTGGGCGCGATCTGCGTCATCTTCTTCGTCAAGTTCGGCGCCGGCCTGGTCGCCGGCACGCTGGCGGTGGTGGCGATCTACATCGGCTTCACGCGATGGGTGACCGACTGGCGCGCCAACATCCAGCGGCAGATGAACGAGGTCGATAACCGTGCCATCGGGCGGGCGGTCGACAGCCTGCTCAACTATGAGACGGTCAAGTATTTCGGCGCGGAGGAACGCGAGGCCCGGCGCTATGACGAGGCGGTCGGCGCGTTCACCAGCGCGGCGGTGCGCAACGAGGTGAGCCTGGCGTGGCTCAACATCGGCCAGTCGCTGATCACCAACACGATGATGTTCGGCGCGATGGCATTCACCGTGTGGGGCTGGAGCAAGGGACGGTTCACGCCGGGCGACGTGGTGCTGGTCAACAGCCTGCTGATGCAGCTGTTCCGGCCGCTCGACATGCTCGGCTGGGTCTATCGCTCGATCCGCCAGGGGCTGATCGACATGGAGGCGATGTTCACGCTGCTCGACACGCCGGCGGAGATCGTCGACCGGCACGATGCGAGGCCGCTGGCGGTGACGCGCGGCGTGGTGCGGTTCGAGGACGTGCACTTCCAGTATGAAGCGGGCCGCGAGATCCTCAAGGGGGTGAGCTTCGAAGTGCCCGCCGGATCGAGCGTCGCGGTAGTCGGGCCGTCCGGCGCGGGGAAGTCGACCCTCGCGCGGCTGCTGTACCGCTTCTACGAGCCGTCGGGCGGGCGCATCACGATCGACGGGCAGGACATCGGCGCCGTGACCCAGGCGAGCCTGCGCTCGGCGATCGGCATCGTCCCGCAGGACACGGTGCTGTTCAACGACACGATCGCCTACAACATCGGCTACGGCCGCGAAGGGGCTCGACAGGACGAGATCGACGCCGCAGCGCGCGGAGCGGCGATCGACGGGTTCATCGCGTCGTTGCCCGGCGGGTACGAGTCGATGGTCGGCGAGCGCGGGCTGAAGCTGTCGGGCGGCGAGAAGCAGCGGGTGGCGATCGCGCGGACGCTGCTCAAGAACCCGCCGTTGCTGATCCTCGACGAGGCGACCAGTGCGCTGGACAGCCGGACGGAGGAGGCGATCCAGGCGACGCTGGCCAACGCCATCAAGGACCGCACGACGATCGTCATCGCCCATCGGCTGTCGACTATCGCCGATGCCGACCAGATCATCGTGCTGGACAACGGCCGCGTCGCCGAGCGCGGAACCCACCACGGTTTGCTGGCGAGGGGCGGCCTCTATGCCGAACTGTGGAACCGCCAGGCCGCCGAGCGCGAGCTGGAGGCGGCGGCGGAAGCGGCGGAGTGACATTCAGGCTTGCGCAAGCGGGCCGGGCGTTGGAAGCCGCATCCCGTTGTCCCAGGAGTTTGTAATGCGTCATCTTCTCGCCGCGGGCGCCGTGCTGGCGATTGCCGCGCCGCTCGCTGCCGCGCCCGTCAAGCATCGGCCGGCCGCCCGTGCTTCGCTGTCCGCGTCGAACCCATTCGCCAAGCCGTCCACCCTGCCGTTCCAGGCGCCGGACTTTGCGCGCATCAAGGACGCCGACTATTTGCCGGCAATGCTCGCGGGCATGGCGCAGCAGAAGGCCGAGATCAGGGCGATCGCGGGCCAGGCCGGGGCGCCGACGTTCGACAACACGCTGGCGGCGATGGAGCGGTCTGGATTGCTGCTCGAGCGGACCCAGCTGGCGTTCTCCGCCGTGTCAGGCGCGAACACCGACGAGGCGCTGCAGGCGGTCGACACCAAGACCGCGCCGCTGCTCGCGGCTCACAACGACTTCATTTACCTCAACCCTAAGCTGTTTGCCCGCGTGAAGTCGCTGCATGACCGGCAGGCGAGCCTGGCGCTCACTGCCGAGCAGGCGCGTCTGCTTGAGGTTCAGTACAACCGCTTCGTCCATTCGGGCGCGCAGTTGGCACCCGCCAAGCAGGTGCAGCTGAAGGCGCTCAACCTGCGGCTGGGCACGCTGCAGAGCGCCTATACACAGAAGCTGCTCGCCGCAGCCAAGGCGGGGGCGCTGCACGTGACCGACAAGGCGGCACTCGCCGGCCTGTCGGAGGACCAGATCGCGGCGGCGGCGCAGGCGGCGAAGGACCGCAAGTTGGACGGCTATGTCCTGCCGCTGCAGAACACGACGCAGCAGCCGGCGCTGGAGTCGCTGACGAACCGGGCGACCCGCGAGGCGCTGTTCAAGGCGAGCGTGATGCGCGCCAGCAAGGGCGACGCCAACGACACGCGGGCGCTGATCGGTGAAATCGCGCAGCTGCGGGCGCAGCAGGCGGCGCTGCTCGGCTATCCGAACTATGCGGCGTATGCGCTGTACGATCAGATGGCCAAGACTCCGCAAGCGGCGGTCGGCTTCATCGACCGGCTGGCGCCCGCCGTCGCGGCGAAGGAGCGGGCGGAAGCGGCCGACATCCAGGCGCTGGTCACCGCGCAGGGGGGCGGTTTCAAGGCGCAGCCGTGGGACTGGAACCTCTATTCCGAGCAGATCCGCAAGCAGCGCTATGCACTCGATAGCGACCAGCTGAAGCCCTTTTTTGAGATCAACAAGGTGCTGACCGACGGGGTGCTCTACGCGGCGACGGAGCTCTACGGGCTGAAGTTCGCGGAGCGGAAGGACCTGCCAACCTGGAACGCCGACATGCGCGTGTTCGAGGTCAGCGAGGAGAACGGCAGGCCGATCGGCCTGATGTATTTCGATTACTGGAAGCGCGACAACAAGTCGGGCGGCGCGTGGATGTCGAACCTGGTCAACCAATCGAGCCTGCGCGGCACGATGCCGGTGATCTACAACGTCGCCAACTTCACCAAGCCGGCCCCGGGCAAACCGGCGCTGATCAGCTTCGACGACGTCACGACGATGTTCCACGAGTTCGGCCATGCGCTGCACGGGCTGTTCGC
>CAXSDY010000228.1:0-3026 GCA_964235835.1 uncultured Sphingomonadaceae bacterium | reverse complement strand
AGCTTCGGCATCGGGCTGCTGCTCGCCTATCTCGTCCACCTGCGCGGCGCGAACCGCCGTTGGTAGCCCTCGAAAGGAACAGCGTTGACCGAAGTCTTCGACCAGTATCTGCCCGTCCTGATCATCGCATTGTTGATCGGCGCGATCGTCGGTTACCTGATTTTCCGTCCAAGGCAGCGAGTCAAACTTTCCGGGACCAGCGCACCTGTCCGCCCGCACATGGCGATCGAGCCCGCCCGACCGGTGCCTGACCCCGTCCCCCTGACCCGCGTCCGGGAGGGACGCGGCGTTGCAGACGAAGCGGCCGCCGCGGTCAGCGACGTGTCGGGGGAGATCCTGCGCACCCACGTACACGAGCAGCTGCCCGGCGCCGCCGACGATCTCCAGCGGCTCAAGGGCGTCGGCCCCAAGTTCGCCAATCTGCTTCACAGCCAGGGCATCTTCCGCTTCGACCAGATCGCACGGCTGACGGACACGGAGGTCGACCGGATCGACGCTTCGATGGGCGCCTTTCGCGGCCGCTTCCGGCGTGACCGGATCGTGGAGCAAGCGGACTATCTCGCCCGCGGGGACGAGGACGGGTACGAGCAGACGTTCGGGAAGCTCTAGGCCTCGGCTTGCGCCGGCTGCGCGGCTCGGCCGTGCGGTGAGCGGCTGGCGATCAGCTTGTCGATCTTGCGTCCGTCCATGTCGACGACCTCGAACTTCCATCCCTGGTGGCCGAAGCTCTCCCCGGTCTCGGGCAGCCGCTTCAGCACCGACAGCGCGAAGCCGGCCACGGTCGCGAAGTCGCGTTCCGCCGGCATGTTCATGCCCAGGCGGTCGGTGAGGAGGTCGGCGTTCGCCGCGCCCGAGATGAGCCAGCTCCCATCCTCCCGCTCGACAATCGGGGGGTCGTCGTCCGCACCGGCGTCGCTTGCGAAGCCGCCGCTGAGCGCCGTCAGGATCGAGCCCGGGGTGACGATGCCATCGAGGTGACCATATTCGTCGTGGACCAGCGCGAGCGGCACCTCCGCTTCGCGCAGCACGGCGAGCGCGTCCATCGCGTCCATCAGGTCGGGGATGACCTGCGGCGTCCGCGCCAGTTCGCGCAGGTCCATCTCCCGCCCATCGAGCAACGCCACGAGCAGGTCGCGGGTCGAGACCACCCCGACGATCTCGTCGACCGAGCCCTCGGCGACCGGCAGACGGCTGTGCGGCGTCTCGTTGACCGCTTGGCGGATCGCCTCGCGGTCGGCGCCGACGTCGATCCAGTCGACGTCCGTGCGCGGCGTCATCACTTCCCGCACCGGCCGGTCGGCAAGGCGCACCACGCCCGAGATGATCGCCCGCTCGCTCTCCTCGAGCACGCCGCTGCTATGGGCCTCCGCGACCACCAAGTGCAGTTCTTCGGCCGTCACATGGTTCTTCGATTCGCGGGACAGGCCGAGCAGGGCGAAGATGCCGGCGCTGGTGCGGTCGAGCAGCCACACGAACGGCGCCGTCGCCTTCGACAGCCACAGCAGCGGGCGCGCCATGATCACTGCGATCGGCTCCGGGCTGCGCAATGCGAACTGCTTGGGGACGAGTTCGCCCACGACCAGGCTGACGAAGGTGGTCGTGACGATCACCAGTCCGAAGCCGAGCTGTTCGGCCGTCGGGTGACTCAGGCCGAGCGCCTCGAGCCGCTGGGCGACGGGGGAGCCGAGCCGCGAGCCGGAAAAGGCGCCGGCGAGCACACCGATGAGGGTGATCCCGCTCTGCACGGTCGAGAGGAACCGGCCGGGGTCCGCGGCGAGGTCCAGTGCCGTCTGGGCACCGCGGTTGCCCGCCTTCGCCATGGTCTTGAGGCGGGCCTCGCGGGACGAAACGACGGCAAGCTCGCTCATCGACAGGACGCCGTTGAGCACGATCAGCGCGAGGACGAGGAACAGGCTGAACCACGGAAAGGGAAGCTGGGGTGCGCTCATGAGCTCCCCCGTCCTAACCGGCATCCGCCTTCGCCGACAAGCATCCTCTGCGCTGGCTGCCCGCGGGTCAGGTCCGGCGCGCCGCGAAGAAGCTGCGCAGCTGTTCGGCGGCTTCCGCTTCCCCGATGCCGCCAAAGACCTCTGGCCGGTGATGGCAGGTCGGCTGTCCATAGAGCCGTGGCCCGCTGACGACCGCCCCGCCCTTCGGGTCCTCCGCGGCGAACACGAGGCGGTCGATCCGCGCCAGGCCGATCGCCGCGGCACACATCGCGCATGGCTCAAGCGTCACCCACAGCGTGCAGCCATCCAGGCGCGGCTGTCCGATCTTCGTCGCCGCTGCGCGCAGAGCCGTCATCTCGGCGTGCGCGGTGGGGTCGAGCTCGCCGCGCATCATGTTACGCGATTCGCTGACGATCTCGCCGTTCCGAGTCACGACGGCTCCGACCGGTACTTCTCCGGCCTCCGCCGCCTGTGTCGCGAGGTCGAGCGCGCGGCGCATCGGCGCGGGCAGGGGAAAGCCGGTCACCCCGGCCTGTTAGCCGGGCCTCCCGCAATCGTCACTTGGCGGCGTTGCCCTGCGCGTTATGGTCGGCAGGCCGATTAACCCTGAGCGAAGGGACCGGCAGCCGCACCTTGGGCAAGGAGACATCCTTCTGCTGGGTCCCGACAGCGACCGAGCCCGTCTCCACCTCGAAGGTCGGCGCCTGGCCTCCTTTCGCCGTGACCCCTTCCCTGGAAACGCCAACGCCGGGCGCGCGGGCGGCTTGGGTCTGGTTGAGGTGCAGGAAGCCTGACCCGAAGGCGAGAATGGCGCCGACCACCAACAGGATCAGGATCAGCAGGAGGGCTCGCATGACGTCTATCCTTGTCCGGCGTGGGAGGGTGGGTGTCAGGGCTGTCAACGCGACAAGCTCGCTTGGGTTTCGCCCGGCGCCGGTTGACGCAAATCGGCATCGCCGCTAACGGGCGCTCTTTCCGGGCGCTTGCCGTCCGTTCAGATCAGGAAAACATCATGTCGCGCGTTTGCGAGCTGACCGGCAAGGGCCGGCAGGTGGGCAACAATGTTTCCCACGCCAA
>CAXSDY010000227.1:0-3099 GCA_964235835.1 uncultured Sphingomonadaceae bacterium | reverse complement strand
TCACCGGCTATCTCCAGGACAGGCTCAATGCCCGGCTGATGGGCATGGAGCCGACTGGCAACGGGCGGCGCGAGAGCTTCGCCCACGCCCCGATGCCGCGCATGACCAACACCTTCATGCTCGGCGGCCAGGACGACCCGGCCGAGCTGATCACCCGCGTCAAGGACGGGATCTACGCCACCAGCTTCGGCGGCGGGCAGGTCGACATCACGAGCGGCAAGTTCGTCTTCTCCTGCACCGAGGCCTACAAGATCCAGAACGGGCGCATCGGCGCGCCGGTCAAGGGCGCGACCCTGATCGGAGACGGGCCGAGCGTGCTGACCCGCGTCAAGGGCATCGGCAACGACATGGCGCTGGACGAGGGCATCGGCATGTGCGGCAAGGGCGGCCAGTCTGTCCCAGCCGGCGTCGGCCAACCGACCCTGCTGATCGATGGCCTGCTGGTCGGCGGCACCGCCTGACCTTCAGGCGTCGTCGGTTGGAGCGGGAGTGAACTTCAAAGCAGGTGAAGGACGGGCGCCAGGCTGAAGCCGGCCGCCTCGGCGCACCGCTCCAGTTCCCCGCGGGGCACGCCGTCCTCGGCTCGTGCGACCGCCCACGCCAACGTCGACCGGTTGCCCGAGCGGCAGAAGGCGAGCACCTTGCCGTTACCGGCGCGGCGCATCGCCACCCGCATCGCCTCGACGTCGCTCGGTCCGATGCCCCGTGCGATCGGCACGTGGCAATAGGAGAGGCCGGCAGCCCTCGCAGCCGCTTCCACCTCAGCACTGGTCGGCTGGCCGTCGTCCTCATGGTCCGGGCGATTGTTGATGACCATCGTCACCCCCTCGGCAGCAAGCGCCGGCAGCGCTGCGGGATCGACCTGCCCCGAAACCATCGTCTTCTCGTCAAGCTGGCGTGGCATCTTCGGTCCTCCCGGCCGCGGCGAGCGCCGCGAGCAGCGACTCGCCATAGCGCGCTAGCTTGGTCTCGCCCACACCGTCGATGCGCGCCAGCGCCGGCAGGCTCGCCGGCCGCGCCGCCGCGACCGCGCGCAGCGTCGAATCATGGAAGATGACATAGGGCGGGATCGCCGCCGCCTTCGCCTGGTCGCGCCGCCATCCGCGCAGCGCCTCGAACAGCGGATCGTGCGGCAGATCGTCCCCGCGCCCCCGCCGTGCCTTGCGCTCGCGCTTGGGCGGGACGGCGATGATCACCCGCTCGCCGCCCTTGAGGATCGCGCGCGCGCCCGGCCCGAAGCTCAGCCCGCCATAATCGTCGGCCCGCAGCGCGTCGCGCGCCAGCAGCGCCCGCGCCACCGGCCGCACCAGCGCGGCCTCGTCCGCCGACGCGATCCCGAACACCGACAGCTTGTGATGCCCGAACTGGCGCACCTTCTCGCTGTCGTCGCCGCCGAGCACGGCCGCGAGATGCGACACGCCGAACCGCATCTCTGTCCGGAACGCGGCGGACAACAGCTTGCGGGCGACCTCGGTGACATCGATCGTCTGAGGCGGATCGAGGCAATTGTCGCAATTGCCGCACGCGTCCGCCGGCTCCTCGCCGAAGTGGCGCAGCAGGATCGCCCGCCGACACCCCGCCGTCTCGACGAACGCGGCGAGCGCGTTCAGCCGCTCGCGCTCGCCCGGCCGGCGCGCTTCCTCGACCTCGGTCTCGATCCGCCGCCGCGCCGTCGCGAAATCGTCCGCGCCCCAGAACAGCCACGCCTCGGCCGGGTCGCCGTCGCGCCCCGCGCGGCCGGTCTCCTGATAATAGGCCTCGATGGACTTGGGGATGCCGGCGTGGGCGACGAACCGCACGTCGGGCTTGTCGATGCCCATGCCGAACGCGACCGTCGCCGCCATCACCATGTCTTCCGACGCGACGAACGCCGACTGGTTGCCCGCCCGCACCGGCGCATCGAGCCCGGCATGATAGGCCCGCGCCTTGCGCCCGGCCTTCGCTAGCTGCTCGGCGATCTTCTCCGTCCCATTGCGGCTCGGCGCGTAGACGATCCCCGGCCCGGGCTGCGCGGCGCATAGCGTCTTCAGCTGCCCGCCAAGGCCGTCGCGGGGCCGCACGTGATAGCGGATGTTCGGCCGGTCGAACCCGGCGACGATCATCCCCTCCTCCGGGATGCCGAGCTGCGCCAGAATGTCCGCCCGCGTCCGCGCGTCGGCTGTTGCCGTCAGCGCCAGCCGGGGCACCTCGCGATGCTCGTCGAGCAGGGGGCGCAGCAGGCGATAGTCGGGACGGAAATCATGCCCCCACTCGCTGACACAGTGCGCCTCGTCGATCGCGAACAGGGCGAGCGGCACCTGCTCGATCAGCCGCGCGAACCCCTCACCAGAAGCCCGCTCCGGCGCCACGTAGAGCATGTCGAGCGACCCCGCGCGCAGCGCATCCCGGATCGCGCCCGGGTCGGTGCTGACGCTGGTCAGCGCCGCCGCCTTGAGCCCATGCGCCTCGGCGCTGCGGATCTGGTCGTGCATCAGCGCGATCAGCGGCGAGATCACCAGTGCCGTTCCCGCCCGGGCCACCGCCGGCACCTGATAGCACAGCGACTTGCCCGATCCCGTCGGCATGACGGCCAGGCTGTGCTGCCCGGCCATGACCCGGCCGACCACCTGCTCCTGCACGCCGCGGAAGGCGGCGTGGCCGAAGACGCTGTGGAGGATGCCGACGGGGTCGCCGGTCATGCGCTGCCGGCCGTCATTGCGCTCCGGTCGACGCCGGCGTCAGCCCGCGGAACGTCAGCATCGGCGTGATGTCGGGATCGTGGCCGGTGAAGTTCCGGAACATCGCCCCGTAATCCATCGTGTTGCCGCGCGACAGGATGAGGTCGCGGAACCGCTGCCCGTTGGCCCGAGTCAGCCCGCCGTGCGCCTGGAACCAGGCGAACGCGTCATGGTCCAGCATCTCGGTCCAGGCATAGGCGTAATAGCCGGACGCGTAGCCATTGCTCCAGATGTGCAGGAAATAGGGCGAGCGATAGCGCGGCGGCACGTCGGCGACGTCGAACCCGCCCTTGGCCAGCGCCGCCGCCTCGAAGCTATCGGCATCCTGGCGCGGTGCGCTGGCGGGCAGCAGGTGCCAGTCGAGGTCGAGCTTGGCCGCGGT
>CAXSDY010000226.1:0-3107 GCA_964235835.1 uncultured Sphingomonadaceae bacterium | reverse complement strand
GCCGCCCGCCTCGCCAATCCCGCGTTCGCCGAGCGGGCGAAGCCGGAGGCCGTCGAGAAGGCGCGGGCCGATCATGATGCCCGTGCGGCCGAGGCCGAACGCCTCACCGCCGCGCTCACGAGGCTGGGATGACAATGCTCCTTCGTCTGGCCCGACTTGATCCGGGCCGGGGCTCCCTGAGGCCAGAAGCCTTGTCCCGGCTCAACCCCGGAAGGACGGAGTAAGCTCGTGGCCGACCGCAACACCGACATCAACGAGGAGACCCCGTCCTCGCCGCTCGACGGCCCGCCCAACGCAGCGCAGCCCGCCGCGCGCGCCCGCGGCCGCGACCTCACCAAGGGCCCGATCACCCGCACGCTGCTCGCCTTCATGATCCCGACGCTCGGCTCGTCGGTGCTGCAGTCGTTGAACGGGTCGATCAACACCATCTGGATCGGCCGGCTGCTCGGCGAGAACGCGCTTGCGGCGACGTCCAACGCGAACACCGTGATGTTCCTGATGCTCGCCTTCGTGTTCGGGTTCGGCATGGCGTCGACGATCCTCGTCGGCCAGTCGTTCGGCCGCCGCGACGTCGAGGGGGCGCGGCGCGTGATCGGCACGGCGTTCGGTGCCTTCTCGCTCGTCTCGATCCTGCTGAGCGCGGTGGGCTACTTCCTGACGCCGACGATCCTGGGCCTGCTCGGCACGCCGCCGACGGTGGTGCCGCTGGCGATCGCCTATCTGCACATCATCTTCCTCGGGCTCCCGGCGGCGCTGATGCTGACCCTGCTGATGATGGCGATGCGCGGTACGGGCGACAGCCTGACGCCGCTCTATTTCATGATCCTGTCGGTGATCCTGGACAGCGGGCTGAACCCGTTCTTCATCCGCGGCTTCGGTCCCATCCCGGCGATGGGCATCGCGGGATCGGCGATGACCACGCTGATCGCCAACTGGGTCGCGCTGATCGCGCTCATCGCCTACACCTATCTGCGCGACCTGCCGCTGCGCCTGAAGGGGCGTGAACTCGGCTTCCTGCGCCCCGATCCGGCGATCCTGTCGACCGTCTTGCGCAAGGGCCTGCCGATGGGCCTGCAGATGATTGCAGTCTCCGCGTCGGCGATAACGATGTTCGGCCTGGTCAACCGTCAGGGCGTGGACACCGCCGCGGCGTTCGGCGTCGCACTGCAACTGTGGACCTATGTCCAGATGCCGGCGATGGCGGTCGGCGCGGCCGTGTCGACGATGGTCGCGCAGAACATCGGCGCGAACCAATGGGACCGGGTGGGCAAGGTCACCCGCTCCGGCATCTTCATCGTGCTTGCGATCACCGGCGTGATGGTCGTGCTGCTCGCGCTGGCGGACCGCCGGGTACTGGCGCTGTTCCTCGGATCGAACAGCCAGGCCATGCCGATCGCGCAGCATATCCAGCTGCTCGGCACCTGGGGCTATCTCCTGTTCGGGACGACAATGGTGCTGTTCGGAACGGTTCGCGCCAATGGTGCCGTCATCGCTCCGCTGATCATCCTGGCAATCGGGCTGCTGCCGATCCGGCTGGGCTTCGCGTCGTTGATGCAGCCGCTGCTCGGCGCCGACGCGTTATGGCTTAGCTTGCCGATCGCGACGGCCTGCAACCTGGTTCTCGCGGTGCTCTACTATCGTCGCGGGACCTGGCGGAAACAGCGGATGCAGGTGGCTTAAGGCCCGCCGCAGCGCTATCCTGCGCTCATGTCTCAGTCTTCGTTCCCCGCCATGCGCATGCGGCGCGGCCGCTCGGCGCCGTGGATCCGGACGATGCTCGCGGAGCATCGGCTGGGTCCGAGCGACCTCATCTGGCCGTTGTTCGTGACCGATGGGCAGGGCGGCGAGGAGCCGATCGCGACCCTGCCCGGGGTCAGCCGATGGACGGTCGATCGCTTGGCCGGACTGGCGCGCGAAGCCCGCGAGCTGGGCATCTCGTGCATCGCGCTATTCCCCAACACGCCGCCCCGCCTTCGCTCCGAGGACGGCCGCGAGGCGCTCAATCCCGACAATCTGATGTGCCGCGCCATCCGTGCGATCAAGGACGCGGTGCCCGAGATCGGCATCCTGACCGATGTCGCGCTCGATCCTTATACGGCGCACGGCCATGACGGCCTGACCGACGCGGCGGGATACGTCCTCAACGACGAGACCACCGAGCAGCTCGTCGGCCAGGCGCTGGTCCAGGCTGCGGCGGGTGCGGACATCGTCGCGCCGTCCGACATGATGGACGGCCGCGTCGGCGCGATCCGCGCGGCGCTGGAGGGCCACGGTCACCGCAATGTCGCGATCATGGCCTACGCCGCTAAATACGCCTCCGCCTTCTATGGGCCGTTTCGCGACGCGGTCGGTTCGCGCGGGCTGCTGAAGGGCGACAAGCGCGGCTACCAGATGGACCCGGCCAATGGCGCGGAGGCGTTGCGCGAAGTGGCGCTCGACCTCGCCGAAGGGGCCGACATGGTGATGGTCAAGCCCGGGCTCGCCTATCTCGACGTGCTCGCGCGCGTGAAGGACCGCTTCGGCGTCCCGACGTTCGCTTATGCGGTATCCGGCGAGTATGCGATGATCGAGGCGGCCGCCGCCGCCGGAGCGGGTGAGCGCGATGCACTGATCTTGGAAACGCTGCTCGCGTTCAAGCGCGCGGGGGCAAGCGGCGTCCTGAGCTATCACGCCCGCGACGCGGCCCGCTTGCTCGCTTGAGTTGACCGCTCGACGGCTTCTCGCGCCTAGCGGCCGAGCCGGGCCGACAAGGCGCCAAGCGCGCGCGCCTGGCTGCCGTCGATGACGGCGACCTCATCCGCCGCGGCATGCACGGCGGCAAGGTCGGCGGCGGCAATCCCGCCGGAATGCTGGATTGCGTCGCCCGCGAGCGCATCGATGTCGGCGACCGCTGCCGCGGTTCGTGCCCGCGCCGCCTGCGCCGCCGAGAGCAGCTCCTGCGCCGCGACCCAGCTTTCGCCCTGGCGCACGCCCGCCCCCTGCGCGGCCCGTTGCGCGGGCGCGAGGGCAGCCTGGAACGCGGCATCGCCCGAGCGCGCCTGGGCCAGCAGGGCCGCGAGCCGTGCGCGCACCGTGGCGGTGACCGGCTGCGCGACGATCGCATGTTC
>CAXSDY010000225.1:1530-3129 GCA_964235835.1 uncultured Sphingomonadaceae bacterium | reverse complement strand
AGAAAGCCATCGATGTTCGAATACTTTCCAACCAATTACGTCTGGAACCTGTCGACCAATATCGCCCTCGGCACGGGGGCAAACATCGGCGAGGTCGATGCCATTTGTCGTCAGCTGGTCGAAGCGTCGAGCCGCGGCGACGACGACGGGAGCGAAGCATTTTTCAAGGCCTGGTGCGCTCAAGCCGACCGCTTGGTTGACATGGCCGAGACCGACCTGGGCCGTGGCCGGCGGCTGAGCGCGGGTGCGAAGCACGGCCGGGCCGCCGTTTACTACATGACCGCGGAACGCATGCAGCATCCCGGCTACGCGCCCCGTCGGGCCGTGTACGAAAAGATGCTGCGCAGCTTTGCCGCATACGTGACGCTCCATGAGGAGAACTGCGAGCGCGTCGAGATTCCCTACCCTCGAGCGCCGCTTGCCGGCTTGTTCGTTCGCGGCCAGGGTACGAGCGGGCGGGCGCCCTGCGTCATCCTGGCCAACGGCCTCGACAGCTTCAAAGAAATGATCTATGGCTCGGGCATCCAGCAGGCCTTGGCCCGCCGCGGCATCTCCAGCGTGGCTGTCGATCAGCCGGGTGTCGGCGAGGCACTCCGGTTGCACGGGCTGACGGCCTTGATCGAATCGGAGGTCTGGGCGGGTGCGGTGATCGACTACCTGGAAGGTCGCGCCGATGTCGATGCCGGCCAGATCGGCATCTGCGCCTGGTCGCTCGGCGGCTACTTCGCGCCGCGCGCAGCGGCCATGGAAAAACGCCTCGGGCTATGCGTCGCCTGGGGGGCCAATTTCAACTGGGGCGAGATGCAGAAGCGGCGGCTGGCGCGAGAAGGCGACCGGCCGGTGCCGCACTACTGGGAGCACGTGCAGTGGGTGTGGGGCAAGAAGACGCTCGACGAGTTCATGGCCTTCGCCGCGGGCATCACGCTGGCTCCTGTCATCGACAAGATCACGGTGCCGTTCCTCGTCACCCACGGCTCGAACGATCGCCAGATCCCGCTCGAATACGCGCACCAGGAGTTCGACGGTGCGATCAACAGCCCGAAGCGGGAACTGAAGATCTTCATGCCCGAGGAGGGCGGCGTGGAGCATGTCAGTGCCGACAACATGACCCACGCGCGCGACCACATCGCCGATTGGGTGGCAGAGACTTTCGAGGAGCTCGGCGCTGCCGGCGTGCGAACCTGAGCTGACGCGAGAGAAGCCGGTCAGCCTGGCTCAGCCGGCGATCAGTGGCATGAGCAAGTAGCTGGACTGATCGCCCCCGGTGTAGATGCAGTTCTCGCCCTGGAAGTCGACGGCGTTTCGGTCGTCTGCATGATCGTGCAGAAGCCGCCCAGGTGGCGCGACCACGAAGTCGTGTCCCTGCAGCGTCAGATTCAGTCGGTAGCCGCGCGGAAACACCATGCTCGTGGGCCATATCTCGACGTCGAGCGCGTAGACCGCTTCGGGCACGAGCTTTTGCACCTCGTCGTGCGAGTGATAGGGTCGGTGCGGCAAGGTCCTGGCCGGGTCGAGCTTGCGGTGCGAGGCCCGCAGCCATCCCTGGGCCATCGGCACCTTTTCATGGGCGCCGACGAAGCTCACGTCTTCGCCGCTCGG
>CAXSDY010000225.1:0-1430 GCA_964235835.1 uncultured Sphingomonadaceae bacterium | reverse complement strand
TCGATCGCGGTGCAGGCTCTCGCCGCTGCCATGCTGGTTGGCCAGCACCTGCCGTGGCCACCAGGCGAAGGTGAAGCTGTTGCTGAAGATGCCGCCATGATGGCCACCGTCACGGTAGAAGTCGCTCGCCCCCTCCCAGGGGACGATCGCCGCCAGATGCGGAGGACGCAATGCAGCGACTTGCCACTGCTTGATCGCGAGATAGGAAACGCCGATCGTGCCCACCTTGCCGTTCGACCAGGGTTGGCTACCGGCCCATTCGATGCACTCGTAGAAGTCTCGCGTCTCGACAGGTCCAAACGGGTCGAGATAGCCCGGCGACATGCCCGTTCCGCGTGAATCGACTTGAATGACGACGAAGTCGTCAGGCACCCATCGTTCGGGATCGACGACTTCCCAGCGAAGATAGCGACCGCTGGAACCCTCGCCATCGAGGCCGGGGCAGAGTTCCTTGAGCACCTTCCACTGCGGCGCATAGGCGTCCTCGAAGTGGACGTCCTTGCCATAGGCGCCCATGGCCATGACCACCGGGTAGCGGCCCGGTCCGGAGGGCCGGAACACGTTGGCCCGCAGGATCGTGCCATCGGCCATCTCGATGGCGACGTGGCGCTCCACGGTCATGAGCGGCGGGCCGACGACGGCAGCGCCCGGTGTCATTCGACCGTCACGTTGGCGAGCTTGACGATGCGCGCGTATTTGTCGTATTCAGACTGCACGAAGCGCCCCAGCTCTTCCGATGAGCTCCCGCTCGCCGTCATCCCCCAGTCAAGCATCTGGTCGCGGACCTGGGGTGACTTCATCGAGGCAACGATCTCGGCGGCGAGCTTGGCGACGATGGCAGGCGGCGTCCTGGCAGGAGCGAAGATCGCGTTCCAGCCGCCGTTGTAGTCGAAGCCCGAGACGCCGGCTTCTTGCAATGTCGGCACCTCGGGAAAGAAGGACAGCCGCTGGGCGCTCGTGACCGCGAGTGGACGAACCTGCCCGCCCCTTATCGCGATGATCGCAGCCGCTGTGCTGAGGAAGCAGGCGGAGACATCGCCCGCCATCACCGCACTGAGCGCCGGCGCGCCGCCCTTGTAGGGCACGTGAAGCATTTGCGTGCCAGCGGTGGCGTTGAGCAGCTCGCCGACGAGGTGCAGCGTATTGCCGACGCCTGGAGAGCCGTAGGTGATCCTGGCTTCGGGATTGCGCGCGAGGCTCAGGAACGCCTTGATGTCCTTGGCCGGAAACGACGGTCTCACGACCAGGGTGAGCGCTGGCGCCACGCCGACGAGACTGACAGGCGCGAAATCGGCGAACGTGTCGAAAGGAAGCTTCTTGTAGATGCTGGGGTTGATCGCGTGGGAACCCGTGTCGAACAACAGCGTGTAGCCGTCGGCAGGCGCCTTGGCGACGGAACCGGCGGCAATGAGACCGTTCGCACCGGCGCG
>CAXSDY010000224.1:0-3137 GCA_964235835.1 uncultured Sphingomonadaceae bacterium | reverse complement strand
ACCCGCGCTGAGCAGCTGTTCCACGTTCATGGCCAGCGGGGCGCCGATCCCACCGAGCCTTGGGCCAGCGCTCCCTATCCGCACGCTGCCGTGTCGCACGAGCCGCGCATCCAGCAACTGGTCGACAGTCTCGAGCGCGCCGGGCACCATCCGTTTCCCCAGCCGCTTGCGATCCTGCTCGAGGAAGCCGGGGGACGGCCCCTGCCTTCAAGCGCGTGCGTCCGCTGCGACGCCTTCGACGGCTTTCCCTGCCTCACCAACGGCAAGGCCGACGCGCAGATCATCTGCGTCGACCCGGCGCTGGCCTACTCCAACGTGACGCTGATGACCGGCGCCTACGTCGAGAAGCTGGAGACCGATCCAACCGGCCAAACGGTCACCGGCGTGGTCGTCGAGCGTGGCGGTGGACGCGAGACCTACTCGGCCGACATCGTCGTCGTCAGCGCCGGTGCTCTGTCCTCCGCCCTGCTGATGTTCCGCTCGGCCAGTGCCGCGCACCCGAGCGGGCTCGCCAACGGCTCCGACCAGGTCGGCCGAAACTATATGCGGCACAACAACGCCGCCTTCATGGCGGTGTCGCTCGAACCCAATGACACGGTGTTCCAGAAGACCGTCGCGCTCAACGACTTCTACTTCGGCGCCGACGACTGGCCGCACCCGATGGGCTGCATCCAGACGCTGGGCAAGTCGCATGGCGAGTCGGTTCGGGGCGAGGCGCTGCCGGAGGCGTTCACCGGGCTAATCCCGAAGATGCCGTTCGACCAACTAGCGCGGCACTCGCTCGACTTCTGGCTGATGAGCGAGGATCTGCCGCTGGCCGAAAACCGCATCACGCTTGCCAAGGATGGGCGCGTCACCCTCGCGGTGAGTCCGACGGGCGGTGAAGCGCACGGTCGTTTGCGTGAGAAACTTAAAAACCTGCTGAGCAAGCTCGACGCCCACCCGCACCTCCTTCCCCGCTCGCTCTATCTCGGCAAGAACATCCCCATCGGCGGCACGGCGCACCAGGCGGGAACGATGCGCTTCGGCACGGATCCCGCCAGTTCGGTGCTCGACCTCGATTGCAAGGCGCATCAGCTCGACAATCTTTACGTCGTTGACGCCGGCTTCTTCCCTTCGATCGGCGCGGTCAATCCGACGCTGACGATCATCGCCAACGCGCTGCGCGTTGCCGAGCACCTCAAGGCGCGGCTCGGCTGACCGGGTCGAAGCGGGCAAGCAGCACGCACGCCAGCCCGCCGACGGCCATCGCTGCGCCCGTCACCGCGACCAGCGGATAGCCCAGGTTGGCACCGATCACTGCGCCTCCCGCCGCTGCGCCGATCGCGTTGCCAAGGTTGAAGGCGCCGATGTTGATCGCCGACGCCAGGCTCGCCGCCTCGCTCGCCACCTGCATTAACCGCGACTGGAGAGCGGGCACCAGCGCGAAGGTGGCGACGCCCCAGGCGAAGATCGTCGCGAGGGCCGGCCAGCGCGAGTGCATCGTCACCGCGAACAGCAGCAGCAGGCCGATGAGCGCGACCAACGTGACGATCAGTGTTCGGCGCAGTGCGAGATCGGCGAAGCGGCCGCCCAGGTAATTGCCGACCGTAAGACCGACGCCATACACCACCAGCGCCGCCGTGACGAAGCCCTGTGAGACGCGCGTCACCTCGGTCAGGATCGGCGCGATATAGGTGAACACGGTGAACATGGCCGCAGACCCGAGCACCGTCGTCCCAAGCGCCACGAGGACCGTCGGGCGGCGCATCACCGATAGAGCACCGGCTGCGGGCCCATGGTCAGGCGGAGGAATCCGGGGAAGGGCAAGCTGCAGCGCGATCATCGCGATCACGCCAAGGACCGCGATGCCGCCGAACGCAGTCCGCCAGCCAAGATGCTGACCAACGAACGTCGCCAGCGGCACGCCGCCGATGTTGGCAATGGTCAGCCCCATGAACATCGTCGCGACGGCGCTTGCGCCCCGGCCACGCTCGACCAGGCTCGCGGCAACCACCGAGCCCACTCCGAAATAGGCGCCATGGCAAAAGGAGGTAACAATCCGCGCCGCCAGCAGGACGCCATATCCGGGCGCAATGGCGGACAGGGCGTTGCCGAGCGTGAACAGCCCCATCATCGCGATCAGCAGCGTCTTGCGGCCGAGCCGACCAGTAGTGAGCGTCAGCAGCGGGGCGCCGACGAGCACGCCGATCGCATAACCGCTGACCAGCAGCCCCGCCCCGGGAATCGAGACATGAAGGTCGTCTGCGATCACCGGGAGCAGCCCCATCGGGGCGAACTCGGTCGTGCCGATCCCGAAGGCGCCGACACTCAGGGACAACAAGGGCAAGTTCAGTTTCACCAGGAGGATCTCAGACCAGGGGGTTGCACCCTAACGTCTCGCGCGGAAGGAAGACCCGATGGATGGTTCCGGACCTTCTCGCGTTCAGCGGATCAGTTCGATTCGCCTCAATGTCGCTGACCTTGGCCGGTCCGTCGAGTTCTACCGTGCCGGCCTCGGCTTCACGCTCGACAAGGCGGACGCGGGCGCCGCGACCCTGTCGCTAGGCGGCGAGCAGCTTCGCCTCGTCGAGGCGCCGCCGGGCGCTGCCCCTTATCCGCCCAGACCCGCCGCCAACGATCCATGGTTCCAGCACTTCGCCATTCGCGTCCGTGACATGGCGGCGGCGTATCAGCACCTCGTCGGGCAGCAGCAAACCCCGATCTCGGTCGGCGGCCCGCAACAGCTTCCGCCGAGCAGCGGATCGGTGATTGCTTACAAGTTTAGGGACCCCGACGGACATCCGCTCGAACTTTCATTCGATCCCGGTGCAGCGTCGCCGCGCCTGGCTGTTTCGCTGTTCCAAACGATCGACCACACCGCGCTCGCGGTCACCGACCTCGAAAAGAGCATGGCCTTCTGGGTGGGCCTGCTTGGTTTCCGCGAGACGGCACGCGTGCTGAACGAGGGACCGACACAGTGGCGCCTCGATGGACTCGACGGAGCGCTGGTCGATATCGTCGTTCTCCACCCATCGGGTGGCGGACCCCATATCGAGCTCCTCCATTATCGCCATCCGGTCTCGGCGCGGCCCGCCCGCCAGTTCGGGTCTGAGGAAATCCCGGCGACGAGAGTGCAGCTTCGCGCAACGCCGGAG
>CAXSDY010000223.1:0-3158 GCA_964235835.1 uncultured Sphingomonadaceae bacterium | reverse complement strand
TCCCGGCGCGCTGGCTCTACGACCGCCGCGGGTCGGAATTGTTCGACGACATCACCCGGCTGCCGTCCTATTATCCGACCCGCACCGAGGCGGCGCTGTTGAACGCCGTCATGCCGGACATCGCCGCCAAGGTGCCGCCCGGCTGCGCGGTGGTCGAGTTCGGCGCGGGTTCGGCAACGAAGACGCCGCTGCTGCTGCGAGCGATCCGTCCCGGCGCCTACGTCCCGATTGATATCTCGGGCGATTATCTGCGCGACAGCGCCGAGGTGGTCGACGACCGCTTTGAACGGCTGCGCGTGTTCCCGGTGGAAGCGGATTTCACCAAGGAGTTCACTCTGCCTGCCGAGATCGCGGGCATGCCGACGCTCGGCTTCTTCCCCGGCTCGACCATCGGCAACTTCGTGCCGCGCAGCGCGACCGACCTGCTGCGACATTTCCGCGCGCTGCTCGGCACCGGCGCGTTGCTGCTGATCGGCATGGATCGCGTGAAGCCGGTCGATCGCCTGCTCGCGGCGTACGACGACCCGGAAGGGGTCACCGCCGCCTTCAACCTCAACCTGGTCACGCGCATCAACCGCGAGCTGAGCGGCACCGTCCCGGCCGACGGCTTCGTCCACGAGGCACGCTGGAACGACATGCTCGGCCGGGTCGAGATGCACCTGGTAGCGACCCGCGATGTGCAGTTCACGGTCGACGGGCGGCCGTTCGCCTTCGCGAAAGGCTCCTCGATCCACACTGAGAACAGCCACAAATACGAGCAGCGCGGCGCCCGGCTGCTGCTGCTTGCGGGCGGCTGGACGCCGGTCGCGGAGTGGACCGACCCCGCGGACGATTTCGCGCTCATCCTCGCCCAGGCGCAGCCCAACCGCTTCGCGCCTTGACCGCAGCGTTGCCGCCGTGCGGGGCGACGGCTAAGGCGCGGCGATGAACATTGTCATGTCCCTGTTCCAGATCGCCATCCTGCTGCTCAACGTGCTGTGGTGGATCATCATCGTCCAGGCGATCCTCAGCTGGCTGCTGGCCTTCAACGTGCTGAACACCACATCCCCTGCGGTGCGCTCGTTCGCGGTAGCGCTGGACCGGCTGACGGCCCCGCTGTATCGCCCCATCCGGCGCCTCCTGCCGGACTTCGGCGGGATCGACTTCTCGCCGATGGTCGTGCTGATCCTGATCCTCGTCCTGCAAAAGCTGCTTGCCGCTGCCGCGATGGACGTTGCGACCACGGCCGCGTGACGGCGAGGATCATCGACGGAAAGGCCGCAGCCCTCGCCCTTCGTGAGCAGGTCGCGCTCGAGGTCGCTCGGTTCCGCCAGGCCACGGGCCGGGTGCCCGGCCTCGCAACGGTCCTGGTCGGTGACGATCCGGCGAGCGCGGTCTACGTGCGTTCGAAGGGAAAGGCGACCCGCGAGGCGGGGATGCACAGCGTCTCCCGCATCCTCCCCTCGAGCACGCCGCAGGACGCGCTGCTCGCGCTCGTCGCCGAGCTCAACGCCGACCCTGCGATCGACGGCATCCTCGTGCAACTTCCCTTGCCGGCGCATATCGACGAAGCCGCGATTACTCAGGCGATCGATCCTGACAAGGACGTCGATGGCTTCCACCCCGTCAATGCCGGACGCCTGGCGACGGGCCTGCCCGGCTTCGTCGCCTGCACTCCGCTCGGCTGCCTTAAGCTGCTCAAGGCGGAGCTGGGAAGCCTCGCGGGCTTGACAGCGGTGGTCATCGGCAGATCCAACATCGTCGGCAAACCGATGGCCCTGCTCCTGCTCCAGGAGAGCGCCACGGTGACCATTGCCCACAGCCGCACGCGCGACCTGCCCGACGTCGTGCGGCGCGCCGATATCGTCGTCGCGGCGGTCGGGCGGGCGGGGATGGTCGAGGGCGGCTGGCTGAAGCCCGGCGCGACGGTGATCGACGTCGGCATCAATCGCACCGACGCAGGCCTGGTCGGCGACGTCGACTTCGCGTCCGCATCGGCCGTCGCTGGCGCGATCACGCCGGTGCCCGGCGGGGTCGGCCCGATGACCATCGCCTGCCTCATCCGCAACACGCTCGTCTCGGCCGCTCGCCGCGAACGCTTCGACCTGGAGATCAGCCTATGATCGCCCTGCTTCTCGCCGCCGCGTCGATCAGCGCCGCCGATGCCGAACGAGCCTTCGCCCGCGACGCGCAGCGGATCGGCCAGTGGGCGGCGTTCCGCAAATGGGCGGACCGGGAGGCGGTGATGTTCGTGCCCCAGGCCACCTGGGCGCGCGACTTCGTCAAGGGCCGCAGGGAACCCGCACGGGCCCTGTCGTGGCGGCTCGCCGAAAGCTTCACCTCCTGCGACGGGCAACTGGCGGTCAACACAGGACCGTACAGCGGCCCGGCAGGGCAGGGGCGCTTCACCACCATCTGGATGAAGAAGCGCAACGGCTGGCGCTGGATCTACGACGGTGGAGAGCCGCTCGCTCAACCTGCCGGCGTGACAGCTACGCCGACCGTTCGACCCGCGTCGTGCGGGGGCCGCCCCACGGGCGCGCCGATCTCGCCGCCTGCGAAGACGGCGCCGGCCGGGAACCACCCGGCCGACCTCGGCCGGGGCGAGGCGGGGGATCGCACCCTTGGCTGGGACTGGAAAGTCGGTCCCAAGGGCGCCCGTACCCTGCGCGTCTTCCAGTGGGACGGGGTTCGCTATCGCCAGGTCGTCGACCAGCACATCGCGCCTGAATGATCGCGCTGTTCGCTTCGGCGCTGGCGAGCTTCCTCGTCATCATCGATCCACCCGGCTGCGCGCCGATCTTCGCTTCGCTGACCGGCGGAACGTCGGCCGATCATCGCCGCAAGATGGCGGTGCGGTCGAGCGTGATCGCGTGGGCGATCCTGCTGTTCTTCGCGCTGCTCGGGCGGCCATTGCTGCACGCGCTCGGCATCACGCTCGCCAGCTTCCGGCTCGCGGGCGGGATCATGCTGTTCATCATCGCGCTCGAGATGGTGTTCGAAAAGCGCACGCAACGCCGCGAGGAGCGCGCCCACGCGGTCGAGGGCGCCGACGACATCTCGGTGTTCCCGATGGCCATTCCGATGATCGCTGGCCCCGGCTCGATCGCGACGGCGATGCTGCTCACCTCCCGCGCGGAAGGCGCGATTGAAACGCTGGTCGTGCTTGCGGCGATGAC
>CAXSDY010000222.1:0-3216 GCA_964235835.1 uncultured Sphingomonadaceae bacterium | reverse complement strand
GACGGCCACGGGGCGAGATCATGCGCCTGCTCAAGCAAGGGGCGTTGCAGGCGAATGCCGATCCCGAGCGCATCCACCTTGTCGCGGGCGAAGCGGAGTCGACCCTGGCGGCGCTGTCGGAGGGCCGGCCGGGCGACCTCGTCGTGGTCACGCCGACAGATGTCTTCGCCTGCTGGGACCAGGTGATCGCGTTCGAACCCAGGCAGCCGTCGGTCGAACAGGCGGTCGTCGCCGTGGCTGCGGAGTAATCGGATGCCGAGCCGGGAAGGACATTGGGCGCTGATCGTGCACGGCGGCGCAAAGGAGATCGAGCCGGAGCAGGAGCAGGCCAATCGCGACGGCGTGCTCCAGGCGGCGACGGCCGGTGGCGCCGTGCTGAAGGCTGGCGGCAGCGCCCTCGACGCGGTCGAAGCCGCGATCCGCGTGCTGGAGGACCTGCCGGCGTTCAATGCCGGACGCGGCTCGGCCCTAAACCGCGGGGGTGGGATCGAGATGGACTCCGGCATCATGGACGGGACCGACCGCAGCGTCGGCTCGGTCGCCGCGCTGCGGGAAGTGCGCAACCCGATCGGCCTTGCGCGGTTGCTGCTGCCCGAGCGCGAAGTGCTGCTGGTCGGCGAGGGCGCGCTTCAGTTCGCCATCGAGCAAGGCGTCGAACGCGCCTCCGAGCAACAGCTCAAGGCCGAGCAGCCCTATCCGGGAGAGCATGAGCACGACACCGTCGGCGCCGTCGCGCGCGACAGCACCGGGCGCATCGCGGCGGGCACGTCGACCGGAGGCTTGAACGGCACGCGCGTCGGCCGGGTTGGCGACAGCCCCCTGCCCGGCTCCGGCTTCTACGCCGACGATCGCGTCGGTGGCGTTGCCTTGTCGGGCGACGGCGAGACGATCATCCGTGTCGGCATCGCGTCGAAGATCATGGCCGGGTTAGCGGACCAGGAGCCCGACGCCGCCATCGCCGCTCCGCTCGCCGAGCTACCGGGCGTCGGCGGAACGAGCGCGGATGGCGGCGGGATCGTCGTGACGCGCGATGGTCGCACCGGCTGGGCGCACAACAGCCGCGACTTCGCCGTCGCCATGATCGACGCGACGATGGAGAGCCCGTCTGCCTGGCTCCGCAAGAGCGAGCAGAGCGATGACTGACCAGCCAAGCGGCACCCTCATCGTTATCGGCGGCCATGAGGAACGCGATCCCTCCGCCAGGCGAACGATCCTGCGCGAGGTGGCGCGGCGGGTGCGCGGCGGCAAGCTGGTGCTGGCCACCGTCGCAAGCCATCAGCCCGAAGGCTATTTCGAGGAATATCAGGAGGCGTTCCGCGACCTCGACATTGGCGAGCTGGTCGAACTCTATGTCGAGGACCGCGCCGAGGCCGGCGACGAGGACAAGCTGCGCATCCTCGACGACGCCGCCGGCGTGTTCTTCTCCGGCGGCGACCAGCTGCGCATCACCAGCCAGATCGGCGATAGCGGCATCGAGGCAAAGGTCCGCGCATTGTTCGATCGCGGCGGCCTCGTCGCGGGCACCTCTGCCGGCGCATCGGTGATGAGCGAGACGATGCTGGTCAAGGGCGCCAGCCAGGAGACGCACCGCATCGGCGACCTCCACATGGCACCCGGCCTCGGCCTCATCCGGAACGTCATCATCGACCAGCACTTTGCCGAGCGCGGCCGCTTCGGGCGCCTGCTCGGTGCCGTCGCCCACAACCCGCGCGTGCTCGGGCTCGGGGTCGACGAGAATACCGCAGCGGTGGTCGAGGGCGACCGGTTCCGGGTGATCGGCGACGGCGCCGTCTATGTCGTCGACGGGTCGAAGGCGAGCCATTCCAACGTCGCCGAGGCGCGGTCCCAGGACACGCTGTCGATGCACGATGTCAGCGTCCATGTGCTCGCCGAGGGCGACGGCTTCGACCTGCACGCCAAGCGGCCCGTGCCGCCGCAATCCAGCAGCGACTAAGCCTCAAGGGAGTTCGAAATGGCCACCCGACGGATGTCCGACGACAGTCAGAACGAAACGCCGATCATCGATGCGCTCAAGAGCCACATCAGCGAGAACGCGACGGCATTCGACGCCCCCGGCCACCAGTCCGGCGAAGCGGCACCCTTGGCGTTGGCAAGCTGATCGGCAAGAAGGCCTTCGCCGGCGACACGACCGAGCAAAAGGGCCTCGACGACCGCCGCGAGCGCAAGCGCATCCGCCGGCGGGCCGAGGAACTGGCGGCAGAGGCGTGGGGCGCGGATGCGGCGTTCTTCTCGACCAACGGCTCGAGCCTCAGCAACCACGCGACGATGTGCGCTGCGGTGGCGCCGGGCGAGACCATCCTGATCGCGCGCAACAGCCACAAGTCGCTGATCGGGTCGATGATCATCGCGCAGGTGAAGCCGGTATTCCTCGAGCCCGACTATGACCCCGATTGGGGCGTCGGCCACGGCATCCCGGTGGCGGAAGTCGAACGCAAGCTGGCCGAGAACCCTGAGGTCAGGGCCGTCTTCATCACCAGCCCAAGCTATTACGGCGTGACCTCCGACGTGAAGCGCATTGCCGAAGTGTGCCACGCACGCGGCGTCCCGCTGATGGTCGACGAAGCCTGGGGCCCGCACTTCGCTTTCTCCGACCAGATGCCGACCCCGGCGATCCAGCTCGGCGCCGACCTCACCGTCGGCAGCATCCACAAGACGATGAGTGGCCTGTCGGGCGCTTCGATCATGCTGCACAAGAGCGAGCTGATCCCGGCCGACCGGCTCAACAACGCCTATGACCTGTTCGAGAGCACCAGCCCGTCCGGCCCGATCCTCGCGAGCATCGACGCCAGCCGGCAGCAGTTCGTCGAGGACGGCGACAAGCTCGTCCGCCACACGCTCGAACTCGCCACCAAGGTGCGCGAGGAAGCAGCCAAAATCGAGGGCATCCGCGTGATGGGGCGCGAAGTGCTCGACGGCGATGCCCGCCACGGCATGGACGAGACCAAGGTGCTGCTCGACATCCGTGGGCTCGGCGTCAACGGCTGGGAGGCCGAGGACTGGATGATGAGCCAGCAGCAGGTCGTGCTGGGGCTCAGCGACGAGCACCGCCTGCTGATCCTGTTCACGTCCGGCCATACGAACCGCGATGCGAGCCGCCTGGTCGACGGCTTGCAGGCGCTCGCCCAATGGGCACGCGACGGCAAGATGGACAAGAAGGGGCTGCCGCGCGACATCCCCGCCCACGGCGACCTCAAG
>CAXSDY010000221.1:0-3220 GCA_964235835.1 uncultured Sphingomonadaceae bacterium | reverse complement strand
GATGGCGCTGTCCTTCACCGAAGGCAGCATCGGCGGCGACATCGAGCGGATCGACGTGGGCGAGCTGCAGCGCTTCTATTCCTCGGCTCACACCGGCGTGGAGCGGGGGCCGGTCCTTGCGTCCCATCGCGCCGCGATCGACCCGGTCTCGCTTCGAATCCGCGACGACGATCTCGAGCCGCGGGGGTCGAACGGCATCGCCATTGCGCCGGCGCTGACCCGCGACGGGCACGCACTCCTGCTCATCAACCCGCACACCAGCTTCTACTTCCGCTCGGAATTGCAGATGACCAGCGGCGAAGGGCTCGACGCCTATGGCGCGTCCACCTGGGGCCAGTTCTTCATCTACCAGGGCTTCAACCGCCACGCCGGCTGGATGCACACCTCGTCGGGCGTCGACTCGGTCGACGAGTTCGCGGAGACGGTCGTACGGCGAGGCTCGGCGCGCTTTACCCGCTACGGCGCTGGGCTTCGCCCGCTGGCCGTTCGCCCCGTCACCATCGCCTATCGCCGGCCCGACGGCAGCCTCGCCCGGCGCAGCTTTACAACCTGGCGCTCGACCCACGGCCCGATCGTCGCCGAGCGCAGCGGCAGGTGGATCGCCGAAGCGCTGATGTGGAAGCCGGTGCCGGCGCTCGAGCAAAGCTGGCTGCGCACCAAGGCGCATGATCTCGCGTCCTACCTCAAGGTCGCGGCGCTTCAGGCGAATTCGTCCAACGACACGATCTTCGCCGACGCATCGGGCGAGATCGCCTACCTTCACCCGCAGTTCGTGCCGGTCCGCGACGACCGCTTCGACTATCGCGGCGCCGTCGACGGGAGCGATCCGGCAACCGACTGGCGCGGGCTTCACCCGCTCGCCGGCCTGCCGCAGGTCGTGCGGCCGAACAGCGGCTATGTGGTCAACACCAACAACTGGCCGTGGACCGCTGCCGGTCCCGACAGCCCGCGCGCCGCGGACTTCCCGCGCTACATGGATACCGCCGGCGAGAACGCGCGCGGCATCCATGCGCAGCTGCTGCTCGATCACGCGCGCGGCGTGACGCCCGAACGGCTGATGGCGATCGCCTACGATCCCTATCTGCCCGCGTTCGCCACCCTGGTTCCGCAGCTGGTCGCCGCCTTCGATGCCTTGCCGCCGAACGATCCGCGGCGCGCGCGGCTGGCAGGGCCCGTCGGCCTGCTCCGGGCATGGGACTTCCGCTGGTCGGCGGCCTCGCCGGCCACCTCGCTCGCGGTGTTCTGGGGCGACACGCTGTGGCGGGAGGTCGGGCCGTTCGCCAAGGCCGAGCGGGTCAACGTGCCCGACTATATCGCGCACCGGGTCACCCCCGCAGCGAAGCTCGCCGCGCTCGCCGCCGCGTCCGACAAGCTCACCCGCGATTTCGGCCGCTGGCAGGTGCCCTGGGGCGAGATCAACCGCTTCCAGCGGCTCGACGATTCGATCGCTCCGCATTTCGACGATGCCCGGCCCAGCGTGCCCGTGCCGTTCACTTCGGCGCAGTGGGGCTCGCTCGCCTCGTTCGGTGCCCGCTCCTATCCGAACACAAAACGATACTACGGCAGCAGCGGCAACAGCTTCGTCGCGGTGGTCGAGTTCGGCCCGCGGGTCCGCGCCTGGGCGGTGACGGCCGGCGGCGAGAGCGGCGATCCGTCGTCACCGCACTTCGCCGACCAGATCGATCGTTATGCCGGCGGCCGCCTGCGCCCGGTCTATCTCACCCCCGCCGAACTCGCCGGTCATGTGGTCAGGCGCTACCGTCCAGGCAGCCCCGCTCGGCTTGCTCGATAACGGCATACTCGCTCGGCGGGCTTAGCCGCGCAGTCGACGAACCGCTTTGCCGATCCACTCGACCTCCGCCGCGACCGGTTGCGCGACGGCGACCTCTGGCGTGCCGCGCACGATCGCCTCGTAGCGGGCCATGAGTTCGCGAAAGTGCTCGTCCATGGTGCGCACCCGCGCAATCGTCGCGGCGCCGCCGCGGAACGCCTCGGGGCTATCGTACAGGCGGATGATCGCATCGCGCAGCGAGCTCGCGTCGGCGGTGCGGTAGGACAGGCCGGCACCCGCGCCCAGCTGGTCGAAGGCGCCGCCGCGATCGGGGACGATGATCGGCAGGCCGCTCGCCCGCGCTTCGCTCGCGACCAGGCAGAAGGTTTCGCTCTCGCAGCCGTGGACCAGCGCGTCGCTGCTCGCGAGCAGACCGGCGAGCTCGCTCCGGTCAGCGACCGGATCGGCCGCGACGACGTGAGATGACTTCGCGGCTTCCTTGCGGATTTGCTCGCCCTGGCGGCCGCTGCCGATCAGCAGCAGGCCGACCGGCCGCCGCCGGCCTGCGGAGGCGGCCGCACGGACGACCATCGGCCACCGCTTCTCGGAAGCAAACCGGCCGACGCCGACCAGGATCAGCCCGTCGGCGGGCAGCATCAGCCGGTCGAGCAGCGCTTCCCGGATCTCGGCGCGGGCATGGCTTGGCCCGAAGATGCCGGGTTCCACGCCGAGCGGAACACTGCGGACCTTCTCCAGCCCGCCGGCCGTGAGGCGCCGCGACAGGCTCTTGCCCGGGCTGACGACGATGTCGAACTTGCGGTCGAGGTCGCGCAGATGGTCCCAGAAGGGCTCGAACACCCGGTCGATCTGTGCCGGGCTGACCAGCGGCCGCAGCCAGCGGTAGGCGTAGGACGACAGCGGATCGGCATGCATCACGAGCGAGCGGGGAGCGGCGCCCTGCCACTCGGCGACCTTGGTCGCGCTCGACCAAGGCGACGAGGCCTCGACGAAGTCGGGGCGCCACGCGTCGAGCACATCGTGGATCGCGGTCCGGTCATCGAAGTAATGGTAGCGGCGGTCGAGCGGCAGGGCCGGCGCGGCGATCGTTACCATCCGCGCCCCGGGGCCGTGCCGCTCGACACTGTCGTACGGCCCCGGCGCGATGACGATCACCTCGTGGCCCAGTTGGGGCAGGGCCTGCAGCTTGCGTTCGATATAGGTGCGCACGCCGCCGCCGCTGGGCGTGTAGAAAGCACAAACGTCGACGATCCGCATCGAGCGGCTTAGGCATCCGCTTTCTGAACGCGCCGTGAGCAGCGGGCCTCGCCGCTGGTTTCCGGTCCCGGCCCGCCCTACATCGCCGGGCGATGTCGCGCCTGCTCCTTGCTTCGATCCACGATGTCGGTCCGCGCAGCGAAGGCCAGTTCGACCGGCTGCATGCGCTGCTCG
>CAXSDY010000220.1:0-3228 GCA_964235835.1 uncultured Sphingomonadaceae bacterium | reverse complement strand
GCTGGCTTGGCGTTGATCAGGTCGTTGGGCATCACGGTCGAGACGTCGACCGACGACATCCGCTCCTTGACCGCGCGCTCCATCCGCAGCAGCCCGACGCGGTACTGATTCTCGAGCAGCTCGCCGACTGACCGCACGCGCCGGTTGGCGAGATTGTCGATGTCGTCGATCTCGCCCTTGCCGTCCTTGAGGTTGACCAGTTCCTGGACGACCGCAAGAATGTCCTCGCGGCGCAGCGTGGTGACGGTGTCCTCGGCGTCGAGGCCGAGGCGCATGTTGAGCTTGACGCGGCCGACGGCGCTGAGGTCGTAGCGCTCGCTGTCGAAGAACAGCCCGTAGAACAAAGCATCGGCGGTCTCGCGCGTCGGCGGCTCGCCGGGGCGCATGACGCGGTAGATGTCCGACAGCGCCATGTCGCCGTCTTCGGCCTTGTCGGCCTTGAGCGTGTTGCGGATCCACGGCCCGGTGTTGATGTAGTCGATGTCGAGCAGCTCGAGACGGTCGGTCCCCGCCTTGTCGAGCAAATCGAGATTTTCGGCCGAGATTTCGTCTCCGGCTTCGACGTAGATCTGCCCGGTCGACTCGTTGATGAGGTCATAGGCGGAGAAGCGGCCGTAGATTTCCTCGGTCGGGATGATGAGGTTTTTGAGGCCATCCTTGGCGGCGGCATTGGCTTTCCGCGGAGTGATCTTCTCGTTCGACTTGAAGATGATCTCGCCCGAATCGGCGTCGACCACGTCGTGGGTCGGCTTTTGCCCGCGCCAATTCTCGGCGACATAAGGGATCTGCCAGCCATTGGGGCCGCGGACGTAGACCACCTGCTTGTAGAACTGGTTGAGGATTTCCTCGCTCGACAGCCCGAGCGCGTGGAGCAGCGCGGTCACCGGCAGCTTGCGCTTGCGGTCGATGCGGACGTTGACGATGTCCTTGGCGTCGAATTCGAAGTCCAGCCACGAGCCGCGATACGGGATGACCCGCGCCGCGAATAGGAACTTGCCCGAGGCATGGGTCTTCCCGCGGTCGTGGTCGAACAGCACGCCCGGCGAGCGGTGCATCTGGCTGACGATCACGCGCTCGGTGCCGTTGATGATGAAGGTGCCGTTCATCGTCATGAGCGGCATGTCGCCCATGTAGACGTCCTGCTCCTTGATATCGATCACCGACTTGGCCTCGGTGTCGGGATCGATCTCGAAGCTGGTCAGGCGCAGCGTGACGCGCATCGGCGCGGCATAGGTCAGCCCGCGCTGGCGGCACTCGTCGGTGTCATACTTGGGATGCTCGAGGTCGTAGCGGTCGAAGTCGAGATGCGCGGTGCCGGCGAAATCCTGGATCGGGAACACCGAGCGCAAGGTCTTCTCGAGGCCCGAGACGTACGCCGTGGCGGGATCGGAGCGGAGGAATTGCTCATACGATTCGCGCTGGACTTCGATCAGGTTCGGCATGTTCGAGATTTCGTGGATGTTGCCGAAGATCTTGCGGATGCGCCGCGAGGTCGTGGAGCGAGCCGAAACCGGCACGTCTTTCGCTTTGGTGGCCATGATATTCCCTGCGCTTGGCGACGCGCCGCTGACCGGCGCTTCGCAAGTTCGACCTCCTGCGCCAGGCGGGCAGGGGGCCAGACTGAGCCCCGGAATCAACCGGGACACAAAGGTGAAGCGCTTTCCGCTTGATCCCTCACCATCCGTTCGAACCGCTGCGCGGTCTCGGCTCGTGTCCCGGTGAGGACGGAAAAGACCCCGGACGCACGGCAAGGTGCGGCGGAGCCGTCTATGTATTGGATAAAGCCGATATACGCCTTTCGAATAGCGGCGCAAGGGGCGGTATCAAACTTGTTGCCCCTTGATCGGTCCCCGCAGGCGCCGAAATCAAGCGTCGAAGGAAGCCGCACCATGACCATGATCTACGATTTCCACGCCCATATCTATTATGATCGCGACGAGGTCGATCAGGCCAAGGCGCTCGGCGCCGAATTGCAGCGGCGCTTCCTGGTTCCGCTCGGGCATTTCCACTTGGCGCCGGTCGGTCCGCATCCGCGCGGGTCGTGCCAGGTGACGATCCCGACCGACCAGTTCGGCGCGGTCGGGACGTGGCTCACGGTCAACCGCAAAGGCCTGACCATCTTCGCCCACGCCTCGACCGGCGACCATCTCGCCGACCATACGAGGAATGTCGTGTGGTTCGGAGCGAGCGAGGCGCTGAACCTCTCGATCTTTGGTTGAATGGAAAAAGGCGACCTCTTGCGAGGCCGCCTTTCCCGTCCGCAGGCGCTTCAAGACACCCACGAAATTTCGTTAGCACCCCGGACTCGATCTGGGGCTCTAATCTGGATCCCGGCCTGCAGCAAAGCTGCAGTTCATCCTGAGCGACGCCGCAGGCGGCGTCGAAGAGCCGGGATGAGTCCGCGCGCCCCGGGGGGCGCTGGCTCACTTGAGCTCGACGGTGCCGCCGGCGGCTTCGATCTGTGCCTTGATCTTCTGGGCCTCGTCCTTGTTGACGCCTTCCTTGATCGGCTTGGGAGCGCCTTCGACCAGCGCCTTGGCTTCGCCGAGGCCGAGCTGGGTGATGGCGCGGACTTCCTTGATGACGTTGATCTTCTTGCCACCGTCGCCGGTCAGGATGACGTCGAATTCGGTCTGCTCTTCCTCGGCCGGGCCGGCGGCGGCGGCCGGGCCGGCGACGGCGACGGCAGCGGCGGCCGAAACGCCCCACTTCTCTTCGAGCAGCTTCGAAAGCTCGGCGGCTTCCATGACGGTCAGGGTCGAAAGTTCTTCGACGATCTTGTTGAGGTCGGCCATGTGTAAACTCCTTGCGGGCATTGCGCCCTTGATGTCGTGCGTTGAAAAATCAGGGAAAAATTCAGGCTGCCTTGGCGGCATAGGCACCGGTCACGCGAGCAATCAGGCTCGCGGGTTCGATGACGATGCGCGCGATCTTGGTGGCGGGCGCCTGGAGCAGACCCACCAACGTGCCGCGCAGCTGATCGAGGCTGGGGAGCGCGGCGAGTGCCTTGATCCCGTTCACATCGAGCAGCGTGTCGCCCATCGCCCCGCCAACGATCTCGAGCTTGTCGTTGGTCTTGGCGAAATCCACTGCGACCTTGGCGGCCGCAACGGGATCGATCGAGGTCGCCAAGGCGGTCGGGCCGGTCAGCATGTCGCCGATCGGTCCGTACCTTGTGCCCTCGAGTGCGATCAGGGCAAGCCGGTTCTTCGCCACCTTGAACTGGGC
>CAXSDY010000219.1:0-3280 GCA_964235835.1 uncultured Sphingomonadaceae bacterium | reverse complement strand
TCGCTGCCGAGGCGCCCGGAAAGGTCGGCGACCCGGTTCTGCCAGGTCGATTGCACGTCGACGCTCATGATTGGCCCGAGCAGCGCCGCGGTGGGGCCGGTGAACAGGCTTGCGACCCGGGTCACGCCCTTGAGCCCGAAGTGCCCGTCGCGCGCGGTGAGCGCCAGCCGTGCGAACGGCGCATTGTCGAGGTTGGCGAGCAGGCGCCCGTTCCATTGCTGCCAGTCGCCGCGCCCGTCGACTTGCAGCGCCAGCGGCTGCTTGAGGCCCGCCATCGGGCCCAGCACGCCATTGGCCGGCGCCTGAACCGCGAGGTTGAGCGCCAGGCGATTGCGCTCCGGAACCGCGTCGAGCTTCAGGCTGAGCCGATCCCCGCCCTGCTGCCCGGGAGCGGCGATCACCCGCGCGTCGAGCGCGACCTGAGCCCTGCGGTCGGCGATATGGGCCGAGCCATCGATCCGCGCGGTCCGCGCCTCGCCGGTGACCGCCGGGCCGATCAGCAGCCGGTCGACGCGCAGGCGGCCGATGTCGATGTCGAGGTCGGGCAACAGCGGCGCGTTGCTGGGCGCGGTGACCCGGAACTCGGGCTTTCGCGAGAAGGTCGCCGTGGGCGCGACGAGGCTGCGGATGTCGACGTGCTTGCGGGTATAGGCGAACGGCCGCCAGTCCACCTGGACCTCGGGCGACGACAGGAACACGCCCTTCGGATCGGACAGGGTCAGGCCGCGCACCGTCATGCGGCCGTAGATCGACCCGTCGATCCGCCCGATGCCGATCTTCATTCCATTTTCAAACTGCAGCGCCGAGATGCGTCGGGTGACGAAGCGGCGGCCTGGATCGCTGTTGAGCCCGAGCACGAGCGCCCCGGCGAGGACGGCGAGCGCGACGAGCGCCAGCAGCAGCCAACGCACCAGGCGTGCCGCCCTGCCGCGGCGATGGACCAGGATCACTTCCTGTTCGGGCGCGGGCTCGTCCATCTAGAACGCCTGACCGATCGAGACGTAGACGTTGAGGCGGCTCTCGCCCCGCCTGCGCGCGAGCGGCGTCGCAACGTCGACCCGGAACGGGCCGAAATTGGTGTAGAAGCGGCCGCCGATGCCGACGCCGGCGCGCAGGCCGCCGAAATCGGGCGTGCGCCGGTCATAAACCTGGCCCGCGTCGAGGAAGCCGACCACGCCATAGTTGCCGAACCGGTAGCGGACTTCGGCTGCGCCTTCGACCAGGCTCAGGCCGCCGAGCGGGCGACCATCGGGGTCCTTGGGACCGAGCTGCTGATAGGCGAACCCGCGCACCGACCCGCCGCCGCCGGCATAGAAGCGGCGTGACGGCGCGAGCGCGTCGCGCGCGATGTTGAACGTCGACCCGACGCGCGCCCGGCCGGCGACGACGAACGAGCCCCCGAACGGGCGATAGACGCTCGCGTCGAGCTGGTTGCGCAGATAGGGCTGGAAGCCGTGATGGAGCGCGCCCTCGGGCTGGACCAGCACCTGCGCGCGAAAGCCCTTGGTCGGGTTCAGCAGGCTGTCGCTGCGATCCAGCCCGACCTGAGCGTTGAGGCCGGCGATCAGATAATGCTTCTTGTCGCGCCGGCCGAGTGAGAAATCATACTGTTCCTCGATCGTGCCGAGGATCTCGGCGCCGGCGGCATAGGTGAACGGCTTCTGCCAGATCGGCGTGCTGTCATAGCTCAGCCGCGCTGCCAGCCGTCCGGTGAAGGCGGTGAATGCCTTGGTGTTGCTGTGCAGCGCGTCGACGTTCAGCTGCAGCGTACGGTCCCGCTTGCCCGCATTGGACCGTCGGAACGACAGCGATGCGCCCTGTTCCGACGTGCCCGCGACCGCGGTTGCGATCAGTGCGCCTTCGGGAGGAAACAGGTTGCGGTGGGTCCAGCTGCCCTGGACGCGGAAGCCCTGGCCCGTGCCATAGCCGGCGCTCGCCGCCAGTGTTCGCGGCGGCCCCGCCTGTTGAGTGACGAGCAGGGTGACGGGCTCCGTCCCATCCGCTGCGGCCTGCCCGGTGCGCTCGGGCACGACCGCGACCGTCGAGAACAGGCCAGTGGCGACCAGCGCCTGGCGCAGGTCGTCGACCTTGCGGCTGTCGTAGAGGTCGCCGCGCTTGAACCGCGACAGCACCGCGACGTGATCGGCGCCGAACGCCAGATTGCCCGCCGTTCGGAACCCGCCAAAGCGCCCGCGCGGTCCGACCGTGACCGGCAGCGTATAGTCACCGTCGTGCGTGTCGGGGTCGAGCAGGACATCGCGCTGGCCGACCGTGGCGAAGGCATAGCCCTGCTGCGGCAGGACGATGGCGACGTTCGCTTCGGCGCCCTGCACCCGCTCGGCGACGATCGGCTCGCCCGGCTTCAGCGCGAGGCTGTTCTCGATCAGTCCTGGCGGCACGGTCGGGTCGGCCGTGACCCTGATCGAGGCGAGCTTGTAGCGCTCGCCCGCGACGACCGTCAGGACGGCGTTGACGGCGGCGCTGCTGGAAGCCGCCGCAGTGTCGATGCGCGTGTCGACTCGCGCGTCGTACCAGCCCTCCGACTGCAGCAGCCGCTGCAGGAGGCGCGAGTCCTCGGTCAGCCGTGCCGCCAGCATCGCTTCGTTGGCGGCCTTGCCCTTGCCGTCCCGCAGCGCCGACAGCGCGTTGAACCGCCGAGTGAGCGGCACTTCGGTCTGGGCGTCGGCAGCCTGGAGTCCGTCGACCCGCGTGGCGTAGCGGAGCTCGGGGGCCGCTTGCGTCGTGGCCGGCGCGGCGAACTCGACCTGGCGGACGTCGAACTGGCTGAGCGGGGGCAGCGGCTGATCCAGCTGGGGATCACCCAGCGGGGCACCGGCGGCTGTGCCCGGCGCGACCGGCGCGGCAACCGAGCGGCTGCCTGCTACCGGTGCTGCCGACGCGCCGCTTGCCGGAGCCGCAGCCGTGCTGGCCGGCGTGGTTGCCGACGGAGCGGCCTGCAGCAAGCGGCGCTCGAAATCCGCGACGCTCTCGAGCGGGGCGTCGAGCGCAGGATCAAGCGCAGGCGGCAGCGGCGGCACCGCCGTGCGGAACTCGTCGTCCGAAATGATCGGCTCGACGACGGGCAGCCTCGCACCGGCCGGAGGCGGCGGAACGGCGACCCCGACGGGCCCCGCGGTCGTGGTGCGGTCGCCTGCGGCGGGCTGGTGAGCGATCGCCGGCGACGTGGACGCAACCGCGACCGCGCTTCCCAGCAGGAAGCCGCGAACCACCCGTCGTGAAGGTGCAGGCCAGGTAGGCACGGTCATCCCCAATGTCGTCG
>CAXSDY010000218.1:0-3347 GCA_964235835.1 uncultured Sphingomonadaceae bacterium | reverse complement strand
GCCACCTGGGCCTTGGCGCGATCGGCCCCTGCGGCGCGGCTGTTCGGGGTCGCGCCCGTGCCGGTCGTGCCGTTGCCGATCGCGTCCGGGCTACAGGCGTTGCCGGCGTCACAGCCGGAGGCCGATGCTCGTCTCGCGGCCGTCGAAGAGCGCCTTGCGGCGGTGGAGAGTGCAGCACAGCGTGCGCAGGGTTCCGCGGGCCGCGCCGACGCCCTTCTCATTGCCTTCGCCGCACGGCGAGCCGTCGATCGCGGGGTGGCGCTTGGTTATCTCGAACCCCTGCTGATCGAGCGCTTCGGGCCCGGTCACGAGCAAGCGGTCGCCGCGGTCGTCACCGCAGCGCGGGAGCCGGTCCGGCTCGATCAGCTGATCGACAGCTACACGGCGCTGGGGCCGGCCCTCCGCGAAGCCGGTCCGGACGAGAGCTGGTGGACGGGCATCCGGCGCGAGTTGGGGTCGCTGGTCAGCGTGCATCGCGCCGACGTCGCTTCGGTGCGCCCACAAGCGCGCTACGAACGGGCGTTCGAGCGGCTCCAACGGGGCGAGGTGGACGGGGCGCTGGCCGAGACGATGCGGCTGCCTGGGGTTGCGCGCGCCGGAACCTGGGTGGCGCAGGCGCGGCGCTACATCGCAGCCCATCACGCCCTCGACGAGATCGAGACGGCGGCGCTTCTACCCTCAGCCGGCCCCGCAATCGTCCGACCCGGTTGAGCCGACCGTCACGCACCTGCTTGTGACGTTCGGCGGACTTTGGCATCCTTAGCCGAGAGGCGCGCGAACACCGCGTTGCGTATGCTTGTCGGGTGAGAAGTTCGGATGGTCTCGGACAACAAATGGCTCGCATTGCTAGGGATGATCGCTGCCGTTGCGATCGATTGTGTCTCAGCGTCTCACGCGGCTTCCGCCCAATCGATGAGCACGCGACGGGCCTCTCAAGCAAGCGCACCGAACGTGGTTTCGCCCGCGGCGACCTCGCCCGAGGCGCCGTCGTACGTTCGCGAGCGAATCGCGCAACTGGGGTCGAGCTTCAATGGCCGGATCGGCATCGCCGTCCGTTCGGTCGAGGACGGCTGGCAAGCCGGCTGGCACGCCGAAGAACTCTATCCGCAGCAGAGCGTCAGCAAACTGTGGGTCGCGATCACGGCGATGGACGCGGTCGACCGGGGCGAGATCCGCCTGGGCGACCCCGTCACACTGACACGCAACGACCTGACCCTGTTCCATCAGCCGATCGCGGCCGCGATCCTCAGCCGGGGCGCAGAGACGACCACGCTCGGCCGGCTACTGCATGACGCGATCACGATGAGCGACAATACCTGCAACGACAAGCTGATGCGCACCGTCGGGGGCCCAAGCGGGGTCCGCGCGATGATTGCGCGCAAGAACCTGGGCTCGATCCGCTTCTATGATGGCGAGCGGGCGCTGCAGTCGAAGATCGCGGGATTGATGTGGAGCCCGAGCTTCTCGGTTGGCGGAGGGTTCGAACGCGCGCGCAATGCGCTGCCGCTGTCGATGCGGCGCTCGCTGCTGCAGCGCTATATCGAGGACCCGTACGATGGCGCGGCGCCGGCTTCGGTGGTTCAGGCGCTGGCCCGGCTCAAGAAGGGGCAGCTGCTCTCGCCGACCTCAACCGCCTATCTGCTCAACACCATGGGCAACACGAAGACCGGGCGGAACCGGCTGAAGGGCGGACTCGAGCCCGGCTGGTCGCTGAGCCACAAGACCGGCACGGGACAGGTGCTCGGCGCGGTGCAGGCGGGCTATAACGACATCGGCGTGATCACGGCGCCGGACGGGCGCAGCTATGCGATCGCCGTGATGATCAAACAGACGACGACTCCGCTGATCACCAGGATGAACCTCATGAACGAGGTGGTCCGGACCGTCATCCGTCAACACGACCTGGCACCGAGCAGCGCCTCACTCTAGCGACGCCGACCGGAGCGCAACTGATCTAGGTGGGCCGAGGGGAACCCTATGACCGTGATTAGGTCCGTCGACAGCCCCCCGCCGACTTCTCCGTGGTGGCGGCACCTCTACATGCAGGTGCTGCTGGCGATCGCGGCAGGCGTCGCCATCGGCCACTTCGCGCCTGCCATGGGCGAGGCGCTGAAGCCGCTCGGTGACGCGTTCATCAAGCTCGTCAAGATGATCATCGCGCCCGTCATCTTCCTGACCATTGTCACCGGCATCGCGGGAATGCGCGACCTCGGGGCGGTTGGCCGGGTCGCGCTCAAGGCGTTCGGCTACTTCCTCGTCATGTCGACGTTCGCGCTGATCCTGGGGCTTCTCGTCGCCAACCTGGTGCGGCCCGGCGCCGGCCTCAACATCGATCCCACAAGCCTGGATGCGACGAAGGTGGCCGAGTATTCGGCAAAGGCGCACGCAACCACCGTCACCGGATTCCTAGTCGAGATCATCCCGGACACGTTCGTGTCGGCGCTGACCGCGGGCAACATCCTGCAGACGCTGCTCGTATCGATTCTGTTCGGGGTGGCACTGGCGCTGGTCGGTGAGCGGGGCGCGCGGCTGCAGGGCGCACTCGAGCAGGTCTCGCTCGTTATGTTTCGGGTCGTCGCCATCGTCATGAAGCTCGCGCCCTTGGGCGCGTTCGGGGCAATGGCCTTCACGGTCGGCAAGTACGGGCTCGGCACGCTCGCCAATTTGGCGGCGCTCGTCGCGACCTTCTACGCCACGTCGCTGTTGTTCGTGCTGGTGATCCTCGGCGCGGTCGGGTGGGTTGCCGGCTTCTCGATCGTCCGGCTGATCGCCTATCTCAAGACCGAGTTGCTGCTCGTGCTCGGCACCTCTTCGAGCGAGAGTGCGTTGCCGGCATTGATCGAGAAGCTGGAGGCAGCGGGCTGCCCGAAGACGATCGTCGGGCTGGTCGTGCCGACGGGCTATTCCTTCAACCTCGACGGAACGAACATCTACATGACACTCGCCGCGCTGTTCATCGCGCAGGCGACCAACGTTCACCTCTCGATTGGCCAGCAACTGCTCCTGCTCGGCGTCGCCATGCTTTCGTCGAAGGGCGCGGCGGGCGTGACGGGCGCCGGCTTCATCACGCTCGCCGCGACCCTGTCGATCATCCCCGACCTGCCGGTCGCCGGCATGGGCCTGATCCTGGGCGTTGACCGGTTCATGAGCGAGTGCCGCAGCCTGACGAACTTCATCGGCAACGCGGTCGCGACCATCGTGGTGACGCGGTGGGAAGGACGGCTCGACGAACCGCGGTTCGCCGCCGCCCTGTGTGGGCAAACCGCGGAAGGCGAGGCGCTGGACCCGGCGACGGTGACGGCCTGAGCGCGAAACCAGCGATTCCCTCGTGCGTTGGCGGACTGAGG
>CAXSDY010000217.1:0-3376 GCA_964235835.1 uncultured Sphingomonadaceae bacterium | reverse complement strand
CCTCGTCGCCCTTGAGCGGGGCGTTGAGACTGGTGTCGCCGCCAATGCCCATGCGACGGTTCATCGACACGACCTCGTCCTCGGTCACGCCCAGGTCGGTTGCGATCTTGGTGACATGCTCGGGCTTGAGGTCGCCGTCCTCGAACGCGTCGATCTGGTTCTTCATCCGGCGCAGGTTGAAGAACAGCTTTTTCTGGGCCGCGGTGGTGCCCATCTTGACCAGGCTCCACGAGCGCAGGATGAATTCCTGGATCGAGGCGCGGATCCACCACATCGCATAGGTCGCGACCCGGAAGCCCCGGTCGGGCTCGAACTTCTTGACGCCCTGCATCAGGCCGATGTTACCTTCGGAGATCAGCTCGCTGACCGGCAGGCCATAGCCACGATAGCCCATCGCGATCTTGGCGACGAGGCGCAGGTGCGAATTGACCAGCTTGGCGGCCGCATCGGTGTCCCCATGCTCCCGCCAGCGCTTGGCCAGCATATATTCCTCTTCGGGGGCGAGGATCGGGAATTTCTTGATTTCGCTCAGGTAGCGGTTGAGTCCGGCCTCGCCGCCCGACGCGGGCAGGGAAAGGACCGCTTTCGACTGTGCCATCATATTCTCCTTTGCCAGCGACGGTCGTGTCGTCCCCGGCCTTTGATATTCCTATACACGAAGTGCCCTGAACAGTTCCTGCATATCGGCAGGAAGCTCACTGTCGAAGGTTAGTCGTTGCTTTGTCATGGGATGGAGGAAACCGATCCGGGCAGCATGCAGCGCCTGCCGCTCGAAATGCATTTCCTTTAACAACGCACCAAGACCGCGCGGGGTTCGTCCATAAGCCGGATCGCCGAGCAAAGGGTGAGAGATTGACGCCATGTGGACCCGGACCTGGTGCGTCCGCCCGGTCTCCAGCCGGCACTCGACCAGCGCTGCCTGGCGAAGCGGCTGCAGCCGGGTCCAGTGGGTGACCGCACGCTTCCCCCGCCCTTCCGCAACCACCGCGATCTTCTTGCGGTTAGCCGAGGAGCGGGCGAGCGGCGCGTCGACCCTCCCCTCGGCCCGTGTCGGCACGCCGGCAACGATCGCCAGATAGCGCCGCTCGATGCTGTGCGCGGCGAACTGGCGGGCGAGCCCTTCGTGCGCGGGATCGGTCTTGGCGACGACCAGCAGCCCCGACGTGTCCTTGTCGATGCGGTGCACGATGCCCGGCCGCGCCACTCCGCCAATCCCCGACAGGCTGCCGCCGCAATGGTGAAGCAGCGCGTTGACCAGCGTGCCGTCGAAATTGCCCGCGGCGGGGTGAACGACGAGGCCCGCGGGCTTGTCGACCACCAGCAGATGCTCGTCCTCGAACGCGATGCGCAGGGGGATGTCCTGCGCCTGATTGTGCGCCGGGGTTGCCTCGGGAACGCTAAGCGTGAACCGCTCGTCGCCGCGCACCTTCGTCGCGGGATCGCGGACCGCACCGGCTTCGCTGGCAAGTGCGCCGCTCTTCACCAGCACCTTCAGCCGCTCGCGCGAAAGAGAGGGGATCGCGTCCGCCAGCGCTCGGTCCAGCCGCCACCCAACATGGGCAGCGCCAAGCGCGATCGAATGATGAACTTGCCCCCCGGCCATGTGTAGGGGATTTGGGAAGGGAAGGGAGCACTTTCAACCTGGCTGCGGAGCCCAGTTTTTCACCAAGAACCGTAGGCGAGAATTGCCGCCTCGACTCAGTTGTGCGTCTCGGGGCGCGGTGGTGACGCGCTTGCCGATTGCGGAACGGAAAGAGTGAAGTACTGCCGCCCCAGATATTCGAATCGCACGAACATACCCGTGTCGCGCGGGATGCAGCTCGCGATTGTTTGCGCTCGCGGCGAAATCGGCGATACACCCTTCAACTCGCCTGCCGTCATTACATCTAATCGGGGGGAGCGGGAGTGTACCTGCGTCTCAGATTGCTGACCCACTCGCGTTACGAGAGCCCATGACCCTTCATCAAGGTCATGGGTCTTGCCGCCACGTAACACGATCCGTTCGTAAGGCCCCTTCAGGCAGATGGTTTGTACCTTCGCGGGGAACAAATGCGAAGCTGGAATGAGCTGGCCAGCCTTAGCTTCCATGAGCTTCAGTGCTACTTCATCGGGCTCTATCTTACAGCCACTTGCACTCAGGGCTAAAACGCACACCATCATCAATCTCAGCAAGGCGCGGTCTCGATGCTTGTTGTTGCGGACCATGCGCGCCGTAAGCAGGCGTTCTTGGGCCAAGGTCAAGTGGCGGCTCTTCGCGCGATCACCTCTCGGCACTCGACCTTGCACCCGCCGCTCCGCTGACGCATTGACCCCGCCATGGACGCCGTCGAACTCGCCAGCCTGCTCTGCTCCCGCCTGTGCCACGACCTGTTGTCGCCGGTCGGCGCGCTCAACAACGGGGTTGAACTGCTGGCCGACGAGCAGGATCCGGAGATGCGCCAGCGGTGCCTGGAACTGCTCGCCGACAGCGCGCGGGCGAGCGCCAACAAGTTGAAGTTCTTCCGCCTCGCGTTCGGCGCCGGCGGCGGGTTCGCCGACCTGGTCGACACGCGCGAGGCGCGCGGCGCGATCGAGGGGCTGTACGGAGCGGAGAAGCGCATCGAGCTCGGCTGGCTGGTCGCCGAGGAACGGCTGCCGAAGGGCGCCGTCAAGCTGCTGCTCAACCTCGCCATGCTGGCCGGTGACGCGCTGGTGCGCGGCGGCCGGCTCGACATTGGCGCGGAGCAGGGCGGCGGCCAGCTCGAGATCGTCATCCGCGCCGAGGGCCCGCGCATCCTGCTGGACCCGGCATTGCGCGACGTCATGGTCAACGGTTCGGACGTGACCGTCGAGCCGCGCGCGGCAGGCGCATGGCTCGCCCACCAGCTGGCGGCCGATGCGGGCGGATCGATCCAGCTCAACAGCGCGGTCGAGCCCGTGCTTCTGATCGGCGCGACGTTGCCCCTGGCCGCCTGACGACGCCCGCCTGACCACGTGCTCTCCAGGATTGGGCTAACGCGCCCTTAACACCTGCGGGCCATAGGCGGTCCGCAGGAGGGCAGCCGTGGACGATCTCATCGCCGACTTCGTGGCGGAATGCCGCGAAATGCTGGAGGCGCTTAGCGGCGAGATCGTGGCCTGGGAGGCTCACCCGGGCGACCGCGCGCGGCTCGATAGCATCTTCCGCTTCGTCCACACCGTGAAGGGCAATTGCGGCTTCTTCGAATTCCCACGCCTCGAGGCGCTGAGCCATGCCGCCGAGGACGCGCTCGCCGACGTCCGCTCCGGGACCAGGACCGCCGACCCGGCCCTGGTCAGCGCCGTGCTGGCGGTGATCGACCACATCGGCGAGATGGTCGCGATCATCGAGGCGGGTGAGCCGCTGCCGGCCGGCGAC
>CAXSDY010000216.1:0-3381 GCA_964235835.1 uncultured Sphingomonadaceae bacterium | reverse complement strand
TCCCCGGCTTCCACGGCGAGGAGACTTGAAGGATCGCGGGCCCCGACAGGCCGCGGTGGGTGAACAGCGCCGCCTCGCGGAACGACGCACCGCCGCAGCGCGCCTCAACCGGCGCCGCCACTCCGGCGAGCGAGCGGAACAGCGCTTCGCCCGTGCCGAGCGTCAGCGGGACGAGCGCCGGTCGCGGCTCAACCACCTTGAGCCCGAAGCGCCGCGCGAGATCGTAGGCGAAGCCGCTCGCGCCGAGCTTGGGGATCGACGGGCCGCCGGTCGCGATAACGAGCGATGGCGCGCAGGCGACCTCCCCGCCATGGGTGACGCGGAACGATCCGTCGCCATGGTCGACGGCGGTGATCGGCCGGCCGAGCGCCCAGTCGACCCCGCCGGACGCGCATTCGTCGACCAGCAGGCGCACGACCTGCCGCGCCGATCCGTCGCAGAACAGCTGCCCCAGCGTCTTCTCGTGCCACGCGATGCGGTAGCGCTCGACTAGCGCCACGAACGCGTCGGGTCGATAGCGGCTGAGCGCCGAGCGCGCGAAATGGGGGTTGGCCGAGAAGAAACGCTCGGGCACGGTGCCGAGGTTGGTGAAATTGCACCGCCCGCCGCCTGAGATCAGGATCTTGGCGCCGGGCTCGGCGGCATGGTCGACCAGCAGTACGCGCCGGCCGCGCTGCCCGGCGACGCCGGCGCAGAACATGCCGGCTGCGCCCGCACCCAGGATGATGGCGTCGTAGCGGGTCATGGCACCGGGTTAGATGCCCCCGGCGACCATCTCGTAGCCGACCTGCCCCATCGCCTGCGTCAGCTGCTCGGCGCAGCGTTCGGCGAGCGCCGCGTCCTCCGACCGGATGACGAAGTTGGACCCGATCCGGCCATCGCGGAAGAACGGATAGCTGCCGATCGCCACGCCGCGGTGCGCCTGCTCGGTCTCGCGCAGGAGGTCGGCGATGTCGCTTTCCGGAACGAAGCCGCCGATGATCACGCTGACCAGCGGCCGCCCGCCCTCGAGCGTGCCGGTCAGCGCGTCGAGCATCCCCGCCGCGATGTGCGGCACGCCGGCGAGGATGAACAGATTGCCAAGCCGTATTCCCGGTGCCCCCGACATGCGGTTGGGGATCAACTCGGCGCCTTCGGGTACGCGCGCCATGCGTAGCCGCGCCTCGCTCGTTCCACCGCGCTTCTCGTAATAGCGCTCGAGCATAGCCCGCGCCTCGGGGTGCAGCACCACTGGCAACCCCAGTGCCGCCGCGATCGAATCGACCGTGATGTCGTCATGGGTCGGACCGATCCCACCTGTCGTGAACAGATAGTCGTGCGCCGCGAGCATCGCCCTGACGGCCGCTCCGATCCGGTCCGGCAGGTCTGGCACGATCCGCACCTCGGCCAGGCGGATGCCCTGGACGTTAAGCCAGCTGGCGATCTGCGCGACGTTGCGGTCCTGCGTCCGGCCGGAGAGGATCTCGTCGCCGATCACCACCAAGGCGGCCGTCCACACCCGTTCCTCAGCCATTGCGCCTCCTCGACCTGCCGCTCGCCTAATCCGCCGCTCGCCTCGACAGCGCCGGGAGCGGCTCCTATCTAGGGTAGATGACCGAGTATGTCAGCGTTGCTGCCGACGATTGCGCCGAAGCGCGCTCCGGCTTGATCAAGCTCCATGGGCCCGACGGGTTCGCGGGGATGCGCGCTGCCGGACGCCTTGCCGCCGCCATCCTCGATGCGCTTGTACCGCACGTCGTCCCGGGGGTCATGACGGGCGAGCTCGACGACATCGTGTATCGCATGACGCTCGACGCGGGCGCGGTGCCCGCCACGCTCGGCTACCGCGGCTTCACGAGAAGCTGCTGCACCTCGATCAATCATGTCGTGTGCCACGGCATCCCCGGCGACAAGCCGCTCAAGAACGGGGATATCGTGAACATCGACGTGACGCCGATCCTCGGCGGCTGGCACGGCGACAGCAGCCGGATGTACCTCGTCGGCGACGTCGCGCTAAAGGCGCGCAAGCTAGTCGACGTGACCTACGAGTGCCTGATGCTCGGCCTGGAGCAGGCGCGGCCCGGCAAGCACCTCGGCGACATCGCCGCCGCGATTCAGGCCCATGCCGAACGCAACCGCTACGGCGTGGTGCGCGATTTCTGCGGCCACGGCGTCGGTCGCCTGTTCCACGATAGCCCCGAAGTGATCCACGCCGGACGCCCCGGCACCGGCCCGGAGCTTCGGCCGGGCATGATCTTCACGGTCGAGCCGATGATCAACCTGGGCCGCGCCGACTGCAAGCTGCTCGACGACGGGTGGACCGCGGTGACCCGCGACCGGTCGCTGTCTGCGCAGTTCGAACACTCGATCGGCATCACCGACGATGGCTGCGAAATCTTCACCCGGAGCCTGGCGGGCCATGACCGGCCTCCTTACTGACGTGAAGTCAGCGACTTACCGTGATTGCTGCATTGCATCATCCTGCTTTGCGCACGTCGCTCGGATGGGTATCAATGGGTCAGGCGAGATCAAGCGGGGGCAGGCGTGAAGAAAATCGAGGCGATCATCAAACCGTTCAAGCTCGACGACGTGAAGGACGCGCTGCACGAGGCGGGGGTGTCCGGCATCACGGTCAGCGAGGTCAAAGGGTTCGGCCGGCAGAAGGGTCACACCGAGCTCTACCGCGGTGCGGAATATGTGGTCGACTTCCTGCCCAAGGTGAAGGTTGAGGCAATCGTCGAGGATGGCGTGGTCGACCGTGTCATCGAAGCGATCGAAGCCGCCGCCCGCACCGGCCGGATCGGTGACGGCAAGATCTTCGTGACCCCTGTCGAGCAGGCGGTCCGCATCCGTACCGGCGACCGGGGCCACGATGCGATCTAGCCCGGATCTGCCGCGCTGACCCTGGCGAGCGCCCCCGAGCCGACGTCCATTCCCGCGATGGAACGGGACGGGGCCGACGGCGATGTGGCGGCTTCCGCTGCACCGCAGCATCGGGCTACGGAGCGGACGATGGATCCGCCGCCTCTTGCCTCGATGTCCCCGGACGAACTTCGCACGGCGATGCGCAACCTCGGCTATCGCACGCACGCCGACCTGGCTGGCGCGATCGGGGTTAGCCGGTCGTCGATCAGCCTGTGGATGGAGGGCAAGGTCGGCGTCCCGCGCCCGGTGGCGATGCTGCTGCGCATGCTCGTCGCGGCCCAGCGCCGGCCTTACTGAAACTTACGGTCGAACCGTCCGGCGAATCGGACGGGCTGCGCGTGCAAGGGCTTGCCAACCCGGTGCATGGTCCGAATGGGCAGGCCTACGACGCGGGGTTCGATCCAGCTTGCCGGAGCGATCCTAGACGAACAGGTCGGTGGGGGCGATATGCCAGTCGTTGCCGACGGCGGCGACGCC
>CAXSDY010000215.1:0-3407 GCA_964235835.1 uncultured Sphingomonadaceae bacterium | reverse complement strand
GATCGGGCTCGCCCCGCCCTGCTGCGACAGGAATTGCGACGGCGGGTTGACCTGCCACGGCCGCACCCCGAGCCGCACTTCGACCTCGCGCCGTGCCAGCGTCTGGTTGGTCAGCGTGTAGACGGCATAAGTTCCGCGCCCGGCATGGTCGGCGAGGAGCGTCGTGTCGAACGTCACGCCCGGCGCCTTCCAGCGCACCGTCGGCACGGGCAAGCGCCGATCGACGAGGAATTGCGTGGCGGTAACATGGGCCCAGTCAAGGCGCTGGCCCTGATCGATCACCACCGGGGTAATCGAGTAGCTGCCCCGTGCGGGCTCGATCGCGGCATCTTCGTCGATCAGCGCGCCGACCTTGCCGCCGTCCGACCCGGCGAGCGTCCAATATGGCTGCTCGCCGATGAAGGCCCGCGGATAGAGGCCCCGCGCGGACGCCTTGGCGAGTGTGGCAATGGCGTCGTTGCGCTTGTTCTCGGCGGGCGGGGGGATCGCCGGTGCGCCGGGGAGTGGGACGATGCGCAGGTCGTCGATGACCAAAGTGCCTGCACCACCCTCGCGGTTGCGGGCGACGACGAATTCGATCCCATGCGCGCGGCGCAGGGTCTTGTCGGTAGCCGGGCCCCAGGCGAAGCCGATCTCGCCCACCGGGACGACGACGTCCTGCCACTCGGCCGAGGGGCGCGCGTTGCGCCACACCTTCCACCACACATTGTCGCCGTCGGTGAGTTTCAGCTGGAGGTCGTTGCGCCCCCCGCTGCCCTTCATGCGGAAGCGAATCTCGTAGTTGCGCGGGAGCGTCACGTCGGCCGTGCGGCGGACGAAGGCGTAGCCCGACACCCCGCCGAAGTCGTAGGCCATCTCGAGCGCGGTCCCGGCGACGCTGCGGCGCGACACCTTGACCCCGTCGGAGCCTTCCGCCGGCCACGGCGCCGCTTGGTCCATCGCGTCGCTGAACAAAGCGGGCGGCGCCGCGCCGACGAGGGCCAGCGCGGCGAGGAGGACGAACGGCTTCATCCCTTGACGCTCCCCGCCATCAGCCCGCTCAGATAATGCCGCTGGAGCGCGAGGAACAGGATCAGCACGGGGAGCACGGTGACCACCGACCCCGCCATCATCAATTCATTGTCCTGGACATGCTCGCGGCTGAGCGCGGCGAGCGCGACGGGCAGCGTGTACAGATTCTGGTCGGCGAGGACGATCAACGGCCACATGAAGTCGTTCCAGCTGCCGAGAAAGATGAACAGAGCGAGCGTGATCAGCACCGGCTTGAGCGTCGGCAGGACAATCCGCCGCAGGATCAGCCCCTCGCTCGCGCCGTCGATCCGCGCCGCCTCGAGCAATTCGGTCGGGATCGAGAGGCAGAACTGGCGGACGAGGAAGATGCCGAAGATCCCCGCCAGCCACGGCACCAGCGCCCCGGCATAGCTGTTGACCAGCCCCATCGCCTTCAGTTCGAGGAACAGCGGCAGCATCCCGATCTGCCCGGGTACGACCATCGCCGCGACCAGCGCCTGGAAGATCGCCTCGCGCCCCGTGAAGCGCAATTTGGCGAAGGCGTAGCCGGCGGGAACGACGAACAGCAGAGCAAGGATCGTCGCCAGCGTCGAGACGAGAATGCTGTTGAGGATGTAGCGCCCTATCCCGTATGTCCCGAACAATGTCCGGTAATTCTCCAGCGTCGGGGCCTTGGGAAGCAACGGCGGGGGGAAAGCCGCGGCCTCGCCCGGGGCCATGAAGCTGACTGACACCATCCACAGCAAAGGCGCGAGCACGATCAACGCGACCAAAGCGGCGAACACGGTGACGAGGTTGCGACGGATCATATCGCCCCCGCCCGCCGGGCGATCTTCAGCTGCACCAAAGTGACCGCGAGGATGCACAGGAAGAGGATGAAGGCGACCGCCGACCCCGACCCCAAGTTCCACCATTTGAAGCCCTCCTCGAACATGAAGTAGAGCACGGTGACGGTCGATCGCGCTGGGCCGCCCTGGGTCATGACATAGGGTTCGGCGAACAATTGGAACATGCCCGCGACGGTGAGGATCGCGACCAGCAGGACGGTCGGGGCGATCGCCGGCAAGGTGACGTGGCGGAAGCGCATCCACGCACCCGCGCCGTCGACCCGCGCCGCATCCTCGAGGTCGCGCGATACCGACTGCAGCGCGGCGAGGAAGATGATCATGTTGTAGCCAAAGCTCTTCCACGCCACGAACAGCAGGATCGCAGGCAGCGCGGTCCTGGGATTGCCGAGCCAGTCGACGGGGGCGATGCCGAGCCCGCCGAGCGCGTAATTGATCAGCCCGTAGCGGGTGTGGAGGAGGTAGTTCCACACTACCGCGGTCGCCACCAGCGTGGTCACGAACGGGGCGAACAGGGCGACGCGCCAGATGCCGCGCCAGCGCAGGGTTCGGGCATTGACCAGCAAGGCGGCGCCGAGCGAGGTTGCGACGACGAGCGGGACACCAAAGACGACGAAACACATAGTGTTGCCCATTGCCTGCCAAAACAAGGGGTTAGTGACCAAACGGCGGTAATTTTCGAGCCCGATGAAGCGCAGATTGTCGAGATTGGCGAGCGCGTAAATGTCGAAATCGGTAAAGCTCAGGATCAGCGCGGCGATCGCCGGGACGACGAAGAACAGCCCGATCGCGGTCAGCGCCGGGGCGGTCATCGCCCACCCGGCGCGGCGCTCGGCGAGGGTGTGCGAAGCGCTCATCGGGCGAGCATCCAGCGGCGCTTTTCGAGCAAGCGGTCGGCGCGGCGGTCGATGTCGGCGACGGCGTCGTCGAGCCTCATCTTGCCGCGCACGAACAGCTCGGCGACGGTCTGCATCTCGGTCGCGATGCGCTCCCATTCGGGAACCTTGGGCAGCGCCGTGGTGCGATCGAGCTGGGCGGCGAAGGCGGCGGTGATCGGGTCGGCGCTGAGCCCCGCGCTGGCCCACACCGCGCGCGTCGGGGGCAAGTCGCCGGTCAGCGCCTGGAGCCGGGCCTGCGCGGCGGGGGCGGCGAGCCGCGCGACGAGGTCCCACGCCGCCGCCGGGTTGCGCGTCCTGGCATAGACCACCAGGCTCGACCCGCCCGGAGTCGAGCGGCCGGGTCCGGTCGGGCCGGGGAACGGCGCCGTCGCCCAGCTGTGCTGGAGATGGGCGGGGAGCCGCGACTTCATGTCGCCGATCGTCCACGGCCCCGACGGATAGACCGCGAAGTATCCGCGCGCGAACTCGTTCCACACATTGCTGATCTGCGCCGCGCCCGCGATTGGCGCGAGTTTCTCGTCGAACAGCGACTTGTAGAACGCCAGCGCCCGGCGGAACTCGGGTGCCCGAAACGCCCCGCGCGTGCCGTCCGCGCTAAGGAACCCGGCCCCGGCGGACAGCGCCATCTGGGTCAGATGCTCATATTCGTTGA
>CAXSDY010000214.1:0-3417 GCA_964235835.1 uncultured Sphingomonadaceae bacterium | reverse complement strand
GCAGCAGGCGGTTGCCGAAGCAGGCGACGATGGCGGTGGCGCGCGCCCGGGCGGCTGCCTCCTCGCGCCGCGTGGCGGGCAGGCGGAGCACGGCGCGCAGCGGCCCGGCGCGCAGGCGGGAGTGCGCGCCCGTCGGTTATGCGATCAGCGTGATCAGCTTGGCGCGCACCTCGGCGAGTTCCGCGGCGCTGACCCGGCCCTTGCGGGTGGCCTTGCGTGCGCGCCAGTCCTGGCTCTTCACCTGGTCGGCCAGCACCACGCTCGGCGGCGTGCCGGCGAGGGCGACCTCAAACGGATAGCCCTTGATCCGGGTCGTGGTCGGGCAGCAGAGGATCAGCCCGACGCGCCCGTTATAGCTTGCCGGGCTGAGGACCAGGGCCGGCCTGTGTCCGGCCTGCTCGTGGCCGGCCTGCGGGTCGAACTGGAGCCAGACGATGTCGCCGGCGTCCGGGACGTAGTCCGGGGCGTGTTTCGGGGCGGCTACCAGGATTCGCGGCCGACGGGCGTGCCGGTGTCGACTGGGTCGTGGCGGTTGTCGTCGGTGATGCCGGCGACCAGGATTGCGAGGTCGTAGCGGGTGGGCGCGAGCGGCTCGATGACGATGCGGCCGCCTTCCTCGCGCACGTCGACGGGCTGGTCCAGGCGCACGTGGGCGGCCTCCAGCACGGCGGCCGGGATGCGCACGGCGGCACTGTTGCCCCACTTCTTCACGACGCCCTGCATGGTGGTCCTCGCTGTCGGTGTCCCTGCATCGTGGGCACGGGGCGGGGGTGTCGGCAAGGGAGCCGTTGGGCTGTGGATTGCTGCGGCCGTGAGCGCGATCGTGCGGCTGTAGCGCTTCAGGGTTCTTTGCGTCTCAGTATAAAAGTGGCGCGAATACCTCAACGAACCACCACCAGATTCGAAACCTGACGGCCTTCATGCGAGCACCAGCGACCGAGATTGGCCGCAAGCGGACGGTCTGCTCTCAAGTAAGGAATACGGGAGAGCGGACCTTCGTGGCCGAAAGGGGCGGCAGCTCCTGACCCGAGCAAGCTAGAACATGGGACCTTATACGCTTGGCTTCATTGACTGACGTACGCCGACCGAGGGTCGGCGAACCTCTCATGTGTCAGTTAACTTGGCCGTGCGTATTAGCTGGCCCCGGAAGCGGACGTTCGCTGCCGCTTTATCGGAGAATCTACACCGCCGGCTTCTGCCGCTCCTTTAACCCGCGTACCCACGCTTCGAGCACGCCAACGTCCTGGAGCAACTCCTCTGGTTCAGGCACAGCGCGGTTCCTGCCCTGTGAGGAGTCGTGGCCTGTCAGAAGGTCCGAACATTTCTTAAACGCGACCGCCCATTCTTGGCTGTCTTGGTGGGAGAAAGCCGCTGCCCGCGCGAGTTGTTTGCCGTCGATGTAGTCCCGGTGCCGGAGAATCACGCCGGCAAACGCCACTTCCTCAAGGGCGCGCTCCCATGCTTCTCGGAGCTTGGAATAGAAGGCGCTAACGGCTTCTTTGTAAGTCTCTTCGTCCTCGTCGTTCTGAACCTGAAGTATGCGCCGGGCCTGCTTACCGAGGTGATCAACGCGCGCGAGTACAGTCATCGCTGCCCAAGGTAGGTTGTCGTTCACCATCCCTACCACGGTAGCGGACCTAGTGATGTGCCGCGCCTCAAACCGGGACGCGTCAGCCGAGTCGCGGATATCGTTGGCGAACACGAGGTCATGAGTAAAGACAATTACTTGGCGTATCTCCGACTCTGCTACTAGGCGTTTGGCGACCTTCTGCCTCCATTTATGGTCAAGCGATGTGATTGGGTCGTCAAAGACCAGTGCAGAGTTGTGTGGGGCGGTGGCCAGTTCGGCCAGAAAGGCGGCGATGGCGACGCAGGTCTGCTCACCTTCGCTGAGGACATCGACCACCTTAGCGCTGGGTCTGGCAAGCAGCCGGATCTGGTACTGTGGTGAGCCGAATTGGCCTCCGGAACGGACCATCTCGACCCGGACATGGTTACCCACCAGACCAATGATCTCAGCCGAGAACTTGTCGCGAAGGTGAGGCGTGAGCACCTGATCGGCGATCCGGTTGCTCAGGTTCGTCACAGTCACCGTGGCGGTGTCAGACAGGGCATCTTCCAGCAGCTTGATCGCGATCAGCCGCGCGATCTCTTCTCTCACAGCGCCAATATGCGGCGCGAGGCTGACCCGGTCAGCTAATTCGTCCCGCTCGGCCTCAAGCGCATTGCGCGTTTCCTCTGTCGCAAGCCCCTGGAGTTCGGACGCATATTCACGCGTTCGGCCTTCCATTGATATCAGTTCCGCTACTTTTGACGGCGCGGCGACCGGTACGACCCATTTGTCACCGTGCAGGAGCCGGAATAGAGCTATTCGGCGTAGGCGAGCCGACGCTAGGGAACGACGGATGGCTCGGGCCACTCCGTTACTCTCCAAAGCAACTTCGGCGAGAGCGTCAGCGATCGGAGCTATCAGGATTGTAATTGCCGATAAGGCCGTCTCAGCCTCTGCAAGCCTATGTTCAGCCTCTTCGGCCAAGCGCTCCGTGTCACCCCGGACGAATGCCTCGAAACGCTGCATGCGCAGAGCCGTCTCGTCCGAAAGGGGCTGATGGCAAAGCACGCACAGTGTGCCCGGCAACGATGGCGGGAAGTCTTCACCGAAATGCGCCGCCTCGTTCGAGTAACGCCGGGCTGCTTCCCAAAGGGTTCGCCAGACCTCGCCGCCGACCTCGGCTATTGCCCCCGACCCGAACAAGCTAGTGGCTGCCAAGGTCGCAGCGGCACGCTTGCTGGTCGCCTCCGAATGCAGGGAAGCCAGTTCGTTCAGCACAGCGTTGGTAGTAGCTTCCTCGACGGTCGCCACCATCTGCGCCAAGTGTTTCAGGCGCTCCGCCTTCAGCTTTTGTTCCGCCGCCGCCGTGGCTGGGTTCTTTGCAAGATCCTGAGTTAGGCGGGAAAGCCGGATCTGCTCAGCTGCGCTTACATTTGCCAATTGTTCTACGCGTGTGATGTCCGACCGATAGCTCAGAGTCGACATGGCTTTACCAACGGCGGTGGTGGCGCTCCATGGCGGTCCATTGAAAATGGCGTTCCGTGCGTTGACTAGCGCCTCTTTCTCAATTTCTAGGACGGCTTTGACCCGCTTGCAGGCCGAACTGAGTTCGTCCGGGACATCAAGACCGAACGGGCGGAAAGCCACACCCGTCTTGCTCTTTAAATGGACGATGCCGCAGTCGGCATCGAAGACGCTGACGGCTGACAGGATTGGATGAGGTTGCGGTTCCGGCTTTCCCGTGTCCCGCCAATACGCTGGTTCCTGATCGACACCGCCAACACGATAGCACAGGGTCGCTGATGCGTTGCCGGCAGGCAGTGGATCCGCGTACACATCAGCCAGGATCGCCTCGGAATGCCTAG
>CAXSDY010000213.1:0-3440 GCA_964235835.1 uncultured Sphingomonadaceae bacterium | reverse complement strand
TTCCGCTTCTACGAGCGCGCCGAGATCCGCGATGCGCTCGCCTACCTCCGCCTGGTTGCGCAGCCCGCGGACGACCTCGCCTTCGAACGCATCGTCAACACCCCCAAGCGCGGGCTGGGCGACAAGGCGATCGAGCGCATCCACCGTTATGCGCGGTCGCAGGGCCTGCCGCTGCTGCTCGCGGCGGCGCAGATGCTCGACAGCGACGAGCTGACCCCGCAGGCGCGGCGAAGCCTCGGCCGCTTCGTCGGCGACGTCGGCCGCTGGCGGACGATGGCGTCTCAATCCTCCCCTGCACTTGCAGGGGAGGTGGCAGCGCGCAGCGCTGACGGAGGGGCATCTTCCGGTGGCGCCCTCCCGCATCCCGAACTCGCCCGCATCATCCTCGACGAATCCGGCTACACCGCCGCGCTCCAGGCAGAGCGCAGCGCCGAAGCCGCCGGCCGGCTCGAGAACCTCGCCGAACTGACGCGCGCGATGGAGGAATATGAGACGCTCGGCGCCTTCCTCGAGCACGTCAGCCTGGTGATGGACAATGACGCGGCGCGGGGCGAGCCCAAGGTCACGATCATGACCATCCACGCCGCCAAGGGGCTCGAGTTCCCGGTCGTGTTCCTCGCCGGCTGGGAGGAAGGCGTGTTCCCGTCACAGCGCGCGCTGGACGAGGGCGGGCTCGCCAGCCTCGAGGAGGAGCGGCGCCTCGCCTATGTCGCGATCACCCGCGCCCGGACCCGCGCGACCGTGCTCCACGCCGCCAACCGCCGCATCTATGGCCAGTGGACGTCGAGCATCCCGAGCCGGTTCGTCGCCGAACTGCCCAAGGAGAACATCGACGAGGAAACGACGATGACCGGCGGCGAGAGCCTGTGGCGGGCGCAGTGGAGCGAGCGCGGCGACCCGTTCGCCCACCTCGCCAGCGGCGCCGCCAGCCGCGCCAGCACGCGCGGCCCGGGCTTCCAGCGCGCAGCCGGGGGCGGCTTCTCCGCCCAGCCGCAGCGCGTGGTCGAGGCGCGCGGATCGGCGGTCACCCTGGGCAACAAGGGCCGCGCCGACCTGTCGCTCGGCCAGCGCGTGTTCCATGCCAAGTTCGGCTACGGCAGCATCGCGGTGATCGAAGGCAACAAGCTCGAGATCGACTTCGAACATGCCGGGCGGAAGCGCGTGCTGGATAGTTTCGTGAGTGTGGGCTGAAGAGCGGGATTGGAACCCGGTGACTTTTCGAATATAGTCACGAAGTTAGTCAGGAGCTCCTTATGGGTCATGTCAGTCTGGCGGATGCGAAGGCGCGCCTCAGCGCACTGGTGGATCGCGCCGAGGCCGGAGAGACAGTCGACATTGTCCGTCGCGGTAAGCTCGCCGCCCGGCTCGTCCCACCCACTCCGACCAAGTTCCCGGTGGACACCGAAGCACTACGCGCGCTTGCGGCGCGCCTGCCACGCCAGACGTCGAAAGCAGCGGAACTGGTCCGCGCCATGCGGGACGGCGAGAGGTTCTGAGCACCTACCTCGACACCTCGCTGCTCGTTGCAGCACTGGTTCCGGAAGCGGGCAGCGAGCGTGTGCACGGCTGGCTGGCGACGCAGGAGCCCGGCGGCATGGTGATCAGCGATTGGACCATCACCGAAGTCGCCAGCGCACTCGCCATCAAGCTGCGGACCGGAGAACTAAGTCTGGAACAGCACGCCGACGTTCGCACCCAATGGACCGTGCTTGAACGGGAAAGCCTGGTTCTCCTGCCGGTCTCGTCCAGGATGTTCGCTGACGCAGCTGACTTCATCGATCGGGTATCCGGGTTGCGGTCCGGTGACGCCCTCCACCTAGCGGTCGCCGCCGCAGGAGGACACAGTCTCGTCACCCTGGATGACCTGCAAGCCAAGGCCGGTCCGCGGTGTGGCGTTCCGATCCTTTGCCTTGCTTGACGTCTGCCCGATGCTGACGCCGCTCACGGTCCGTTCATCGCTCTTGCCGCAAATATGACGGCCGCAGCGTTGCCTCACGGCAACATCGGCCGGCGAATGGGCGCGGGACCGGGGCGGTTGAGCCGAATGTTCGTTCATCGCTCTGGACAGCCGGTCCGAAATGCAATGAATCGAAGCGATTGGGTCTTCGGGGAAGATTTGTGACGATGCTTGGCCTGACGAAAATCCTCATCCCTGCGCTGCTCGCCGCGGCGGTGCCGGCCACGGCAGCCGACCTGCCGACCGTGCCGGGGCTGCAGCCGCGCGCGGTCGCGGCGATGCCGGCGCTCGACAACCCCGCGGTGGAAACCTTCATGGCGCAGCGCGGCGGGGCGCCGGTGTGGTTCCGCGCCGGCGCCGGGCCCGAGGCTGCGGCGACCATGGCGACGATCCTGCGCCGGGCGCCGCTCGACGGGCTGGCGAACGGTCCGGCGCTGGCCGACGCGGTCGAGGCCGCGGCGCGCGACGCGGCCGGCGGCAACGCCACGGCCGTCGCGCGCGCCGACCGGACGATGTCGTCCGCATGGCTCACCTATGTCGCGGCGCTGAGCGTGCGCGCGCCGGGCCTCACCTATTCCGACCCGGCCCTCGCACCCCGGCCGCTGAGCAGCAACGTCGTGCTGCAGCGCGCTGCGATCGCGCCCTCGCCGGCGCGTCACCTCGAGGCCGTGGCGACGGTCAACCCGATCTACGCCCCGCTGCGCGACGCCGCCTGGGCCAGCCTGCAGCGCTCCGGCGGCGCGCCCGACGCGCGCATCCTGGAGAACCTCGCCCGCGCCCGCGCCTTTCCCGCCACCGGCCGCTACGTCGTCGTCAACGCCGCGGTGCAGCAGCTGACGATGGTCGAGGACGGCCGCGTCGTCGACCAGATGAAGGTCATCGTCGGCCGCCCCGACGCGCAGACGCCGATGCTGGCCAGCACCATCTGGTACGCGACGCTCAACCCCTATTGGTACGTGCCGGTCGACCTGACGCAGAAGATCGTCGCCAAGAAGATGCAGAGCCCGATCGCCAAGGCCTATTGGAAGGGCAAGCGGTACGAGGTCATTTCCGACTTCGGGCCGAACCCGACCATGCTGCCGCCGTCGAGCGTCAACTGGAAAGCGGTCGAGACCGGCAAGCAGACGGTCTATTTGCGCCAGTTGCCCGGGCCCGACAATTCGATGGGCAAGATCAAATTCCCCTTCCCCAACGACATCGGCGTCTATCTGCACGACACCGACCTGCCCGGGTTGTTCGTCAAGAACCCGCGGTTCCTGTCGAACGGCTGCATCCGGCTGGAGGATGCGCAGCGGCTCGGGCGCTGGCTGATGGGCCGCGATCCGATGACCATGACCCATTCGGATGCGCCGGAACAGCATGTCGCTTTGCCGCGCGGGGTGCCGGTGTTCCTGACCTACATCACCGCGCAGCCGTCGGGCAGCGAGGTCGTGTTCGTGAAGGACGAATACGGCCGCGATCCGGCGAGCACCACGCGGGTCGC
>CAXSDY010000212.1:0-3442 GCA_964235835.1 uncultured Sphingomonadaceae bacterium | reverse complement strand
TTCGCCTGCAACGCCCCTTGCTTGAGCAGGCGCATGATCTCGCCCCGTGGCCGTCCGCGCGTCGAGGGGTCTTCGCGGAAGACGATCACGTCGAACGTCTCGCCGGCGATCCGGCCGTATTCGACGATGTCCTCGTCCCGCCGGTCGCCGGGCAGCGTCACCGCGCAGATGCTCCGCTTGTAGCGGTGGCGAAGGCCGCGGACGACCTCGCCCATGGCGCGAAGACCCGCGGCGTTGTGGGCGTAGTCCATGATCACGCGGAAGCCGTGCGCGTCATGGACGTTAAGCCGCCCCGGATTCTGCTCGAAGCTCGACTGGAAGGTCGACAGCGCCGAGCGGATGGTCAGGATCGGTACCTCGTGCGCGATCGAGATGGCGATGCAGGCGAGCGCGTTGGCGATGTTGAACGTCGCCATCCCGAACAGCGTGGCCGGGATGTCCCGCGCCTTCATCACGATCTCGCGCCGGCTGTCCTGGTGAAGGACGATCGTGCCGCCCTCATCCCCGGGCTCGCGGATGACGGCGGTACCGCCATCGGCGATGTGGTCGCGAACCACGGCGGGCAGGTCGCCCCCGTCGAGCGAGAACCAGATGATCCGTCCCCCGGCGCAGCGCGCCATGCGGATGCAGTGGGGATCGTCCGCGTTCAGCACCGACGTCCCGCGCGGCTTGACGGTCTCGACGATCAGCGACTTGACCCACGCCAGGTCCTCGAGGGTGTCGATGCCCTTGAGGCCGAGATGGTCGGCGGTGATGTTGAGCACGGCCCCGATCTCGGACCGATCGTAGCCGAGACCCTCGCGCAGGATGCCGCCGCGCGCGGTCTCGAGCACCGCCACGTCGACCGTCGGATCACGCAGCACCATGCGGGCACTGCGCGGACCGGTCGCGTCCCCCTTGTTGACCAGCACGTCGTTGACATAGACGCCGGTGGTCGAGGTCAGGCCGACGGTGCAGCCCGTGTAGCGCAGCACCTGCTTGACCATGCGCGCGGTCGTCGACTTGCCGTTGGTGCCGGTGATCGCGATGATCGGGATGCGCGAGCGGCTGCCCTTCGGGAACAGCATCTCGAGCACCGGCCGGGCGACGTCGCGCGGCGGCCCCTCCGAGGGCTCGAGGTGCATGCGGAAGCCCGGCGCCGCGTTGACCTCGATGACGCCGCCGCCGGTGTCCCGCACCGAACGGGTGATGTCGGGGCACATGAAGTCGATCCCGGCGATATCGAGCCCGACGATCATCGCCGCTCGCCGAGCGATCTCGGCATTGTCGAAGTGGATCTCGTTGGTCCGATCGACCGCGGTGCCGCCAGTCGATAGATTGGCCGTCGCGCGCAGCATGACGATCTCGCCCGCCGGCGGCACGCTGTCGACGGTCATCCCGGCCCGAGCCAGCATCTCTTCGACATGCGCGTCGATCTTGATCCTCGTCATGACTCGTTCGTGACCTTCGCCACGGCGCGGGTCCTGGTTCACGCGGGCGACGAGATCGGCGACGCTGTGCACGCCGTCGCCGACGACTTGCGCCGGGATGCGCTCGGCGACGGCGATCAGCTTGTGGTCGATGACGAGGATGCGGTGGTCACGGCCGGTGAGATATTGCTCGACTACCACCCGGCGCGAGTGCTGGCGGGCAAGGTCGAAGCCAAAGCGAAGCTGGTCTTCGTCGATGATCCCCGTCGTGATGCCGCGCCCGTGATTGCCGTCGAGCGGCTTGGTCACGAGCGGGAAGCCGAGGCGCCGCCCTTCGCCGAGCGCGTCCGCCACGCTTCTGACCACGGCACCGCGCGGCACGGGAATGCCGCACTCCTCCAGCAGCATCTTGGTCAGATGCTTGTCGCTGGCGATGTCGGCCGCGACCAGCGGCGTGTTCCCGGAGATGCTGGCCCGCAGCCGCCGCTGGTGCCGGCCATGGCCCAGCTGGACCAGGCTCGATTCATCCAGCCGCATGACCGGGATGCCGCGCCGCTGCGCTTCGCGGACGAGCGCGTGGCTGGTCGGCCCGAACGACGAGCGGCTCACCGCCTGGCGCAGCTGATCGATGCGTTGCCCAAACTCGAACGGGCCTTCGAGCGGCACGATGCGGTCGAGCTTCTCGATGCCGGCGAGTTCATCGGGCAGCAGCGAATCGACGAGCTCGAGCGCGAAGCGGCCGGCGAGCAGCCCGACGCGCTCCTCGCCATAGGCAAACATGATATTGTAGACCCCCGGCTTGCCCTTGACCGAGCGCGTCTTGCCGCGGGTCACACGGTCGGTGACCATCGACTGCAGCTCGAGCGCGACATGCTCCGCGACATGGCCGAGCCAGGTGCCTTCGCGCAGCCGCCGGACGAGCCCGCCCCTGCGCTTCAGGCTGCACCCGTGCTGCTCCAGGCCCGGGAGCAGCGCCAGCAGCCGCTCGGTGAAGTTCGGGATGCGGTTGGTCGGCCAGTCCTCGATCCGCCCGAGATCGACCATGATCCGGACCATCGGGGTCAGGCTGTAATAATGCGGGCCGCGGTACACGCCGCGCTCGAGCACGGTCATCGGACGCGTCATCAGCCGCGTCGGCGGGTCACTTTCGCTGCCGAAGAACATGGGAGTGGGAACGGCCGGCTGCTTGCGCTCAACCATGGCTAGGCTCCGGCGCCAATGCGACGGTGCTGACAAGAGAAGTCGACGATGATCCGGCGAGGCTTGCGCCAGGGATAAACAGCATGTCCGGTCCTTTAAACTCCCGCGTTTCGGCGGGCAGTGCACATGGCAGTTTGAGGCGTAAGCTATTGCAGGGCTTCGCCAAACGGGGCGCGATCACGCCCCGACGCAGCCTATAACTCACTGCAGGACCGATCTCCCTTACATGGGTTTGCGAAACGCAGCCGAGCGCCAGTTCCTTGCTCGGCCCAGCCCGCCAGAGCGCGGAACAAATTCACTCGGCCACGACCAATCACCACCGGATCGCGCTGGCTGGCCTTGGGCTTGGTCTCCTGCAGGTTCCGGACCAGCCAGCCGAGCTCGCGCGCGGGCACCCCTTGCACCAGCTCAAGGTCGAAGCCCGCCTGCTCGGCGAGATCCTTGGTGAATTCGACCACGAACAGGATGCCGGATTGCTGAGGTGCCACAGGCCGCTCTCCCATCGATCATCAGGTCGAGCTGGCGTCGACCAGGTCTGACACATAGGTTCCGGTCAGGCCGGTGATCAGCAGGGGCGGCGACGGGATCGACGGGGGTGCGGGCTGAGGCCGGTGCTCGGGGAGCGGGATCAGATCCTGGACCCGCTTCAGCGTGCGGCCTTCGGTATCGTGGTCGAACCGCGCGTCGGTGCGCCACCAACCGGGCAATGCGAGGGCGATGTTGGCCGGCGGCTCCTGCTCGGCCGCAAGGGCCTTGAGCAGCGTAGCGACGGCCGTCGCGCGCGGCTCGCCGCCGCCGAGGTCGAACACGCCGACCTCGTAGCGCTTCTCCTT
>CAXSDY010000211.1:0-3459 GCA_964235835.1 uncultured Sphingomonadaceae bacterium | reverse complement strand
ACGCACAACAGGTGGAGAAGACCGTTCGCATCCTGCGCGAGATGGGTCACGAGCCCGCCACGCCCGACGAAGCGCGCGAGATGCTCCATCTCAAGGGCGGCGATCGCGTCGACTTCTAGGTTACGCCGGTCGCCGCCCGGGTTTTCCGCCGTATGGCGACAGCTTGCGGAGAGTGCAGGCAAGCGTCCGTCCGAAGGTCTTCCTCGTTGGCATCAACCTGCCGGTTCAGGATGTCTGTCTTGCTCGCGCTACCATCGCACGACGAGCCTCCGGCGCCTTTCTCGAGCTGATCGCCCGCTGCCTGCCTCCCCGCCTGTCCCCGATTGTCGAGGGCACACTGCCTGAGGTTGCTTTCACTCCCTCGAGCCGCTAAGCCTGACCTCGTCGAAAATGGCGGATCGGTTTGGTGAGCCCCGGTCAGCCCACTTTTTATAGTGGGTAGCAATCCAGCCTCTCGGGGCCGCGGACCGCGACGCAGGTGGACGAGTGTCCGCTGCGTGCCGGATGTATGGATCGACACTTTCTGACGACCCACTCGAACTGGTTGCAGCTGCACACGTCCTTCGCCGAGCCTGCGGCAAAGCGGAGCAAGGACGGTCTTCGATGCAACATACTCAAGTTCTGGTGGTCGGCGGCAGCCTCGTCGGGCTGTCTGCCGCGTTGTTTCTCGCAAGCCGTGGTGTAGAAGGGGTCATTGTTGAACGCCACGCTGGCAGTTCACCGCATCCCCGCGCAATCGGCTATACGCCGCGCACGATGGAGCTATTCCGAGCCGTCGGGCTTGGGGGTTTGATCCCGGAGGCACCCGCGGACTTTCGGCTCCGGCGAGTGCGGGTAAAGAGCCTCGCCGGCGAGCCTGTCGACGAGACCAGCTGGACCCCGCCGGCACCGCACGCAGTGCCGCCCAGGACCTTTTCGCCTGTTCGAGGCGCCGCGATCGCGCAGGATTTGATCGAGCCGATTCTACGCACTCGCGCTGTGGAACTTGGGAGCGACATTCGGCAGTCCACCGAACTCGTCGGGTTCCGGCAGGATGCGGATGGCGTGACCGCTCGGGTACGGGCGAGGCACGGGGGCGAGGAGACCATCATCCGCGCGCGCTACATGCTAGCGTGCGATGGTGGTGACAGCCTGATACGCGATGAGCTCAACATCACTCGGTCCGGGCGCGGCCATATTCGCTTCGTGCGCAGTGTCCTGTTCCGTGCCGACCTGGACGGATACTTGGCAAGTGGCATCTCGCAGTGGGAGATCGACCAGCCCGACCTGAAGGCCTTTCTCACTACCTATCAAGATGGCCGCTGGGTGTTGATGTTCACCGACGACGTCGAGCGCGAGCCGGGCACGCTCGAGATCGCGATCCGGCAGGCGATCGGTCGTGACGACCTTCCGATCGAGATCATCACGACCGGTCGCTGGGACTTGTCGGCGCTGGTCGCCGATCGCTTCTCCAGCGGACGCGTGTTCCTGGCAGGAGACGCCGCGCACCAGTTGCCCCCGACCCGCGGCGGCTACGGCGCGAATACCGGCATCCAAGATGCGCATAATCTCGCCTGGAAGCTCGCAGCGGTGCTCTCGGGATACTCTTCTACGGCACTGCTCGACACGTATGACGCCGAACGGCGGCCTACTGCCTGGCTGCGCCACCAGCAAATCTTCGCTCGGCCTGATTATGCCAAGGACTCGCAAGGGTGGGCGGAAGGCGAACCAATCATTGAGGACGACGCCATGGAGTTTGGACAGCTTTACCGCTCTACGGCTGTGATCGGCGCGGGCCCCGACCTCCCGGCGGCGCGCCGTCCGGATGAGTGGTGCGGTCAGCCGGGCACGCGAGCGCCGCACTTCCCCATCACCGTCAATGGGGTCCCATGTTCGTTCCTGGACCTGCTCCAGCGGAGCTTTTTGCTGGTCGCCATTGATCCCGCGTGGCGCAGCATTGCAGAGCAAGTACGAACCTCCGGACATCCTGTAGAGTCGGCGATCGCTGAAGTGGATTTCCTGCCGCAGGGCGAAGCTGACGTCGCAGTGCTGTTGGGAACCGGCAAGGCGGGTGCCTCGCTGATCCGTCCGGACGGCATAGTCGCTTGGCGCACGTGCGAGTCAGGCAACGCCGCAATTCTGTTGCAGGCACTCGCACGCACGGCATCGACCGGAGACTTCGAGCACGTTCTGGCCGGTGCGCAATGAGCGCCGATCGCATGGATCTGATCGAGGCGCGGCTACGCCTGCTCGAAGATCGCGCGGCTATCGCCGAACTGACCGCGCGCTATGCCCTCGCCGTCAACCAGGGCTGGGATGGTGCGGACGTGGATGTCGCTGCACTGCCGGGCATCTTCGCGTCCGACGCGGTCTGGCACAGCCGCGCAATGGGCGTCCGGGCCGAAGGCATCGCAGCCATCAGCGTCGGCGTGGAGCGGGGAACACGCGCGACCGGCTTCGCGATGCACAGCTACTCCAATCCCGTCATGCGGATCGATGGTGACCGCGCTAACGCTAACTGGCTGCTATTCATCGCGAGCAGACGCCATGCCGGGCCGCCCAATGTCGTCTTCATGGAGGATGTGATCGCTTATGTTCGCACCAGCCAAAGCTGGCAGATACAACGGGTCGATAGGCGCTTCGGCATGGAGTTAGTCGACGGCGCATCTTCACACGAAGATGGCTGAACTCTCGAGGTTCGTTCACGGCGATGCCCCCGAAATCCCTTTTGCTCCGCCGTGAGCGCATCGATCACGGCCGGACGTTCTCGGCGGCTCCTTCGTCAACCGTACCCTGAGCGACCGGCCTGATCGTGCTACGTTACGCTGGGGTCTGAACCGCGTGGGCGATCGAGCCCGCGTGGGCCCGCGCGCCCATCGCAGCCTCGGCAACGGCGAGCAGGCCTGCGCGCGGAACGCCGTCCCGTGCCAGCGTGGACATGCCCTGCGTCAAGGTCACGCTTGATCCTGGCTTGCCGCCGACCTCGATGGCGGTGTCGGCGTGTCCGCCAGCCGGGGCACTATCCATGAACAACACGTTTGTGCGCCAATGCATCCTCCAAGCCCATTTTTCCCCCTTGACGAAGGGGACAGGAATGTTGAACCTCGATTTAACTATAGACAACAAGTCAGAGGCAGGAGAGCGGACGGGTAGACCACAAAGGGGTGATCGTGATCGACCAGGTACGCAAATCCAGAACACAGGTGTCCGTCGCAGTGCTCGCAATCGCTTGCGGCAGCGCGGCGCACGCGCAGTCGTCGCCCGCATCGACGCCTCCCTCCTCTACTGCGGCGTTTCAGACAGAGGGAGCCGCCATTCCTGCGACGCAGTCTGCCGGCATCGATGCCGGCACCTCCGAAACGGCGCCTGCGGGCCAAGGCGATGTGATCACCGTCACCGGATGGCGTCTACGTAAGCTCGACGTCGCGACCTCGACTGCCAGCCGGATCGGCTTGTCGATCCGGGACACGCCGGCAACGA
>CAXSDY010000210.1:0-3462 GCA_964235835.1 uncultured Sphingomonadaceae bacterium | reverse complement strand
CGCCAGTCTTCGTCTTGTCCTATCCTGCCGGAGCGGCGGTCCCCGCCTCGATCGGGCTAGAGGCGCCGGTCGAACCAGTCGAGCGCGCCTTCGCGGAACCGGTCGGCCCACGACAGGCCGGTCCGCAGCTTGGTCACGCCGAGCCGCTTCATCCACGTCACGGCGTCGTCGAGCCGCGGATCGTGGAAGTGGAACCACTGCATCAGGCCCATCGTCGCGGCGTGCGGACGATAGCTGTCGAGCGCGAGCTTGGGCGTGCCGTCCTCGCGCAGCAGGCCCATGTAGAAGTGCCGGTAATAACTCGACCCCTCCGCCTCGCGGTGGCGGGTCGTCGCCTCCCACTCGCGCGGCAGGTCGTACAGGCTGTACCAGAACACCCGCGGCACGCGCCCGATCAGCAGCTCGGCGGTGCGCTCGACTCCGAACTTCTGGACCTCCTCGGCACCGAACGATCCGACCCCGACCTCGGTCACCCACAGCTCGAACTGGGGGAAGGCGCTGCGGATCTCCTCGATCTTGGCCGGCCACTCGTCGATCTGCCACAGGTTCCAGTCGAGCGGAAAGCCGTGCACCGCCAGCACGTCGATCTCGGATAATCCACCATGTGCCTCGAGCCGGCGCAGGAAATGCGGGTCGATTGGCGAGATCCCACCGAGCACCCGCTTGACCGCGGGATTGCCCGCGCCGATCGCGCGACCGGCAGCCGTCGTCAGCGCGGCGAACTTCGACCAGTCGGGATCGATCTCCGGATCCCAGTGCGATTTGTTGTTCGGCTCGTTCCAGATCATCGCGGCTTCGATCACGCGCGCGTTCCTCCTGCTGGATAGACGGCGCCGCCATGCCGCGGCGCAATTTGCGCACGGCGGCAGAGGAACACCTCCTCCTCCGGATGCGCGATGATGTCGAAGCCCGACGAGCGCAGCATTGCGGCGCTGCACGCTTCGTTGGGCGCCCACCAGTTGGTCGGATCGCCCGAATAGCGCTGCTCGATGAAGTGCAGCTTGGGATAGCCCGGCGCGTTGAAGTGCGCGGTCTCTTCAAAGCGATAGTCGCGCTCCACCTCGGCGATCTCACGCGACCCGCGCTGCAGCGACTGGAACAGCATCAGGTCGCGCGCGACGTGCTGGTGGATGAGGTCGAGCGCCAGCAGCGGGTGGCGCAGGTGATAGAGGACGCCCATGAAGATCACGAGGTCGAACTGTTCGCCAAGATCGGCAACGTCCCAGACGTCCAGCTGGCGAAATTCGATGTCCGTGTGACCGAGCACCTCGGCGGCGAGCTCGGCCTGCGCGAGGTAGCGTGGGTCGTGGTCGATGCCGACCACTCGCGCGGCGCCGCGGCGCTTCATCTCGAAACTGTAGAAGCCGGCGTTGCAGCCGATATCGAGCACGCTCTGGCCGCTGAGGTCGGCCGGCAGGGCATGGGCGAAGCCGGCGAACTTGCTCGCCGGATAGCCATAGAGGAAGTGGTCCGGCGCCGTGCGTTCGCCGTCGAGTTCGAGGTCGTGGAACCACGGAGCGAGCGCATCGATCCGCTCCCGCAACGCGGACGGAGATCGTACCGCAGCCTGGGTCAAGCGAACACCCCCTCGTTCACGCTCGCCACGCGCGCGCCCCAGTCGGCCACGATCAGGCGGCTCACGGAGGCGGGGTCGACCTCGAAGCTCAGCAAGCGGTCGAGCGAGAGTCCCATGGTGCCCGCAATCACGGCGCGGATAATGTCGCAGTGGCTGACCATCGCGACCGTCTTGCCCGCGAAGCGAGCGGCCGTGCCCCGCACATGATCCATCGCCCGCCGCTGCGCCTCGCCCATCGATTCGCCGCCGGGCACACGGGCGGTGGCCCGCTCGGCGTTCCAGCGGTCCCATGCAGGCTGTCGGTCGAGCTCATCGTAGCGCTGGCCCGTCCACTCGCCAAAGTCGACTTCGTCGAGAGCTTCCTCAGTCTCGACGGCGACGTTGCGAGCCGCGGCCAGCGAGGCAGCGGTCTCTTGTGCCCGCGCACGCGGGCTCGCCTGCACGCACGCCAGCGGACGATCGGCCAGGAACGCCGTCAGGCGCGCGGCTTCGGCGCGGCCCCGCTCGCTTAATCCCGGTGCAGGTCCACGTCCCGACAATCGCACTCCCAACTCCTCATGCGCTGCATGCCTGATGAGCAACACCAACGTGGCCACGTTGCCCCCCGATTTTGCTAAGCTGAACAGCAGCTAAACAGCATTGTTCCTCACTAGGGGAGCGGACAATTGCGTCAAGCGAGCAGCAGCGAGGCAACAGCGATCGAGCTTCCGCCACGAACCCGCTGACCTGATGGGAACAGCTGAGGGACCTGCTGACGCACGGGCCAGGCACGATCACCCATCTGCATGTCATTATGCGTCTATGCGGCACTGTTATGCGGCATCCCGACGTCGCTTGCGGCGCACGTTCGGGCTAGAGCGCGCCGAATCAATCCGCGCTCCATGTGCGACACCGAGAGAAGCCAATGAATGCGATGACGGAGCAGACGAGCATGCTTGCAGCAGTGCTCGCCGGGCCGGGCGAGATGCGGCTCGAGCAGCTTGCGATACCCCAGCCGGCGGCTGGACAGGTGCGGGTGCGCCTGGAAGGGTGCGGCGTGTGTGCCTCGAACCTGACGCCGTGGAGCGGGCCGGAGTGGATGAGCTTCCCCGGCGAGCCCGGCGGACTTGGGCATGAGGGATGGGGCATCATCGATGCGGTCGGCGAGGGGGTCGAGGGCCTTGCGGCAGGAGACCGCGTCGCGTCCTTGTCCTATCATAGCTACGCCGAGTTCGACCTTGCCGATGCGTCTGCGGTGGTGAAGCTCCCGCCGCAACTGGCTGGCCAGCCCTTCCCGGGTGAACCGCTCGGCTGTGCGTTCAACATCTTCCGCCGCAGCGACATCCAGCCGGGACAGACGGTGGCGATCATCGGCATCGGCTTCCTCGGCGCCGTCCTGACCAAGCTCGCCAGCGATGCCGGCGCCCGGGTCATCGCCATCTCACGCCGGCAAAGCTCGCTCGACCTCGCGCGCGACATGGGCGCCGCGGAGACGGTGCCGATGGACGATCACCAGCGGATTATCGACCGGGTCAAGGACCTGACAGGCGACAGGTTCTGCGAGCGGGTGATCGAGGCGGTCGGCAAGCAATGGCCGCTCGACCTCGCCGCCGAGCTCACCGCCGAGCGCGGCAAGCTGATCGTCGCCGGTTATCACCAGGACGGGCCGCGGCAGGTCAACATGTGGCTGTGGAACTGGCGCGGGATCGACGTGATCAACGCCCACGAGCGCGACCCGGCTGCCTATATCGATGGCATCCGCGAGGCGGTCGATGCGGTGGCGAGCGGCCGCCTCGATCCGTCCAGGCTCTACACGCATCACTATCCGCTCGATCGGCTCGGCGAAGCGCTCGACGCTACCCGAGATCGACCGGACGGGTTCGTCAAGGCGCTGGTGCACCCGTGAG
>CAXSDY010000209.1:0-3476 GCA_964235835.1 uncultured Sphingomonadaceae bacterium | reverse complement strand
GCAGTAATGCGTTAAGCTAACCAGTACTAATTGCCCGTGCGGCTTGACCCTATAATTTTGACCTTCTATCAAGAACGTACGACGTTCTTGGATACGACCAATCTGCTGCTTTCGGGCGGTAACGACTCTACGAATTGGCCCTGGCAGCACAGACTGCCCGGGTGAATGGTTATGCCTGACGACCATAGCGAGGTGGTACCACTCCTTCCCATCCCGAACAGGACAGTGAAACGCCTCTGCGCCGATGATAGTGCGGGTTCCCGTGTGAAAGTAGGACATTGTCAGGCTACTTCTGAAACGCCCCCGTGCTTGCACGGGGGCGTTTTTATTTCGGACCCGGCGACACGGTTTTGTCCTTCAAACGCTTCGGCCGAATGATGTGAAGCCGGCGTTGTTGCCGACCATCGTGTCATTCGGGGTGTCTCCTGCCGCGCGGGTGTCGAGGCTTTGTCCGCTGGCACTTGGTATGGCGCTGGTGGCCCTGGGTGGCGTGGGCCGCAGCCGTTGATAGTGTTCAGTACGGCGACAACGTCGAGCAGTTCAATCGGGCGCAAGCCTAGAGCTCGCTACCACAAGCGCGGCGATTTGCGTCGCTTGCATCCCGCATGCGCTACGTCTCCGAAGCCGTCGCGGGATCTGGTCCTCAGGGCTGGCTGCGATCGCTATTGCGCGGCATGGGACCGAGCAGCTCAAGGGGTCGTGCCGACACATACGCCATGCATCCGGTTGCCGCGAATGCCGGCATCTGGATGACCGGCTTGCTCAACGTGAGTCTGGTTATCCCGACGGTGATGCCCTTGGTTTCGGCGTCGATCTATGCAACCACTGGGGCGCCAGAGTTTGCAGTTCTTGGGTCTGTGGTTGGCCTGGCGCTGACTGCGAAAGCGGCCGGTCGATCTGCAGCGGCTGACGATCGTGGCGCTCGCGGTCCGCTCCGAGCCGCGAAAGAATCGCCGATTCCGTCGGACCGCCAACTCGTCAGCTATTGAAATGCGACTTCCGCAAAGCTCCGGAGCTTCCGACTGTGCAACTGGTCGACGCCCGAGGCGCGCAACAGCTCGAGCGCACGGATGCCGATTCGCAAATGCTGATCGACCCGCTCCCGATAGAAGTGATTCGCCATTCCCGGCAACTTGATCTCGCCGTGCAACGGCTTGTCGCTGACGCACAGCAGCGTGCCGTAGGGAACCCGAAAACGGAAACCGTTGGCGGCGATCGTCGCCGATTCCATGTCGAGCGCAATCGCCCTGCTCTGGCTGAAGCGCTGCTCCGGCGTGCTGGCCGCATGGATGGACGGCAGCAACTCCCAGTTCCGGTTATCCGTCGACGCGACCGTGCCGGTTCGCATGATCCGCTTCAGCTCGTAGCCTTTCAGCTGCGTCACTTCGGCGACCGCGGCTTCGAGCGCAACCTGCACCTCGGCCAAGGCAGGAATCGGTACCCAGAGCGGCAACTCCTCGTCGAGGACGTGATCTTCGCGAACATAACCGTGCGCGAGCACGTAGTCGCCGAGCTGCTGCGTGTTTCGCAATCCGGCGCAGTGCCCGAGCATGACCCAGGCATGCGGCCTGAGGACCGCGATGTGGTCGGTGATCGTTTTGGCGTTGGCAGGGCCCACACCTATATTGACCATGGTGATGCCGCCGCCGTCGGGCCGAACCAGATGGTAGGCTGGCATCTGCGGCAGGCGGGGTGGCGACGCACCCAGATCATCGCCCGGCTGCGGGGCCGGGCCCCCGCGATGGGTGACGACATTACCCGGCTCGACGAACGCGAGATAGCCCATTTCCTCGGCGCGCCGACCCGCCGAATCGCCGCCCTGTGCCATCAGTTCATGCCCGAGCCGTACGAACTCGTCGATGTAGAACTGATAGTTCGTGAACAGCACGAAGTTCTGGAAGTGATCGGGCGCCGTGCCGGTGTAGTGGCGCAGCCGGTGCAGCGAGTAGTCGACCCGCGGCGCTGTGAAAAGCGCCAGCGGCTCCGGCGCGCCCGGTGCCGTTTCGTGGGTCCCATTGGCAATCCCGTCGTCCATGGCGTTCAGGTCGGGCAGATCGAAGCGGTCGCGCAGCAACCAGCGGCGCTCGGTGCTCAGGCTGCCTTCGACATGATCGTTGTCGGCCAGCGAGAAGTGCACCGGAATAGGCTCATCGCTGATGCCGACTTCGAGCCTTACCTGGTGGTTTTGGAGCAACAAGCGAAACTGTTCGAGGTAGTAGCTGGCGAAGAGGTCGGGCCGCGTCAGCGTCGTCTGGAACGTGCCGGGCCCGGCGACGAAACCGTAGCTCAGGCGCGAGTCGGCCCGGGCGACCGTGTCGGTGCGGACGCGAACGAACGGATAGCAAGCGCGCACGCGTTCAGCCGGCGTGTCACCCGACACGTAGGCCTGGAGCGCGCCGCGCAGGCGCTGAACGTTTCCCTCGTAAATGGAACGCACTCGCTCGAGCGCGGCAGCCGGGTCGTCGAAGCGGTCGGTCGTGGTCGAAGGGTCGGGCATGGCGTCCTCTTGGCGATGGCGCATTTTCAGACCTTCCGGCGACCCCTGCCCCGGGCGCATCTTTGGATGCCGCCGCCGGTCGTGTGGCGATGAAGGTGCTGGTCCTCGGCAGCGGTGTAATCGGCGTCGCGGCGGCCTGGGAGCTCGCGCGAGCCGGACACGAGGTCAGCGTCGTCGATCGTCAGCCGGCCCCCGGGATGGAAACCAGCTATGCCAACGCCGGCGAGATTTCCCCCGGCTATGCGGCGCCGTGGGCCGGCCCGGGCGTGCCCCGCAAAGCGATCAAGTGGCTGCTGATGGAGCACCGGCCGCTCGTGATCCGGCCGAGGCTCGACTGGGCCATGATCCGCTGGTGCGCTTCGATGTTGCGCAACTGCACCGAGGCTCGTTATGAGCTGAACAAAAGCCGGATGGTGCGATTGGCCGAATACAGCCGCGATTGCCTGATGGCGCTGCGCACCGACACCGGCATCCACTACGACGAGCGCATGCAGGGCACGCTGCAGCTGTTTCGCACGCAGAAGCAGCTCGACGGTGCCGCGACGGACATCGCGGTTCTCCAACAATCGGGCGTGGCTTTCGAGTTGCTCGACCGCGGCGGCTGCGTGGCGCATGAACCCGCGCTGGCCGCGGTCAGTCGCAAATTCGTCGGCGGCTTGCGGCTACCGGGCGACGAAACCGGCGACTGCTTCCAGTTCACGCAAAGACTTGCAGCGCTGGCGGCCGAACGCGGCGTGCAATTTCACCAGGGTACGGCAATCGACCGCATCGAACGTTCACAGGACCGCATCACCGGTGTCGTGACGACCGGCGGCGAGCTCCGGGCCGATGTCTACCTCGTGGCCCTCGGCAGCGCATCGCCGCAGCTCCTGGCGCCGATCGGCCTTGCGCTACCGATCTATCCGGTGAAGGGCTACTCGATCACGGTGCCGATCGTCGCCCCGTCAGAAGCGCCGGTCTCGACGGTGATGGATGAAAC
>CAXSDY010000208.1:0-3479 GCA_964235835.1 uncultured Sphingomonadaceae bacterium | reverse complement strand
ACGACGGCTCTCGCCGTGGCGAAGGCCGCCGGAGTGATGCCGCTGCCGCCAGAACTGTCGCCGCAGCAAAAGGACATGATCAGCCAGCTCATCGCCGCAAGCCCGGCGACGTTCGACCGGGTCTATCTGTCGCAGCAGGTGCCCGCCCATCCAGCAGGCGCTGGCCCTGATGCAGGGCTATGCGCGGGGTGGTGACGTGCCCCAGCTTCGCACCGTCGCGCAAAGCACGGTGCCGGTGGTCGAGGGACATCTGACGGAGGCACGACGGCTGCTGGCCACGGCACGGTAGCCTGCCTCAAGCGGGCTCACCTCGGTGAATCCTCTCGGCTAGAAGACTTGCATGTAGCCCGCCTTGGAGGCGAACGGCGTGCCGTCGCCGTGCCGTGCGGGCTGGTAGCGGAAGCGTTGTTCGGCAACCTGGCACACCGTCGCGTCGAGCGAGGCGTCGCCGCTCGACTGGCGGACGCTGCAGTCGCTGATCCGCCCGTCCGCCTCGACCGTGAACAGGATGAACACGCGGGTTCCGCGCGGCAGATCCTCGATCAGGTCGCGGGGGAAGACGCGCGAGCTAAGCGAGTGAAACAGCGGCCGCGGGTGCGTGTCGTCGCCGCCCTCGCCGCCCGCCCCGCCGCCGCTGCCGGAAGCGCCCGCACCCGTACCGCTGTCCGATCCGCCGCCGCCCGTGCCGGGCCCGAGAACCGGCGCGAGGCCTTGCGTAACGGCGGCGCCCTGCTGCGGCTCGATCGCAGCCACGATCGGCGCGCGGGTCGGCAGCACCAGTTCGGGGACCGGAGCGACGACCGGCGACGCTTCGCTCTTCCGGTCGGGAGCGGTGCCCTCGGACGACCGTACCGCCTCGGCCTTGGCGCGCGGCTTCGGGCGCGGCGGTGGTGGCGGGGGCGACGGCGGGACCTCACGGACGTTGAGCAGCTTCAGCGTGCTGTCGACCGCCACCGGCGCCAGGCTGCCCGACAGGGTCAGCAGCATCGCCGCTAGCGCCACGTGCACGAGCGCCACGGCTGCTGCCGGGCCGGCGCGATCGCGCGGAGAGAGGTCGCCTGAGTACATCCGAGCTACAATGTCGTCACAGTCGCTTGTGATGCAACGATCATAACGGCGGAAAGTTAGCGAATTGTGGCCGACTTCATCGACCGCACGAATTGCTCGATGGTGGTGGCCGCACTCGGCTGATCGACCAGGCGGACGATCGCCGAACCGCTGATCACCCCCGCCGGGCCGGTCGCGAGCGCCTGGCCGACATGGTCGGGCGTCGAGATACCGAAGCCCAGCACCGGCGGCGGCGCGCCGTGCCGCGCCAGTCCCTCGAACAGCCCGGCATGGTCGAGCGTCAGGGCATCGCGCGTTCCCGTCACCCCGCCGCGCGCCACGCAATAGGTGTAGCCCGACGAGCAGGCGGCGATCCGCTTGAGCACCGCGGCGGGCGTATTGGGCGCCGCGATCATAACAAGGTCGATCCCGGCATCGCGCGCCGCGTGCGAGTAGGGCGCGACCTCGATGCTCGGGACGTCGGCGATCAGGACCGAGTCCGCGCCGGCGCGCGCCGCGTCGGCCATGAACCGCTCCAGCCCGCGGGCGGCGAGCAGGTTGGCATAGGTGAGGATGCCGATCGGCACGCGCGGGCTGCGGACCCGCAAGCCGGCGATCGCCGAGAAGGCATCGTCGACCCTCGCCCCGGCGGCAAGCGCACGAATAGCCGCCGCTTGGATCACCGGCCCGTCCGCGACCGGGTCGCTAAACGGGATGCCGACCTCGATCATGTCCGCTCCGCCCGCCACGCAGGCGTCGAGCAGCGTCGCGCAGGTCGCCGCGTCGGGATCGCCGAGCATCAGAAAGGCGCCGAACGCCCCCTCCCGCTTGCGCGCGAGCCGCTCGAACATCTCGGCATAGCGGCTCATTTCAGCAGCTCCCGGGCCTGCGCCATGTCCTTGTCGCCGCGTCCCGACAGATTGACGAGGATGATGCGGTCTTCGTCGGCCTCGGCAAGTTCCAGCGCATGGGACAGCGCATGCGCGCTCTCGAACGCGCAGACGATGCCTTCCTTGCGCGCCAGCAGCACGAAGGCGTCGAGCGCCGCCTGGTCCTCGCACCCGACATAAGTCGCTCGGCCGATCTCCTTGAGATGCGCATGCTCCGGGCCGACGCCGGGATAGTCGAGGCCGGCGGAGATCGACCAACTCTCCCGCACCTGGCCGTCACTGTCCTGCAGCAGCAGGGTCGACGCGCCGTGGAGGATGCCGGGCGACCCGCGCAGGATGGTCGCGCCATGCTCGTGCCCGTCGAGGCCCTTGCCCGCGGGCTCGACGCCGATCAGCTGCACCGCCGCGTCGTCGACGAAATCGGAGAACATGCCGATTGCGTTCGATCCGCCGCCGACGCAGGCGATGACCACGTCGGGCAGGCGGCCCTCGATCTCAAGGATCTGCTCGCGCGCCTCCTTGCCGATGACGCGCTGATATTGGCGCACCATCAGCGGAAAAGGATGCGGGCCGGCCGCCGTGCCGAGGATATAGTGGGTGTCGGGGAAGCTCGCGGTCCAGTCGCGCAGCGCCTCGTTGACCGCGTCCTTGAGCGTCTTGCTGCCCGAGGTCACCGGGATCACCGTCGCGCCCATCAGCTCCATGCGGAAGACGTTGAGCGACTGCCGCGCGACATCCTCGGCGCCCATGTAGATCTTGGTCTCGAGCCCGAACAGTGCCCCGGCGAGCGCCGTCGCCACGCCGTGCTGCCCCGCCCCGGTCTCTGCGATCAGCTTGGTCTTGCCCATCCGCTTGGCGAGCAGCGCCTGCGCCAGCGTCTGGTTCGTCTTGTGCGCGCCGCCGTGAATTAGATCCTCGCGTTTGAGGTAGATGCGGGTCCGCGCGGAGCCGAGGTTGCGGCACCGGGTCAGCGGTGTCGGACGGCCGGCATAGGTCGTCAGGAGGCTTTGCAGTTCGGCGTTGAACTCGGGATCGTCCTGCGCCTCGAGGAACGCGGCCTCGAGCTGTTCGAGCGCGGGCACGAGGATTTCGGGGACGTAGACGCCGCCGAAGCGGCCGAAGCGACCGGACTGGCGCATCACATGGACTCCCGCGTGGCTGGGCGAAGGGCGGCGAACAGGGCGGCCAGCTTGACGGGATCCTTGCGTCCCGGCGCCGCCTCGATGCCGGAGGAGAGGTCGAGCCCATAGGCGCCGACCCGGGCGGCCGCGGCCGCGTTGCCCGGCGTCAGACCTCCGGCGAGAAAGCCGCCGGCGAGGTCGTCACGTCCCGCCAGGCTCGACCAGTCGAACACCTGCCCCGATCCGCCGCCCGACGGATGGTCGAACAGGGTGCGATCGCCGCCGCCGCGGACCGACCAGATCTCGCCGAGGAAGAGCAGGCGCAGCGCGGCGACGTCTTCCTCGCTCTCGTCACCATGAAGCTGGACGGCGTGGAGCTTGAGCGCGCGTGCGGTGGCCGCGACTTTCACCGCGGGAGCGT
>CAXSDY010000207.1:0-3495 GCA_964235835.1 uncultured Sphingomonadaceae bacterium | reverse complement strand
AGTTCGGCGTTGTCGAGGGCGATGGCGATGTTCGCGAGCACGAAGCCGGCCTTGTCGCCGCAGTCGTGACGCACCGCGTCGACCTTGACGGCGTGGAACGGCTGCTGGCCGATCAGCTTGGCCATGGCGTCGGTCAGCTGGATCTCGCCGCCTGCGCCGGTCTCCTTCGCGTCGAGGATCGTCATCACCTCGGGCTGCAGGATGTAGCGGCCGATCACGCCGAGGCGGGACGGCGCCACCTCCGGCGTGGGCTTTTCGACGAGCCCGCGCACTTCGGTGAGGTTGCCGCGCGTCTCGCCGGGCGTGACGATGCCGTAGCTCGCCGTCTTCTCGGGTGCGACTTCCTCGGCGCAGACGATGTTGCCGCCGACCTGGTTGTACGCCTCGACCATCTGCTTGAGGGCGCCGCCGACCATCAGATCGTCCGGCAGCAGGACCGCGAACGGCTCGTCGCCGACGATATGACGCGCGCACCATACCGCGTGACCGAGGCCGAGCGGCTGCTGCTGGCGGACCGAGATCAGCTCGCCTGGCGTGGTGCGGGATCCCTCGAGCGCGGACAGGCTCTTGCCCGCCTTCGACATTGTCGCCTCGAGCTCGAACCCGCGATCGAAATAGTCGACCAGGCTCGACTTGCCGCGTCCGGTGACGAAGATCAGCTGGTCGATCCCCGCCTCGCGCGCCTCGTCGACCGCATATTGGATCAGCGGCCGGTCGACGACCGTCAGCATCTCCTTGGGCATGGTCTTGGTCGCGGGCAGCAGGCGGGTGCCGAGGCCGGCGACCGGGAACACGGCTTTGCGAAGGGGGCGAATGGTCATTTTGGGGTCGTCGATCCTGATGGTTGCGCGTTGATCGTGGACGGCGCTGCACGCGCCGGCGGGCTGGGGGCGCCGCCGTCGGGCGGTGGCAGGTCGAACCGGTCGGCCCGGCGCGGCTGTGAGCGCCGCATCAGCTCGTCGACCCGCAGCGGCGCAGCGTCGGTGCGCGGCTGCAGCAATTCCTCGGCCGTGGGCGTGGTCGCTGCCATCGCCGGCTTGACCGGCAGATGCTGCCCCGGCGCCGGTTCGAGCGGCGCGATCTTGCCGCAGCCGCCGGCAAGAGCGAGCGGGGCGAGCAGCAGCAGGCGCTTCATGCGGGACTCCGGCGTGCCGCGCGGGCGGCGGCGAGCGCCTCCCTTACCCGCACGGGCGCGGTCCCGCCAGCCGAGGCGCGCGATGCCACCGACGCCTCGACCGTCAGGCACGGCAAAGCGTCAGCCGTGACCCGCGGATCGATCGCCTGCAGCTCGCCCAGTGACAGCGCATCGAGCGGCTTGCCCGCTGCCTCGGCCGCGGCGACCGCGCGCCCGGCGACATGGTGCGCCTCGCGGAACGGCACGTCGGCCTCGCGCACCAGCCAGTCGGCAAGGTCGGTCGCGGTGGCGTGCCCGGCCGCCGCCGCGGCTCGCATCCGCTCCGGCACGAAGACGAGGTCCGCGACCATTCCGGCCATCGCCGCAAGGCTGAGCGACAGCAGGTCGTGCGCGTCGAACACCGGCGGCTTGTCGTCCTGCAGGTCCTTGGCATAGGCCAGCGGCAGGCCCTTGAGCAGGACCAGCAGGGCGACGAGATCCCCGACGATCCGCGCCGAGTGGCCGCGCACCAGCTCCGCCGCGTCCGGGTTGCGCTTGTTCGGCATGATCGACGATCCGGTCGACCAGGCGTCCGGCAGCTTGACGAAGCCGAACGGCTGGGACGCCCACAGGACGATCTCCTCTGCCAGCCGCGACAGGTGAACGGCGGTCAGCGCGGCGGCGTGAAGATAGTCGACCGCGAAATCCCGATCCGACACCGCGTCGAGGCTGTTGGCGGTGGGCCGGTCGAAACCCAGCGCCGCGGCGCTCGCCGCGCGGTCGATCGGAAATCCCGTTCCCCCCAGTGCCGCAGAGCCGAGGGGGCTTTCGTTCATCCGGCGCCGCGCGTCGGCGAACCGGCTTCGGTCGCGAACCAGCATCTCTCGATAGGCGAGCAGATGGTGCCCTAGCGTGACCGGCTGGCCCGACTGGAGATGGGTGAAGCCGGGCATCACCGTCGTGGCATGTTCGTCGGCCCGCAGCAGCAGCGCCTCCTCCAGCGCGTCGATGCCCCCGAGCGCCTCGTCAATCGCGCCGCGCACCCACAGCTTGAAGTCGGTCGCCACCTGGTCGTTGCGCGATCGCGCGGTGTGCAGCCTGCCGGCGGCGGGTCCGATCAGCTCGCCGAGCCGATGCTCGACATGCATGTGGATGTCCTCCAGCGCCGCGTCCTCGACCAGCTTGCCCGCGGCGATCTCGTCCCCTACGCTCGCCAGGCCGGCGTCGATCGCCGCCGCATCGTCAGCCGACAGGATGCCCTGCTTGCCGAGCATCGCCGCATGGGCGCGGCTCGCCGCGATGTCCTCGCGCCACAATCGCTTGTCGACGCCGATCGAGGCATTTATCTCCCGCATCACCGCGGCCGGGCCGCCTTCGAACCGCCCGCCCCACATCGAATTGGAATTGCCAATGTCGCGATCTCTGCGGCTGATCGTCCTGCTCCTCACGGGCCTTGCGCCGGCTCTCGTGCTGGCGGGGTGCGATAGGCAAAACGTCTCTCAGCGGCAAGGCGTGCCCGCCCCCACCCAGTCCGCGGCCGGACAGGCACCGGTCAAGGGGCTGGACCGCAGCCACGCCGGCCAGCCGATGCCCGACATCGTGTTCAAGGACGCCGACGGCGAGGACACGGCGCTGACCGAGTTCAAGGGCTCGCCGGTGCTGGTGAACCTGTGGGCGAGCTGGTGCGTGCCGTGCGTCAAGGAGCTGCCGACGCTGGACGCCCTCGCCGCGCGCAAGGGAGCGCCCGAGATCGTCGCCCTGTCACAGGACGTCGGCCCGCTTGCCTCGGTCAGCGCCTTCTTGGAGGAACATGGCATCAAGACGCTCGACGCCTACCAGGATGCCGCCATGGCGATGAGCGACAAGTCGGGGGCCGCGGTGCTGCCCACGACGCTTTACTACGACAAGGACGGGCGCGAGGTTTGGCGCTTCGTCGGCGACCGCGACTGGACGGGTGCGGAGGCGGCGAGGGATATCGCCGAAGCCCATTAGATCGTCTGCCCGGACTTGATCCGGCCAAGGCTAGTTGTTCGATTGAAGCCCTGGCCGGGTCTCGCCCCGCTGACGTTTGTGGGCTTAATCCCGCAGCAGCTCGTTGATGCTGGTCTTGCTGCGGGTCTTCTCGTCGACCCGCTTGACGATGACGGCGCAGGCCAGCGCCGGGCCGCCCTTATCGCTCGGCAGCGTGCCCGGGACGACCACCGAGTAGGCGGGTACCCGGCCGTACATCACCTCGCCGCTCGCCCGGTCGACGATCTTGGTCGAGGCGCCGAGGAACACGCCCATCGACAGCACGGCGCCTTCCTCGACGACCACGCCCTCGGCAACTTCGGAGCGCGCGCCGACGAAGCAATTGTCCTCGATGATCACCGGCCCGGCCT
>CAXSDY010000206.1:0-3497 GCA_964235835.1 uncultured Sphingomonadaceae bacterium | reverse complement strand
AAACGATTCGACATGTCATTCCCCTAAAAAGGCGCAACCCGGAGCGCCAAGGATGTTCGATTCCATGGCGCGAGGCGCATGGATAGGGGCCCCTCGTATGAGAGTTCGCGGCCAGCGCGCAATCGCCGCGCAGGGGAAGTAACCAAATTATGAAACTAGTGTGTCCGGCAAGACACAGCGCCCAAGTGGCGGACCTTGCAGCGAATTAAGGCTGCGTCAGGCGCGCGCCGCCTTCTGCTCGGCGGCGAGGCTTGCCGCCGCATCGACATAAGGCTCCTGCCGCGCGACGCTCCAGTAGCGCAGCTGATCCAGCGGGATCCGCATGCCGGTGGCGGCGCAGCGGACGAAGTCGCCGTGCGCGAGCAGCCGAAAGCTCCCGGCGAGATAGTGGACGCGGGCTTCGCGGCCGCCCTGGTTCATCAGCACTCGTCTTCCTTGAGGTCGAACAACCCGCCTTGCGCGCCGACATAAGGCCGCCGTCGCGGCGTCTCAACCCGGCGCGGCACACGCGCGGGCGCTGCGGCCCCGTCCACCGTGGCAGCCACGTCACCGTCGCCGAACCGCAAGGTCAGCGAACCGGCGGCGCGCGCGTCCGCAGCATGGATCAGCGTCCGTCCGTCCTGCGCCGTGACCCGCACGAAACCGCGTTGCAGCGGCCGTTCCGGGTGCGCCAGTTCGGCCAGACGCCACAGCGAGGCGAGCCGCTCCGATCCGGCGGCGAGTCGCTGCTGGACCAATTGCCGCCGCAGCCGTGGCGCGACCCCGGCGAGATCCGCGCGGCCAGTCCGCGCCCGGGCCGAGAGCGCGCGGGGGAGACGATCGCCGGTCTCGTCCAGCCGCTGGCGGCGCAAGGCGAACAGCGACGCCGGCAGCGGGAACCGGCACGCGGTGAGCGCCAGCCGCTCGCGCGCCCGGTCGGCGCCCGCCGCCAGGCACCGCCGGCTCCGGGCCGACAGCTCCCCCAGCTGCGCCCGCAGCTCCGCTCGGACCGGCACCGCCATCTCCGCGGCGGCGGTGGGCGTCGGCGCGCGGCGGTCGGCCGCATGGTCGATCAACGTCGTGTCGGTCTCGTGCCCCACGGCGGAGATCAGCGGGATCGGCGACTCCGCGGCGGCGCGAACCACCTCCTCCTCGTTGAATGCCCACAGGTCCTCGATCGAGCCGCCGCCGCGCGCGACGATCAGCAGGTCGGGCGGCGAGGCCATCGCGCCAAAGCCCCGGATCGCCGCCGCTACCTTCGCCGCGGCGCCCTCCCCTTGCACCGGTACCGGCCAGACGATCACGCGCGTCGGACAGCGGTCCGCCAGCCGGTGAAGGATGTCGCGAATGACCGCGCCGGTCGGCGAGGTAACCACGCCGATGGTGCGCGGCAGGAACGGGAGCGCCCGTTTGCGGCCCGGATCGAACAACCCCTCTGCGGCCAACGCCCGCCGGCGCTTGTCGAGCAGGGCCATCAGCGCGCCCTCGCCCGCCAGTTCCAACCGGTCGATCACCAGCTGGTACTTCGATCGTCCCGGGTACGTCGTAAGCTTGCCCGACGCGATCACTTCGGCGCCATCCTCCGGTCGGAACGCGAGCACGGCGGCGCTGGTCCGCCACAGCACGGCGTCCATGCACGAATCCTCGTCCTTTAGCGTGAGGTAGCAGTGACCCGAGCCGTGGCGCTTCCACCCGGAGATTTCGCCGCGCACGCGGACGTGACCGAATGCGCCTTCGACGGTCCGCTTGAGCGCTCCCGAAAGCTCGGTGACGGTGAACGGCGGCGCGTTGTCGCCCGCGCGAGCCTCGGCTAACAGGCCGGGACCTCCTTGGGGACTGCGATACTTGTCGGACACCGCGATGAATATCCTGCTGCTGGGTTCGGGCGGGCGCGAGGATGCGCTGGCCTGGCGGCTGACGCAATCGCCAAGCTGCGCTCGCCTCATCGCCGCGCCGGGCAACCCAGGCATCGCACGCTGGGGCGAGTGCCGCGCCATCGACCCATGCGACTCGGCCGCCGTCGTCGAACTCGCGCAGCAGGAAGCGATCGACCTCGTCGTCGTCGGGCCCGAGGCACCGCTCGTCGCTGGGGTCGGCGATGCGCTCCGCGCCGCAGGATTCGCCGTGTTCGGGCCGAGCGCTGCGGCGGCTCGACTGGAGGGTTCCAAGGGCTTCACCAAGGACCTGTGCGCCGAGCACGGCATCCCGACCGCGGCATATGTCAGGGTCGATCGGCGGGCCGACGCACACCGTGCGCTCGATCGGTTCGCCATCCCCGTCGTGATCAAGGCCGACGGGCTCGCCGCGGGCAAGGGGGTGACCGTTGCGATGACCCGGGCGGAAGCCGAGCAGGCGATCGAACGGGCGGGCGACGGGCCGATGGTGATCGAGGAGTTCCTGGTCGGAGAGGAAGCCAGCCTGTTTGCGCTGGTCCACGGCCGCGAAGCCGCTCCGCTAGCGAGCGCGCAGGATCACAAGCGAGTGGGCGAAGGAGATACCGGCCCGAACACCGGGGGCATGGGCGCCTACTCGCCGGCGCCGGTGCTGACGCCCGAGCTCGAACAGCGGGCCATGCGGGAAATCGTCCTGCCAACCGCTCGCGCCATGGCCGATGCGGGAACGCCCTACTCCGGCGTGCTTTTTGCTGGATTGATGCTGACGGAAACCGGCCCCTCGCTGATCGAGTACAACGTCCGCTTCGGCGATCCCGAATGCGAAGCGATCATGCCGCGCATCGAAGGCGATTTCGCGGCCCTGTTGATGGCGGTGGCGCGCGGACGGCTGGCGGAATGCCAGCCGGCGCTTGCGGCGGCATCGACGATGACGGTGGTGATCGCCGCTCAGGGTTACCCGGCGGCCCCGCAGACCGGCGGGCGGATCGAGCGGATCGAGGACGCGGAACGGATGGAGGGCGTGACGGTGTTTCACGCTGGCACCGCCGAGCGCGGTGGCGGACTCGCGGCCACGGGGGGACGCGTGCTGGCCGTGACGGCGTGCGGAGCGGATCTTCGCGAGGCACGCACCAGGGTGTACCAAGCGGTCGACGCAATCCGCTTCGACGACGGCTTCCACCGCCGGGACATCGGCTGGCGCGAGCTGGAGCGGACGTCATGAGGCGCCCCCTCGTCCTCGCGCTTGGCGGTCTTGCCAGCATGGCGGTAACCGCCGTCTGGCATGGCCCGCTCGGCGCCGGTGACCGGCTCGCCAGCCGCATCGAAACCGCTGCCAATGCCCAGCTCCAGCACGACGAGATGACGCAGGTTCAGGCTCGACTGGAACGCGATCCGCTCAGCCGCCGGCTCATCCTCACCGGTCCGGCCGACGCCTTCCAGCGCTCCGAGCTCGTCGCCCGTATGGAAGCCTTGCCGGGGATCGGCGAGGCCCGCTGGAACTCCTCGCCCAAGCCCGCGGAGCAGCGTCGATGATCCCGCTTCTGGCTGAGGCCGAACTGATGACCTTGGTGAGCTTCGGCATCGGGCTGCTGCTCGCCTATCTCGTCCACCTGCGCGGCGCGAACC
>CAXSDY010000205.1:0-3594 GCA_964235835.1 uncultured Sphingomonadaceae bacterium | reverse complement strand
TCAACATCTTCGGCGGCATCATGAAGTGCGACATCATCGCCGACGGCATCGTCGCGGCGGCGAAGGAAGTGAACCTTTCGGTGCCGCTGGTGGTTCGCCTGGAAGGTACCAACGTCCAGCAGGGCAAGGACATCCTCGCACACAGCGGGTTGCCGATCGTCGCCGCGAACGACCTCGGCGACGCGGCGCGCAAGATCGTCGCGGAAGTGAAGAAAGCAGCGTAAGATCACGCGAATGGCCAACACCATCGAAAACCTGATGCTCGAGCACCTCAAGCGCTTCCAGACGACGCTTGAGCGGATCGAACGGAGATTGGATGAACTGACGACCCGTCAGACGGAACCCCACACAGCCGTATTGGGACTGCGTCGCGATCAGGGGATGACGCTGGGATCACCGCGAATCTCCAGCTCCAGTTCGACGACATGAAAGATCGGCTCGAGCGCATCGAGCGACGCCTCGATCTCGCGAACTAAGCAAACAGGAGAGTAAGCACATGAAAGTGCTCGTCGCCGTCAAGCGGGTGATCGATTACAACGTCAAGCCGCGCGTCAAGATGGACGGCAGCGGCGTCGACCTCGCCAACGTCAAGATGTCGATGAACCCGTTCGACGAGATCGCGGTCGAGGAAGCCATTCGCCTCAAGGAGAAGGGCGCGGTGACCGAGATCGTCGCGGTGTCCGTCGGGCCGGCCAAGGCGCAGGAGACGCTGCGCACCGCACTGGCCATGGGCGCGGATCGCGCGATCCTCGTAACGAGCGAAACCGACGTCGAACCGCTCGCCGTAGCCAAGATCCTCAAGGCGATCGCCGAGGAGGAGCAGCCCGGACTGATCATCCTCGGCAAGCAGGCGATCGACGACGACAGCAATCAGGTTGGGCAGATGCTCGGCGCGCTGCTCGGCTGGCCGCAGGGCACGTTCGCGAGTGCGGTCGAGGTCGCCGGTGACACGATCAACGTCACCCGCGAAGTCGACGGCGGGCTGGAAACGCTGGCGCTGACGGGCCCGGCGATCGTCACCACCGACCTGCGCCTCAACGAGCCGCGCTATGCGTCGCTGCCGAACATCATGAAGGCCAAGTCGAAGCCGATGGCGCAGAAGACCGCGGCCGACTTCGGCGTGGACATCACGCCTCGGTTGGAGACGCTCAAGGTGGTCGAGCCGTCGAAGCGCACCGCGGGCGTCAAGGTCGCCTCGGTCGACGAACTCATCGAGAAGCTGAAGACGCTGGGAGCGGTCGCATGAAGACGCTGGTGCTGGTCGAACATGAAGGCGGCGCGATCAAGGACGCGACCCTGCCCGCGGTCACCGCGGCATCGCAGATCGGGGAGGTCCATCTGCTCGTCGCCGGCGCGAACGTCGGCGCCGTCGCCGAAGCAGCGGCGAAGATTACTGGGGTTGGGAAGGTCCACGTCGCCGACGCGCCTGAACTCGAGCATTTGCTTGCGGAGGCGATCGCGCCGATTGCCGTGCGGCTGATGGGGCATCACGACGCGTTCGTCGTCCCCTCCACCACGACCGGCCGCAACGTCGCCCCGCGGGTCGCCGCCCTGCTCGACGTGATGCAACTCAGCGACATCACCTCGGTGGAAGGCGACAACACCTTCACCCGCCCGATCTACGCCGGCAACGCGATTGCCACCGTCAAATCGAAGGACGCCAAGCTCGTCCTGACCGTCCGCGGCACGGCGTTCGAAAAGGCGGCGACCGAGGGCGGCAGTGGCACGATCGAACCGGTCGACTCCTCGGGCGATCCCGGCAAGTCGAAGTTCGTCTCGGCCGAGCTCGCCAAGTCCGAGCGGCCCGAGCTGACCAGCGCCAAGATCATCGTCTCGGGCGGCCGCGCGCTCGGCTCGTCGGACCAGTTCCACGCGCTGATCGATCCGCTCGCCGACAAGCTCGGCGCCGGCGTGGGCGCGAGCCGCGCGGCGGTCGATGCCGGCTATGCGCCCAACGACTATCAGGTCGGCCAGACCGGCAAGATCGTCGCCCCCGAAGTCTATGTCGCGATCGGCATTTCCGGGGCCATCCAGCACCTCGCAGGCATGAAGGACGCCAAGACGATCGTCGCCATCAACAAGGACGAGGACGCGCCGATCTTCCAGGTGGCGGACCTCGGCCTCGTCGGCGACCTGTTCAAGATCGTGCCGGAGCTGACCGAGAAGCTTTAGCCGGCTCGCCAATCGCCGCGTCGAGCATCTGCAGCGCGGTCAGCCGCCCGTCGCCATAGGCGTGCCGCTGCCAATCGCGGCCGGTCAGCCGGGTGAGTGCCTGGAACAGCGCGAAACCCTCGCGCTGCGACCACCACTTGCCGCGTAGCCCGAACCCGCGGCTCGCCTGCTCGTCCGACAATCCTCCGCCGCTCGGATCCTTGAGCCAGGCATCACCGGCCCACTGGCCCGATCCTTCCATCGTCAGCCAGATGTCCTCCGCCTCCGCCAGATACCTCGACGCCCGGTACCAGCGCGCCTGCCGCGTCCGCATCATGCCGCGGGCCTCGCGAGCAAGCCGGACCGCCTCGCCCCGCTCCGGCGCAGCAGCGGAACGGAGCAGCAGGTCCGTCTCCGCCGCAACGGACGCTGCGAACTCCCGATTGCCGCCGAAGCGCTCCTGGATGCTGTCGTCGTTGAACGACTCGGGAAGGTGCCACTTGCCCGAGAGCAGGCGCATGCGGTCGCCATAGGTGCCAATCTGCGCGACGTGGCTACCCTCGTGCAGCAGGACCGCGACCATCAGCGTCTCGAGCCCGAGCGGGCCGCCATCGACCTTGCCGGGGCGCCACACGCTCGGTGCGGCCATCACGAAGAAGTCGCCCGCCTTGCCGGACGCGGTGAACGAGGTGACCTTCGCCGGGATACTCTGCCCATCCGGAAGCCGGATCGACCCGGCGTGCGGCGCCGAGGACCAGTGCCGTGCCCCGCCGCTCATCGCAGTCCGGCTGGTCAGCACACAGTCCGCATCGAACAGGATGGCGGTCAGCGGCCGCGCGACCCGCAGATGGGTCAACTCGCGCACGGACAGGTCCCACGCATCCATCGCGCGGTCGAGCCAGGCCCGATCCGCCGTAGCGAAGCGGCAAGGAGAGGCGGTCTCCTGGGCGGCAAGCGCCGGCGACTGGGTCACGAGCAGCGCCAGCGCGACGAGCCATCGAACGATCATCCGGGGTTCCCCAACACGAGAAAGGCGCCCCGATCGCCGGGAGCGCCCCTCTCGTTATCGTCCCGACTTTATAAGGCGAAAATATAGTCCCCGCTGGCCACATTCGACCCGAGCACGTTCACATTCATGTCCGCCGAGGTGAAGTGATGATCGTGGTTCGTGTCGACGATCAGGCGGTGCGTGCTCGCGCTGAAGAATACGTCGGCCGAGGTCAGGCCAGCGAACTCCGTGAGGTCGATCTTGTCCTGCCCGGTTCGGAAGTCGGTGATCGTGTCAATCGACGTATCGTTCGCCCCATAGCGCGCCAGCACGAACGTGTCCGCACCGTCGTTGCCGGTGAAGCTGTTGTTGGCGGCATTGCCGTTGATGCGGTCGTTGCCGTGCCCGCCGATCGCGTTCTCGATCGTCGCGCCATAGGCGATGCCGATATTGTC
>CAXSDY010000204.1:0-3601 GCA_964235835.1 uncultured Sphingomonadaceae bacterium | reverse complement strand
ATTGCCGCGACAACCGCCAGTCTTTCGGTTTCGGACATATTGCGGTGGCCTGCCGATGATCAGGTGTCGGAATATCGCACCCCGGACCTCTATGCGATTGGCCTAGCCAACGGTGGAGGCCACGCGATCCAGCGGCTGGCCGATCAATATATCCGGGTCCGATCTGACCGGCGACGGCAACTCCGGGGGGATGCTCTCCGTGATGATTGGACCACATGGGTAAGGGGTTGCGCGGAGAAGTGGGCGAAACCCTAGTCCTTGCCCCCAAGAGGGTTGCACGATACCCTGGGGCAACGGGTCATGGTTCCCGGTTGGAAACATGGGGTAGGCTATGGCTACTGTGTCGATGACGAAGGGTGCCGAGCTGGCGGGCGTCAGCAAGGGAACCGTCTCCAAAGCCCTAAAGTCTGGACGCCTCAGCTATGCCGAGAAGACTGACAACGGATACCTGATCGACACGTCCGAATTGTTTCGAGCATTCCCGCCAAAGCAACCGGAAACGGTTGAAACTGCCCGCTTGGAAACCCGTACTGGAAACGTCGAAACCCTAATGGAAACAGGGGGGTTGCATCGGGAGGTTGAGCTGTTGCGTGAACAGCTTCGTGATCGGGATGGCGTAGTTGATGACCTGCGGCAACGGCTTGATAAGTCCGAGGAGGAACGGCGTGAAGCCCAGGCACGGGTGATCGGGTTGCTGACTGGGCCGGAAGCGGCGGAGTCGAAACGCAGCTTTTTTGGTCGCCTGTTCGGGCGGTCCGACTGGTAGCTCGTGTGCGAAAGGGATCCCTTTCGCAACGCCCGGTGAACGGCTTGACCTAGTGGAAAGCAGACAAGCATGAGCTACGGCAGAGCCTAGGACGTATCCATCCGGTGAGGGCCGCGGCTGATTACGGGAGAGCCTGGTCGGCGAGCATTTCCTCGATGTAGTCGATGCCGTCGGCGGTGAACGCGTGGATGGAGGGATCATCCTCATCGGCGCTGTCGATGACCGATAGGCAGCCGTCCTTGGGTGGCATGGTCTCGGCGAACGCGTCGATCACCGCCTGCTCGACCCCGAGCTTCTTGGCGACGAACCTAGCCGTGAACACCATCGAGAGGTAGGGCATCACGCCGCCTCGGCGAGCGGGACCGGATACCGCCAGTTCCACGGCAGCAGCTCGGCAAGCCGGTGCTGGGGCGTGTCGGCGATGCGGGCGAGCACGTCGGCGAGCCAGGCTTGCGGATCGACATCGTTGAGCTTGGCGGTGCCGATCAGCGTGTACATGAACGCGGCGCGCTCGCCGCCGCGGTCGGAGCCGGCGAACAGCCATGCCTTCCTGCCCAGAGCAATGCCGCGCAGGGCACGCTCAGCGGCGTTGTTGGTAAGGCAGATACGCCCGTCGGCGAGGAACCGGGTGAACGCCGACCAGTCCTTGAGCATGTAGTCGATCGCGCCCGCGACCGGGTTGTGGCGGGCGAGGCTGGCGCGCTGGAACCGCAGCCACCACTCCAGATCGACGACGAGCGGCGCCGCGATCTCCTGACGCATGGCGAGCCGCTCGGCGGCGGACCTGCCGTTGACGGCGCGCTCGGCGTCGAAGATCGCGTCGATGCGCCTGACCGCCTCGGCTGCCATCGGCGAGATGACCGGCGCACCCTTGCGCCGCTTCAGCTGCACGGCGACGTCGGCCAGCTCGAAGAACTTGCGCCTGGCATGTGCCCAGCACAGCGCGCGCGTGAGCGGTGCCGGAGAGCGACCGGCGCGGAACAGCGCGTTGTAACCGGCGTAAGCGTCGGCCTGCAGGATGCCGCCATAGCTGGCGAGATGCCCGACCGGGTGCTCGGCGCGGCGATCGCGCGAGTAGCGGAACAGCGCGGCTGGCGGTGCGGGCCCTGCGAACGGGCGGTCGTCACGGACATAGGTCCACAGCCGCCCGACGTCGGTCTTGGTCTTCGCCAGCACCGGCACGGTGGTGTCGTCGCCGTGGAGGCGCTCGGCGGCGAGCACATGCGCCTCGATCAGGAGGTGGAGCGGCCGGAGCGCGGCTGTGCAGGCCCCGACCTGGTCGGCAAGCGTCGAAAGACTGATATCCACGCCCTCGCGGGCGTAGCGGTCGCGCTGCCGGTTGAGCGGCTGGTGCGTCCCGAACTTCTCGAACATGATCATGGCGAGCAGGCTCGGCCCAAACAGTCCGCGCGGGGTGGCGTGGAACGGCGCGGGCGGCTGGGTCACCGTCTCGCAAGCGCGGCAGGCGAACCGTTCGCGCACGGTCTGGATCACCTTCCAACGACGCGGGATCACCTCCAGCGTCTCCGTCACATCCTCGCCCAGCTTCGACAGCCGGTCCGACCCGCAGCACGGACAGCTCGCCGGCGCGGGGATCACCACCCGCTCGCGCGGCAGATGATCGGGAAGCGGCTTGCGTGACGGCCAGGCCCGCGTGAACGCCTCGACGTTGGTGCCGATGGCGGTTCGCTGGCCCAAAGTCTCGTCCTCGCCCGCGCTTGCTTCCAGCTCCTCGAGCCCGAGCTCCAGCTGGTCGATCAGCAGCTCTCCGCGCTCGGAGCGCTGCCCATACAAGGCGCGCCGCATCTTCTCGTTCTGCAGCTCGAGCAGCGCGACCCGCGCCGCCAGATCGGCGTTCACCGCCCGGGTCCGCGCCGCCTCGGCCTCCGCGTTCAGGAGCGCCGCGCGAAGCGCCACGACACTGTTCGAGGGCACCGCCGCCATGCCCGCAAGAGTAGCAGAAAGCCGCGGAGAACCTAGGCTTTTTACCCGATCCGGCTGCTATCCGGCCGCGCTCGGCCGCCATGTTGCTTGCGGATTACGCCAGTCGATCGCTTCCAACATGCAGGCCATCTGAGAGGCCGAGATCGCCACCGCGCCGTCGGTCGCCGAGGGCCAGATGAAGCGGCCCCGGTCGAGCCGCTTGGCATAAAGCGACAGCCCGACCCCGTCGTGCCATAGGATCTTGACCAGATCGCCGCGGCGTCCCCGGAAAATGTACAGATCGCCCGCGTGCGGATCGCGCTTCAGCCCCTGCTGCACCTGCAACGCCAGACCGAACATCCCGCGACGCATGTCCGTGCAGCCGGTCGCGAGCCAGATCCGGACGTCGCTGCGGACCGGGATCATCGCCGTAGCGACCGCACCACCGCCGACACTAAGGCCGGCGGCGCGTCGCTCGCGATCCGCAACACCGCCCCGCCAAGCTCAACCACCACCGCCGCCATGCCGCCCGCCACCTGCTCGCGGTCCGGGCTCACCATCACCGCCGCAAATCCTGGTGCCGCCTTGGCCAGATCGCGCCGCCACCGGTATAGCTGGCTGGCCCGCAGGTCCGCGCGCCGGGCGATCTCCGCCACGCTCACCCCCGGCTCCCACGCCGCCGCAACCAGCGCCCGCTTCTGCTCGTCGGTCCAAATCCGACGGCGCTCCACACCCGAAATGATCGTTACCTGGCTCATCGCACCGTCGCTAACACCGGTGCAAACACCGTCGCTTGCACCAGTGCTACGTCAGCCGGCAGCCCTCACCCGGCAAGGCGGCCCTCACCGGAGGGATACGGTGCTTGCGCCGGTCTCGTCGATGAACACCAGCGTGTGCGGATCGAGATCGAGT
>CAXSDY010000203.1:0-3653 GCA_964235835.1 uncultured Sphingomonadaceae bacterium | reverse complement strand
CGCGCGGCTCGCCGCCGCCGAGGTCGAACACGCCGACCTCGTAGCGCTTCTCCTTCTCCGCCCCGAGCGTCTTCCAGTCGAACGAGCCGAGCAGGGCCCATGCCGTGATCGATTCGACATGGACGCCTTCGTCGCGCAAGCGCTCGCACCCGCGCCACGTCTCGAAGATCCAGCGCATCTGTTCGTCGCGCGTGCCGACGTTGTGCGTCTCGGTGACGCCGAGCGGGATGCGATATCGCTCCTACGCCTGGGTGAGCAGTTCCCCGCGGCCGAGCGGCTCGCGCGCGATCGAGCGGACCGCATCGGCATTGGCATAGTCACCGGGGCCGTCCTGGCCCGCCATGCCCGCGTAAGCGTCGAGCCGTGGGTCGATGACGCGCTCGCTCGCGGCGTGATAGTTGGTGCCGAGGACGGCGGGCGCGCAGGGGTCGTCCGCGAGCTCCTTCATGCGGCTGTCGAAGCCATAGGCGGCGATGCGCGACCACAGCGGGTGGCCGGGAACGACGCGCCCGGTCAGCAGGTCCCACGTGATCCAGCGGCGATGGTTCTCGAACTCCGCGTGCTCGGCCAATTTCGGGCTGGCGTGCGTGTAGCCGAGGTCGTCGGTCTGGATCAGCCGCGCCTGCGGGTTGATCTCGCGGACCGCCTTCATCGACAGGCGTACCCCGCTAACCTCGTTAAGCAGCGCCAGCCAGAACGCGCCTTCGCCGGCCGTGCGGTGGGGGTACCAGACGCCGTTGATGCAGCTGAACCGCGCCGTCGTCAGCGGTTCGTTGACCGGGTTCCAGTCGGTCACCCAAGGGTAGCGCTCGGCCGTCGCGCGCGCGTGATCGGCGAGCCCGGTCGCGAAACCCGGCTTGAGCAGATTGGTATAGCGCGGCCCGCTGCCGTGATGGATCAGGCGGACGATCGGCCGCATGCTGAGCTTGCGGATCCCGCGCAGCCGCTCGTCGCTCCAGCTGAAGTCGCGCTGATCGGGGTCGTCCGGCGCCACTCGCTCCCACAGCACGGGGTAGCGCAGGGCCTTGATGGCCAGGCCGGCGAACAGCTCGAGATCGTCGATGCGGCCCCGGTGATCCTGGGTAACGGTCTGGTCGGTGAACTCGTCACCGGTCGCGATGAGCGAGCATTCGTGCCCGCCCCAAAGTTAAAGCGGCATTGCCGACTCCTGATACGTTCAGTCCGCGCGCGTGTGATGCGCCACGAACCGCTCCGGAGCACCTTCGCGACCGCGGCGACGATCTTGCTCTTGCCCGGCGCGACCACATGGTCGCTGCCCTTGAGCATGGCCTGGTAGCCGGCGGCGGCGACGACCGCGGGATCGGCCTTCTTGCCTTGCCCGATCTGGCTCTCGCCGGCGCCCGCACGCTCGAAGAAATGGGTCTCGGTGGCGTCGGGCATTAGCGCCGTCACAGCGACTCCGGTGTCCGACAATTCCTCGCCGATCGCCTCGGCAATCGTGTGGGCGAAGGCCTTGGTCGCCGAGTAGACGCCGAGCTTGGCCGACGGCCCGATCGCGGCCAGCGACGCGGTGATGAGGATTTTGCCATAACCGCGCTGCACCATCTCGCGCCCGAACAGCTTGGCGGCGTGGACCACCGACGCCACGTTGAGCTGGATCATCTGCAGCTCTTCGTGAAGTCGGTCTCGCGCATGAAGTCGCGCACACGCCTACGCCGGCGTTGAGGACCAGGAACTCGGGCTCCAGGCCAAGCTGCGTAACGGCTTCATAGAGCTTCGGCGCGCCATCGGTGCGTGCCAGGTCGACGGTGACCGGCTCCACGCGCCGCGCTCCGGCCATGCGCAGGCCTTCGGCGGCACGGTTGATGCCCTGCTCGTCCTCGGCCACCACGATCAGCGGATGCCCGTCGCACGCAAAGCATTGCGCCAGTTCATAGCCGATGCCGCTCGAAGCGCCGGTGACGAGCGCCACCTGCTGTTGAGGTTGCGATGCCATGATCTTACTCGGCCGCGACCGAGATGCGCGGTTCATGGCCGATCTCGGCTATGTCGCCCGCCAGCGGCGGCTTGACGGTCTTCCCGCCCTTGCCCGACCGCAGCATGGCAAAGGCGAGCGCCCCGCCGCCGAGCACCACCGCCCCCGTAACGATCGGGCGCTTGGTCGCCTTCACGTACAGGCTGGAAGAGCGCAGCAAACGGGGTTCGTGGGTGCTACGTTCGTGGCCCCCGAAGCCGGCCTTGAACAGGGCGCGATGGTGATCGTCGTTCGACGCGCGGGTGCGCGACTGCTTCCCGGTGTACATGATCACTTCCATAATGCGATCGCCAAGCCGCGGAGCGACGGCACCGAGCACGGCCGCGAACTTCGCCTAGGCGCCGACGAACATGTCCCGCTTCTGGTGCGCGGCGCACCACAGGATCGCCTCGGCAACCGCGTTGGGCGGGTAGATCATGCCGCGTTGGACCGGCTGCATCGGCATGAAGTTGCCGGCATGCTCGTTGTACGGCGTGTCGATGCGGCCCGGCTGGACGAGGGAGATCGAGATCGGCCAGCCCTCGTGCTCGATTTCCTGGCGGAGCGAGCCGGCGAAGGCATGGACGGCGAACTTGGCCGACGCGTAGGTGCTCTGCACCGCCGGCGCCTCGTCGCCGAATAAACTGCCGACGTTGACGATAGCGCCGGGCTGGTTGCGCTCGCGGAAATAACGGGTCGCGGCGAGCGAGCCGTAAACCAAGCCCCAGTAGACCGTGTCGAACATCCGCCGCCAGTCTTCCAGCGGAACGTCCCACAGCTTGCCGAAGATCGAGATGCCGCCGTTGTTGACCCACGTGTCGAAGCCGCCGAACTGCGCCGTTGCGACGTCGACGACGCGCTAGATGTCCTCCCGCCGGCCGACGTCTCACACGACATAGGTGGCCTTGCCGCCGGCGACGACGACCTCATCGACCAGGGTGCTGAGCGCGTCCTCGTTGCGCCCGGCGACGATCACCGTTGCGCCTGCTTCGCCGCCTTCTTTCCGGTCACCAGGCCGATGCCGCTGCTGCCGCCGGTGATCACAATTCTCTGCTGGTCGAGCGGCTGGAGCTTGTAGGTCATAACGCCAGTGCTCCTGATCCATATTATTTAAGACATTGAATTCGGGTGAACGGCCGATGCGGCGGGGGGAGTTCGCGGCTCACATGGTCGCGTAGCCACGGGAAGACCCGCATAGACCATGGCCGAGCTCAGGTGGACGAAGAATCCCAGCCAATAGGCCTGCTCGAGCGTGAAGATCGGTTGCCGGAACGGCAGGATGGGCACCAGGAACAGCTACTTCAGGCTGGAGGTGAACAGCGCCCACGGCGCAGCGATCGCGACGATGGCGCCGGGGCGCAGCCGCGCCGTCCAGCGACCGAGCAGGCCGAAGAACACCAGCGCCCACGAGAAATCGGCCCGCTGGTGGAACAGCACGCCGCCCAGGATTGAATACCTCGGTGGGTGGACCGCCACCATGGGATCGCGGAACGGGATTGACGCGACCACCATCCAGTCGACCCCCACGTCGCGTCCGATGCGGGCGCCGGTGAACGTGCTGACGAGCGTCGAATAGGTGCTGCTCGTCAGCCCGAGCAGCGCCGCGGCACGGCAGCTGATACCTTCGAGCGTCGAGGTTTTCGGATCATGTCCTCGGGTCCTAGCGAACTTCATTCAC
>CAXSDY010000202.1:0-3685 GCA_964235835.1 uncultured Sphingomonadaceae bacterium | reverse complement strand
TGGTGGTCGCTTCATGCTCGATCTGCGCGGTCGGGTTCTTGACCTCGATGTAGGGCACGGTATGCGCGCCGCACTCGCTGCCGAGCAGCAGTGAATCGCACTGAGTGAAGTTGCGGACATTCTCGGCGCCGGGAAGCACGCGCACCAGGCCGCGATAAGTGTTGTTCGAGCGTCCCGCCGAAATGCCCTTCGAGACGATCGTCGAGCGGGTGTTCTTGCCGATGTGGATCATCTTGGTGCCGGTGTCGGCCTGCTGGCGATTGTTGGTCAGCGCGACCGAGTAGAATTCGCCGACGCTGCCCTCGCCCTTGAGGATGCACGACGGATATTTCCAGGTGATCGCCGAACCGGTCTCCACCTGGGTCCACGACACTTTCGACCGCGCCCCGGCGCACAGGGCGCGCTTGGTGACGAAGTTGAAGATGCCGCCCTTACCCTCGGCGTCGCCGGGATACCAGTTCTGGACGGTCGAGTATTTCACCTCCGCATCCTCGTGCGCGTAAATTTCGACCACGGCGGCGTGAAGCTGGTTCTCGTCGCGCATCGGCGCGGTGCAGCCCTCCAGATAGGAGACGTAGCTGCCCTTTTCGGCGACGATCAGGGTGCGCTCGAACTGGCCCGTATTCTCGGCGTTGATCCGGAAATAGGTCGACAGCTCCATCGGGCAGCGAACGCCCTCCGGCACCAGCACGAAGGTGCCGTCGCTGAACACCGCGGCGTTGAGGCAGGCGAAGACATTGTCGCGCTGCGGGACGACCGAGCCGAGGTATTTCTTGATGAGTTCGGGGTACTCGCGGATCGCTTCGGAGATCGACAGGAAGATCACCCCCGCGCGCTTCAATTCCTCGCGGAAGGTGGTCGCGACGCTGACGCTGTCGAACACCGCGTCGACCGCGACCTTGCGCGCGCCCTCGACCCCGGCGAGCATCTTCTGCTCCTCGATCGGGATGCCGAGCTTCTCATAGACGCGCAGGATCTCGGGATCGACCTCGTCGAGGCTGCCGAGCTTCGGCTTCGCCTTGGGCGCGGCATAGTAATAGGCGTCCTGGTAATCGATCGCCGGGATGTCGAGCTTGGCCCAGTCGACCTCCTCCATCGTGAGCCAGGCCCGATAGGCCTTGAGGCGCCAGTCGAGCATCCACTCGGGCTCGTTCTTCTTAGCCGAGATGAAGCGGACCGTGTCCTCGGACAGGCCCTTGGGCGCGAACTCCTGCTCGATGTCCGAGGAGAAGCCCCACTCGTAATCCTTCGCGATCGCCTCATGGGCTTCACGATTCGCGAGGACTTCGGTGTTGTCGGTCATCACTGTTCCGTTGCGAATGCAGGGGCCGCGCCGAGCGACGCGCGCGTCCGGGCAGGAGAGCTGAGGGTCGCGAGCGTCACGGCGTCGAGCGCCCCGCGCACCGCCTGGCCGACGATCCCCATGTGCCCCTTGACCCGGCAATGCGCGTCGAGGGCGCAGTCGGAGACTTCCTCGCTGCCGCCGCACTGGGTCATAGCGATCGGGCCTTCGACCGCTTCGACGATCTCGGCGAGACTGATCGCGGCGGGCGTGCGGGCGAGGACGTAGCCGCCCTGCTGTCCGCGCGTTCCGGTGAGCAGGCCGGCGATCGCCAGCCGGCCCATCAGCTTCTGCGCGGTGGGCAGCGGAACGCCGGTCTCGGTCGCGAGCACTGCCGCGGACAGCCGCTCGCCTTCGCCGCGGCGGGCGGCGGCGGAGAGGATCACGACGGCGTAATCGGCAAGGTGGGTGAGGCGCATGGCTAATCGGAGCTTTCCGGTATGATTTAGGGAATGAAGGGTAAGAAGACAACCGTCATCCCGGACTTGATCCGGGACCTGCCTTTCTTCTCGGCTGCGGACGAGACGAAGAAACAGGCAGGTCCCGGGTCACGCCGGGATGACGGTTGTGAGGACTGGTGCCATAGGGCGGGGATGTACCGCGCGCTGCGTCCGCTGATCTTCACGCTCGACGCGGAGCGGGCGCATCGGGTTACGATCGCTGCGCTCAAGCTGCTGCCCCGGCGCGCACCGCCCCGGTTCGACCCGATCCTGGCGAGCGAGGTCGCGGGGCTGCGCTTCCCCTCCCCGGTCGGGCTCGCCGCCGGGTTCGACAAGGATGCCGAGGTGCCGGACGCGATGCTGTCGCTGGGGTTCGGTTTCGTCGAGGTCGGCACCCTGACCCCGCTCCCGCAGGCCGGCAATCCGAAGCCGCGGCTGTTCCGGCTGGTCGAGGATCAGGCGGTGATCAATCGCCTGGGGTTCAACAACGGCGGTCAGGCGAGGGCGCTGGAACGATTGCGCCAACGCTCCCGGAATGGCGTCGTCGGGGTCAACATCGGCGCCAACAAGGACAGCACGGACCGCATCGCCGACTATGCCGCCGGGGTGCGGACGATGGCGCCCGTCGCGGACTATCTGACGATCAATATCTCGTCGCCCAACACGCCGGGCCTTCGTGCCCTGCAGAGCGACGGCGAACTCGACGAGTTGCTCGCGGCCGTGGCGAGCGCCCGCGGTGCCCCTACGCCGGTGTTCCTGAAGGTCGCGCCCGACCTCGAATCGGGCGACCACGAGCGCATCGTCAGGGCGGCGAGTGACCACCGCATCGACGGCCTGATCGTCGCCAACACGACCGTGTCCCGCCCCTCGCTCCGCTCGCGCCATGCCGCGCAGACTGGGGGGTTGTCGGGCAGGCCGCTGGGCGCGATTGCGATCGACCAGCTGCGCCGGTTCCGCGCGGTCGGCGCGGCCTTGCCATTGATCGCGGCCGGCGGGATCGGCACTGGCGACGACGCCTTTGCCCGCATCCGCGCCGGCGCGAGCCTGGTGCAGCTCTACTCCGCGCTGGTATACGAGGGCCCCGGCCTCGCCCGCCGCATCGCGGATGGGCTCGCGGGGCGCCTCCGGCAGCACGGCTTCGCGAGCATTGCCGAGGCGGTGGGAAGCGAGTAGCCCACCGCGATGCGCCCGCTCTCGTCGCTTCTTGCCGCCGCACTCGCCATCGCCGGCACCACCACCGCTCACGCCAGAACGCATCAGGCCCTTCCCGCTCGGGTTGCCGCCGCGCACGTCAACGAAGGCCTGGTCAGCGCCGCCGACCCGCGCGCCGCAAGCGCCGGAGCGGCGATGCTGCGCCAGGGCGGCAGCGCGGCAGATGCCGCCATCGCCACCCTCCTGGCGCTCAACGTCGTCGAGCCGCAAAGCTCCGGCATCGGTGGGGGCGGGTTCCTGGTCTATCGCGACGCGCAGGGCCGGATCGAGACCTACGACGGGCGCGAGGAAGCACCGCACGCCGCGGGCGGCGACTGGTTCTTCGTCAAGGGCCAGCCGCTGTCCGTGCCGCAGGCGATTCCTGGTGGGCGAAGCGTCGGCGTTCCCGGCAACGTGCGCCTGATGGCGCGGGCTAGCCGCGAGCATGGCCGGCTGCCGTGGAGGGCGTTGTTCCAGCCCGCGATCGGGCTCGCCCGCGACGGCTATCTGCTGACGCCGCGCGGGCAGCGTTCGCTGGACAGCGCGAGCGAGACCGGCGCGATGTCGGCCGAGGCGCGCGCAATCTACTACGGCACCGACGGCAAGCCGCTGCCGGTCGGCACGCGCATCCGCAACCCGGCGCTGGCCCGCTTCCTGGCGACGCTCGCCTCGCAAGGACCCGACGCCTTCTACGTCGGCCCGAACGCCCGGG
>CAXSDY010000201.1:0-3717 GCA_964235835.1 uncultured Sphingomonadaceae bacterium | reverse complement strand
GGTAGCAATCCTGCACCTCGACGTCGGCCTGGGTGAAGAAGCGGAAGATCTGGGTCAGCAGGTTGCGTTCGTGGTCGGACAGCTTCTGCGCCCAGTCGCGGCAATCCTCGCCGAGGGGGACCTCCTCGGGCATCCAGTGGATCTGCTGCTGGCGCTTCCAGAAGTCGAACGCCCAGGGGTATTCGAACGGCTTGTACTGCTTGCGGGCTTCAAGAAGGGGCATGATGGTTACTCCTGCGGATCGGAATAGATTGAGAACTTGGTGCCGCGCAGTTTCCGGACAAGCGCGTAGATGCCCGCCGCGACGAGCGAGGCGGGAAGCAGGGCGAGACAGATGAACAACGCAAGCTCGTCCCATCGATGCGTTCGCAGCAGCAGAGGGCTGTAATAAATGTCCTGAAAAAGACAGCCGCGGCCCGAGCAACGATGATCATACGCATTGGGGTAATCCAGCCGGGTCGCCAGCCATGCGAACAGGCCGATAAAGCCCACAGTGAAGGCCATGAGCCCCCAGAATTTAACGGGTCCGAGTTGATGCTCACTTCGGGCGAGCTGCTGGAAGTTCTCACGCATGCCTGGCCACAGGACCTTCCAGACGTAGAGAGCCAGCGCGACGCAGCCGGCAACGGTGAGAAGTGCCGTGATCACCAGAACCAGCGGCTCTCGCCCGGACGCTCCCGGCGCGCTCTTGCGCGGAACATCTGGAGGTACATCCACAGGCCCGAGACGGCGAAGAAGATCAGCGCGAGGCCGGAGAGCAGGCTGAGGATGGTGCCGATGGGCCCGAACGACGCGCCCGAGTGGAGATCGGTGACGAAGTGGACGAAGGCCTTCGCCGGGCTGCGCGGGGGAGGGGCCGGCGAGGAGGCCCCCGGTCGAGGCGCCGCGGCGGCCCTGGCCTCGGCTTCTTCGGCCTCGTGGTCGTGCGCCTGAGCGGCGGGGATGAGCGTCACGTGCGTCACGCCCGCGGCGTGTTTCGTGCCGGCGGGCATTGGCCCGTCATGCTCCTCGGAGAGGCCGCCGTTGGCGTAGATGGTGCCGATCTGGATCGCGACGGCAGTCCCGGCGATCCACAGAATGAGCGCTCCGAACAGCAGCGCGAGCCAGCGGTGATATCGGCGCATCAGTGCGATCCCATGTTCATGTCGAGCGGCTTGGTGGTCGAATAGCCGATCGCGAAGCCGGCGAGCAGGAGGCCGAACGCGGCGAGCATCATGCCGGCGATGAGCAGGCCGTATTTGGCCGGCTCGCTGTCCTTCGCGCCGATCAGCCGGCGGACGAGCGCCGGGCGGAGCAGGGTGATGAGCCCGGCGAGGAGGGCGGCGGCCCCGGCGATGGTGAAGAGGAGGTTGGCGGAGGTCATGACGAAGTTGCCTCCCCCCTTGTGGGGTAGGCCGAATGCTGTGCGGATCGCACGTCTACTGACACGCCAAACACTCGTCATAATCCGTTGTCGCCAGCTCGTATTTCGGCGCTTCGCTCGTATTGTCCGCCTCGACGCCGCCGGCGAAGCCCGCGCGCTGAACGCTCTTGCTGCGCAGGTAATAGAGCGACTTGATGCCCAGCTCCCAGGCGCGGAAGTGGAGCATCATGAGGTCCCATTTGTCGACGTCGGCGGGGATGAACAGGTTGAGCGACTGCGCCTGATCGATGAACGGCGTGCGGTCGGCGGCGAGCTCGAGCAGCCAGCGCTGGTCGATCTCGAAGCTGGTCTTGTAGGTGTCCTTTTCGTCGGCCGTGAGGAAGTCGAGGTGCTGGACGCTGCCGCCCTGCTCGAGGATCGAGTTCCACACGTTGGCGCTGTCCTTCGACTTGGCCGCGAGCAGTTTCTCCAGATACGGGTTCTTGATCGAGAAGCTGCCCGACAGCGTCTTGTGGGTGTAGATGTTGGCCGGGATCGGCTCGATGCACGCGCTGGTCCCGCCGCAGATGATCGAGATCGACGCGGTCGGCGCGATCGCCATCTTGCAGCTGAACCGCTCCATCACGCCCATGTCGGCCGCGTCGGGGCAGGGGCCGCGCTCCTGGGCGAGCATCATCGACGCTTCGTCGACCTGCGCGCGGATGTGCTTGAAGATCTTGAGGTTCCACGACTTGGCCATGGCGCCCTCGAACGGCAGGCCGCGTGCCTGGAGGAAGCTGTGGAAGCCCATCACGCCGAGGCCGACGCTGCGCTCGCGCTCGGCGCTGTATTTGGCGCGCGCCATCTCGTCCGGCGCGCGGGCGATGTAGTCGGACAGGACATTGTCGAGGAAACGCATGACGTCCTCGATGAAGTCCTTGTCGCCGTTCCACTCGTCCCACGTCTCGAGGCTGAGCGACGACAGGCAGCAGACGGCGGTTCGGTCGGCGCCGAGATGGTCCTTGCCGGTCGGCAGGGTGATCTCGGAGCAGAGGTTCGACGTGGTGACCTTGAGGCCGAGTTCACGGTGGTGGCGCGGCATCGACCGGTTCACCTGGTCGATGAAGATGATGTACGGTTCGCCGGTGGCGAGGCGGGTCTCGACCAGCTTCTGGAACAGCGAGCGCGCGTCGACCTTGCCGCGCTCCGACTGGTCGCGAGGCGAGCGCAGCGTGAACTCGGACCCGGCGCGGACCGCCTCCATGAACTCGTCGGTGACGAGCACGCCGTGGTGGAGGTTGAGCGCCTTGCGGTTGAAGTCGCCCGACGGCTTGCGGATCTCCAGGAACTCCTCGATCTCCGGGTGCGAGATATCGAGGTAGCAGGCGGCCGAGCCGCGCCGCAGCGAGCCCTGCGAGATGGCCAGGGTCAGCGAGTCCATGACGCGCACGAAGGGAATGATGCCGCTGGTCTTGCCGTTGAGACCGACCGGCTCGCCGATGCCGCGGACATTGCCCCAATAGGTGCCGATGCCGCCGCCCTTCGACGCCAGCCAGACGTTCTCGTTCCAGGTGTCGACGATGCCGTTGAGGCTGTCGCTCACCGAGTTGAGATAGCAGCTGATCGGCAGGCCGCGGCCGGTGCCGCCGTTCGACAGGACCGGGGTGGCGGGCATGAACCACAGCTTGGAAATATAGTCGTAGACGCGCTGGGCATGGCCGGCGTTGTCCGCGTAGGCGGACGCAACCCGGGCGAACAGGTCCTGGTAGCCTTCGCCCGGGAGCAGGTAGCGGTCCTTCAGCGTCTCCTTGCCGAAATCGGTGAGGAGCCCGTCGCGTGACGGGTCGGTGACCACCGCAAAGGCGCGCGTGTCGATCGAATGGCTGTCGCGAACGGGCGCCGAACTGGTCACGTCGCCGGCGTCGACCGTGCTGCTGCTGCTGGCAAAATCCATCGCTCTTTCCCGTCCGTCCTGTGGCCGCTCAAGTGCGGCGTGTTCACCGAATGTTCGACTCGCATCCACGGCCGCAAGCCTACGCTCTTTCCGTGCCGCGCGGGGGCTTTTCTCGTCCCGTCCCCGATATCCACAGGAACGCGAGGGCCCCCGGCCGAAGATAGGTATCTCCGGCCCAGAACACTAGGTATTGAGAGCGGCCCCCGCCACGGCACAAGACATAGTGGCAAACCTATCGGAAGACGCAAGAGGGAAAATCAGCCGCCATTCGATTTCCGGGGACAAGTCGCCTCAAGCGATGCTCATGCCGAACCGGATCCGGAGCCGGGCTTCGAGTGGCAGCGGGAAGGAAGCACCCTCGTCCCCGGTCAAGCCCGGGAGGACGAATCCGGCGTAGCAATCGGCGGCGCCAGGACGCGCA
>CAXSDY010000200.1:0-3740 GCA_964235835.1 uncultured Sphingomonadaceae bacterium | reverse complement strand
GATGGAGGTGGATCGCCGCCTTGACCTGTCCGACGACGAGCCCGCCGTCGCGCGCCACGACGAGCATCGCGGACGGAGAGGCGAGGTAGGCGGCGCAGCGGCGCGGATCGACCGGGTCGTTGAACACGCCGTCGGCAACCGCATCGAGCAACAATCGCTGATCCGGGCCGACGCGCACGATCGCGACCTGTGGCATGTTCCCTCCCGCCTGCGCTGGTCGACCGTGGTCCGCCGCGCCATTGTATCCGCTGCAACGCACGGTAGGAGCAGCCGTGGCCAAGCTCTACTTCTACTATGCGGCGATGAATGCGGGCAAGTCGACGACCCTGCTGCAGGCCGACTTCAACTACCGCGAGCGCGGCATGGCGACGATGCTGTGGACCGCGGCGCACGATCACCGCTCGGGCGCCGGAGTCATCCGCTCGCGCATCGGCCTGGAAGCGGCGGCTAACGCCTATCGGACCGACACCGACCTGTTCGCCGCGGTCGGCAGCGAGCTCAAGCGCCGCTCGCTCGACTGCATCCTGGTCGACGAGGCCCAGTTCCTGACCCGCGCGCAAGTGCTCCAGCTATGCCGCGTCGCCGACGAGGGTTGGCTGCCGGTCCTGACCTACGGCCTGCGCACCGACTTCCGCGGCGAACTGTTCGACGGGTCGGCGGCGCTGCTCGCGCTGGCGGACTCCCTGATCGAGCTCAAGGCGGTCTGCGAGTGCGGGCGCAAGGCGACGATGAACCTTCGCGTCGATGCCGAAGGGCAGGCGGTCCTGTCGGGCGCGCAGACCGAGATCGGGGGCAACGACCGCTACATCGCGCTGTGCCGGCGCCACTTCTTCGGCCGGCTGGGCGAGGTCGGCGCGGCGCAGCTCCGCCTGCCGATGCCGCGCCGGCTGCGCTGACGACATGCTCAACGGCTGGATCGTCCTCGACAAGCCGGTCGGAATCGGCTCGACCCCGTGCGTCTCGGCAGTCAAGCGCGCGCTCCGCCAGGCCGGCGAGCCGAAGACGCGGGTCGGGCATGGCGGGACGCTCGATCCGCTCGCCTCCGGCGTGCTGCCGATCGCGATCGGCGAGGCCACCAAGCTTGCCGGGCGGATGCTGGAGGCGACCAAGACATACGAGTTCACCGTCGCGTTCGGCGCCCAGACGGACACGCTCGACCTCGAAGGTGCGGTGGTCGCGACGAGCGGGGTACGGCCGACCGCGACGCAGATCGAGGCGATGTTGCCGCGCTTCACGGGTCCGATCGAGCAGGTTCCGCCCCACTATTCGGCGCTGAAGGTGCACGGCAAGCGGGCGTACGATCTGGCGCGCGCGGGCCAGGCCTTCGAGCTCAAAACGAGAGCCGTGACGGTTCACGAGCTGAATCTCCTCCCCCCGCTTTCGGGGGGAATCCCGTGGGAGAATAGCCGCGACGACCTTATCCTCTCGGCCACCGTCTCCAAGGGCACCTACATCCGCTCCCTCGCGCGCGACATCGCGCTGGCGCTCGGCACGGTTGGCCATGTCACCATGCTTCGCCGCACCCGCGCCGGGCCGTTCACCCTGTCTCAGGCGATATCGCTGGACAAACTGGCCGATCTTGCTAGGGAACCCGCGCTTGATGGGGCGGTCCTCCCGCTCATCGCGGGGCTGGACGACATCCCGGCCCTCCCCGTCACTCCCGAAGAAGCCACCCTGCTCCGCCACGGACAGAAGCTGACGCGGATGCTCGCGACGCCGGGCCTTCACCTCGCCACCGACGCTGGTCGTCCCGTGGCGCTGGTCGAAGCCGGCGGTGACGGCCTTCGGGTCGTCCGCGGGTTCAACCTTTAAGAACAGGAGTCCCCCGATGTCGATCACCACGGAGCGCAAATCCGCGCTCATCAAGGAACATGGCCGCGCCGACGAGGACACGGGTTCGCCCGAGGTCCAGATCGCGATCCTCACGGAGCGGATCGTCAACCTCACCGAGCATTTTAAGACGCACGCGAAGGACAACCATTCGCGCCGCGGCCTGCTGATGATGGTCAACAAACGGCGTTCGCTGCTCGACTATCTCAAGCGCGAGGACGCGACCCGCTACACCGACCTGATCGCGAAGCTCGGCCTTCGCAAGTAACCACAAGGGCGCCCTCGCGGCGCCCTTCGCATATCCGGGATCACGGCAATTCGGCCGGTTCCCGAAGGGGCTCGACAGTCCCGACCGATGGTGGACCGGCTGCCCACCGCCACGATGTCCCGCGCGCATCCGGCGCCCGGGTGAAGGAAAACAGATGTTCGATATCAAGACTGTAGAAATAGACCTCGGCGGCAAGACGCTGAAGCTCGAGACCGGGCGCGTCGCCCGCCAGGCCGACGGCGCGGTGATCGCGACGCTCGGCGAGACCGTCGTGCTGTGCGCCGTCACGGCCGCAAAGTCGGTCAAGGCCGGGCAGGATTTCTTCCCGCTGACCGTCCACTACCAGGAAAAATTCTCCGCCGCCGGCCGCATCCCGGGCGGCTTCTTCAAGCGTGAGCGCGGCGCGACCGAAAAGGAAACGCTGACCAGCCGCCTGATCGACCGCCCGATCCGCCCGCTGTTCCCGGAGGGCTTCTACAACGAGGTGCTCGTGATCGCGCACGTCCTGTCCTACGACGGCGAGAACGAGCCCGACATTGTCGCGATGATCGCCGCCTCGGCCGCGCTGACGATCAGCGGCGTGCCGTTCATGGGCCCGATCGGCGCCGCGCGCGTCGGCTATGAGAATGGCGAGTACATCCTCAATCCCAGCCCCGAGCAGATCAAGTCGGGCGACCTCGACCTGGTCGTCGCCGCCACCCACGGCGCGGTGATGATGGTCGAATCCGAAGCCAAGGAGCTGAGCGAAGAGACGATGCTCGGCGCCGTCGTGTTCGCCCACGATGCCAGCCGCAAGATCGTCGACGGCATCATCCGCCTCGCCGAGCAGGCGGCCAAGGAGCCTTGGGTGATGCCCGAGGACAAGGACAGCGCGTCGATGCTCGGCAAGCTGCGCGAGCTTGCCGGTTCGGGGCTCGAGAACGCCTACAAGCTAGTCGGCAAGGCCGAGCGCGTCGCCGCCATCGCCGCCGCCAAGACCCCGCTCAAGGACGCCTATGCCGACGCGGACCCCGGCACGGCGCTGAAGGCGACCAAGCTCGGCAAGAAGCTGGAGGCGGAGATCGTCCGCACGGCGATCCTCAAGGAAGGCCGCCGCATCGACGGTCGCGACACCAAGACGGTGCGCCCCATTGAGGCGATGGTCGGCTTCCTGCCCCGCACCCACGGCTCGGCGCTGTTCACGCGCGGCGAGACCCAGGCGATCGTCACCACGACGCTCGGCACCAAGGACAGCGAGCAGATGATCGACGGCCTCGACGGCCTGTCGTACCAGCGCTTCATGCTCCACTATAACTTCCCGCCCTATTCGGTCGGTGAAGTCGGCCGCTTCGGCGCGCCGGGCCGCCGCGAGGTCGGTCACGGCAAGCTGGCGTGGCGCGCGCTGCACCCGATGCTGCCGTCGAACGAGGAGTTCCCCTATACCATCCGCGTCCTGTCGGACATCACCGAGAGCAACGGCTCCTCGTCGATGGCGACGGTGTGCGGCGGCAGCCTGGCGATGATGGACGCGGGCGTTCCCTTGAAGCGCCCGGTCGCGGGCATCGCCATGGGCCTGATCCTCGAAGGCGACGACTTCGCGGTGATCAGCGACATCCTCGGCGACGAGGACCACCTCGGCGACATGGACTTCAAGGTCGCCGGC
>CAXSDY010000199.1:0-3827 GCA_964235835.1 uncultured Sphingomonadaceae bacterium | reverse complement strand
GCCTGCCGCACGTCGCCGTCGGACTGGCCGAGGTGGACCCCGTCGGCGCCAAGCCGCTTGGCCAGCGCCATGCTGTCGTTGACGATGAACGCCACGTCATGCTCCCCGCAAATCCGTTGCAGCGGCTCGGCAAGGCGCGCCAGCTCGTGCTCGGCGACGTCCTTCACGCGCAGCTGGAACGCCGCGACCGGCCCGCCGTCGAGCGCCATGCGCAGCCGATCGGGAAAGCCGCCGCCGACCTCCTGCGGCGAGATGAGGTAGAGCTGGCAGGCCGGCCGGTTCGGGTCGCGCTGGAACCGGCTGGCGAAGGTCGCGACGTCGAACTCGTCGTCCTCGTCCGTCACTCGGCGCCCTGGTAGATCTTGACCAGCCGGTCGAGCATGGCGAGCGCGTCGGTGCGGCTGCGCTGGAAGCTGTTGCGGCCGATGATCGATCCGTTGCCGCCGCCGTCGCGGATGTCGCGCGCGTCCTGGAAGACGTCGTCCGCGCCCTTGGCGGCCCCACCCGAGAAGACGACGATGCGGCGGCCGGCGAAGCAGCTCTGGACGACATGCTTGACCCGGTCGGACTGCTTCGAGAAGTCCTGCCCCTCGTAGCTCTTCTGCGCGTCCTTCTGCTCGATGTGGTTCGACGGCAGCTTCACCTTGATGATGTGCGCGCCGATCAGCGCCGCCATGTGCGCGGCATAGGCGCCGACGTCGAGCGCGAGCTCGCCCGACTTGGGCAGGCTGCCGCCGCGCGGGTAGCTCCACACGACCACCGCCAGGCCGGCCTGCTTGGCCTGCGCCGCCATCTGGCTGATCTCCTCGATCATCTCGAACACCTGGTCGGCGCCCGGGTAGATGGTGAAGCCGATCGCCGCGCAGCCGAGGCGCAGCGCGTCGTCGACGCTGCCCGTCAGCGCCTGGTCGACGCCCGTCGCCCAGCTGTTCGAGGAATTGACCTTGAGAATGGTCGGGATCTGCCCTGCGAAGGTCCCTGCCCCGGCCTCGAGCATGCCGAGCGGCGCGGCGTAGGCATTCAGTCCGGCGTCGATCGCCAGCTTGAAATGATAGTGCGGGTCATAGGCGTCGGGATTGACCGAGAAGCTGCGCGCCGGCCCATGCTCGAACCCCTGGTCGACCGGCAGGATGATCATCTTGCCCGTCCCGCCGAGCCGCCCGTGGGTCAGCACGCGCGCAAGGTTCGCCTTGGAGCCCGGATTGTCGGACTCGTAGTTGGCGAGGATGGTCGAGATGGTCGTCGTGAAGGTCATCGATACTCACTCCGGGAACGGGTTGCCCGGCTGTTAGCAAGGCCTGCCGTCGAGTCTAGGCCGTTGCGAGAACCGTCACAGATCGAGCCAGCGGCGCAGGGCGGTATCGACGTTGTCCATCATCACGTCGTCCAACTCGCCAATGCGCTCACCGACGAAAGTGATCGGATGGGTATAAATCCAATCCACTTCCACCTGGCTAGGCTTCTTCAGGCCATTTCCCGACGTGGGCAGGACAAAGGGACGACTCGTTGCTAGCCCCCGGATGTCGGACGTGAAGGCGCAGACCGTTATCTTCGAGGCACCATCCAGAGTGCTGTTGCGCTGGATGACAACGCACGGGCGCGCTTTGCCCGCCGGAGTACCTGGCTCCCGGATCAGCACGACGTCGCCGCGTTTCATTTCGAAGGCGGCCTGTCATCCCAATCATAGCCCCCATCCTCTGCATCGAGCTGGCGCAACCACTCGGCGCTCCGACGCTCCGCTCGCCGAAGCTCCTCAGGATCTTCGTGCTTGGCCAGATAGGCTGCTGATCGCCGGAGCTGCTCGTCGATGCTTTCGCGCTCGAGCCTTTGGAGAATCCACTCGCGCGCGATGACGCTCTTGCCGCGACCGAGCGAACGCGCGTGGCGCTCCAGCGCTTGTTCGGCCTCGGGGGACAGGCGAATACCGAGCATGCTGGACCTCCGTTCAACATGTTAAACGTAAGCGCTCGGCCTTAACGCGTCAACGCCGCCACGCCGGGCAGCGTGCGCCCTTCCATCCATTCGAGGAAGGCGCCGCCCGCGGTCGAGACGAAGCTGAACATCGGCGTCACCCCGGCCTGGTTGAGGGCAGCGACGGTGTCCCCGCCGCCGGCGACGGAGACCAGGCTGCCATCCTGGGTCAGCGCCGCCGCGGTCCGTGCCAGTGCCACCGTCGCGGCGTCGAAGGGCGGCGTCTCGAACGCGCCGAGCGGCCCGTTCCAGACCAGCGTGCGGCAAGTCTTGAGCACGTCGGACAGCGCCTCGACGGCCGCCGGGCCTACATCGAGGATCATCTCGTCGGCCGCGACCTCGTGGACATTGCACGTGCGCAGGGACGGCGGATTCGCCGCGAACTCCTTGGCCACAACGACGTCGTAGGGCAGGTGAATGGTGCAGTGGGCCGCTTCGGCGCGGGCGAAGATCGCCTCCGCCTCGCCGACCAGTTCATGCTCGCACAGCGACTTGCCGACGCCGACGCCGCGCGCCGCGAGGAAGGTGTTCGCCATGCCGCCGCCGATGATCAGATGATCGACCTTGCCGACCAGATGGCCCAGGACGGCGAGCTTGGACGACACCTTCGCACCGCCGACCACCGCTGCGACCGGCCGCTGCGGATTGCCGAGCGCCGCCTCGAGCGCCTTCAGCTCGGCCTCCATCGCCCGCCCGGCGAACGACGGCAGGAAGTGGGTGATGCCCTCGGTCGAGGCATGGGCGCGGTGCGCGGCGGAGAAGGCGTCATCGACGTAGAAGTCGCCGAGCGCCGCCATCGCTTTCGCCAGCGCCGGATCGTTCGTCTCCTCGCCCGCATGGAAGCGCGTGTTCTCGAGCACCCCGATCGAACCTGGCGTCATGGTCGTGATCGCCCGCTCGGCCTCCGGCCCTTGGCAATCCTCGATGAACCGCACCGGACGCCCGGTGATGAGGTGGAGCGGCCGCACGACCAGCGCGGTCGACATGTCGGGCCGGCTCTGACCCTTGGGCCGCCCGACGTGCGACAGCAGGAGCACGATCGCGCCGCGGTCCGACAGGTCGGCGATCGTCGGGACGGCGGCGCGCAGCCGGGTGTCGTCGCTGACCGCTCCCTCGTGCATCGGCACGTTGAGGTCGACGCGGACGAGCACGCGCTTGCCCGACAGGTCGGCCGGAAGGTCGTCGAGGGTCTTGAAGCTGCTCATGGATCGCCTGGCCGGAATAGGGTGGCCGGTCGGTTAGAGGGTGGAGGGCGATGCGACAAGCGTGAGCTAGGCGCCCGCGAGATGCTTCTGCCGCAGTGTGTCGATGTCGGACAAGGCGCCGCCCTGCTCGACGTGCCAGAAGGTCCAGCCGTTGCACGATGGGGCGCCCTGCAGGGCCGCGCCGACCTTGTGGATCGACCCGACGTGGGCTCCGCTGGCGAGCGAGCCGTCGGCCCGGACCTGCGCGCTCCAGCGGCGCTTGGCGTCGGTCAGCAGCGAACCCGGCGGAACCAGCCCGCTCTCGACCAGCACGCCGAAGGCCACCCGCGGCGCGGCGCGCTTGTCGGCCATGATCGTCATCGCGCTCTCGTCGAGCGGCAGGGCGGCCTCGATCCGCCGCCGCGCCACGTCGACGTATGCGGCCTCGCGCTCGATCCCGATCCACCGCCGCCCGAGCCGCCGCGCGACGGCGCCGGTCGTGCCCGTGCCGAAGAACGGGTCGAGCACGACGTCGCCGGGCTTCGTGCAGGCGAGCAGGATGCGATAGAGCAGCGCCTCTGGCTTCTGCGTCGGATGCGCCTTGTGCCCGTCGTCGCCCTTCTCGCGCTCGGCGCCGCTGCAGATCGGGAACAGCCAGTCGGAGCGCATCTG
>CAXSDY010000198.1:0-3881 GCA_964235835.1 uncultured Sphingomonadaceae bacterium | reverse complement strand
CTTCGAGCTTCACGAGCGATGCCATGACGACGATCCAGCGCTTCCACACCGGCCCTCGCCTCAGCGAGGCGACGGTCCACCACGGCACCGCGTACCTCGCCGGTCAGGTCGCCGCCGACGCGAAGCAGGACATCGCCGGCCAGACGCGCCAGGTGCTCACGGCCATCGACGCGCTGCTCGCCGAGGTCGGCAGCGACAAGTCGCGCATCCTCATGGCGCAGATCTTCATCGCCGACATGGCCGACTTCGCCGGGATGAACGCCGCCTGGGATGCCTGGGTCGCGCCCGGCCAGGCGCCGTGCCGCGCGACCGTCGAGGCCCCGCTCGCGAAGCCGGGCTGGCGCGTCGAGATCGTCGTCACTGCGGCGGTCGACGGCTGACCGTGCCCCGGGCAAGCGCACGCTCGCGCCCATGGCCCCACCGCTCACGCTGAGCATCCCGCATCAGCTCGGCCGCGCCGAGGCGCGCCGCCGCATCGAGGCCGGGTTCGCCAAGTCGCTGGCCGGCGTGCCGGGCGGCATCGGCCGCTGCAGCCAGCGATGGGAGGGCGATCGGCTCGTGTTCAGCGTCGCGGCGCTGGCGCAGACGATCACGGGCTTCGTCGACGTCGGCGACGCCGCGGTGACGATGGAGATCCACCTTCCCGGCGTGCTCGGCCTGATCGCGAGCGGCTTCAGGAGCCGCCTGGAGAAGGCGGGACAGCTGCTGCTCGAGAAGAAGTAGACGCCCACGCCCGACGCGATGTCTTCGCCTCGTCCTTTCGTCGCCGCCGTGGCCGGCATCGCGGCCCTTTGCGCGCTCGATGCGACGGTCAAGGAGCTCACCCGCTCGTACGCGGTGGCGTACGCCGTGCTGGGGCGCTACGTCTTCGGCACCGTGTTCGCGCTCGCGGTGTGGTGGTGGCAAGGGCGGCCGAAGCTGACCCGCGACATGCTGCCCGCCCACCTGACGCGTGGCGTGCTGATCGCAGCAACCGCGTTCCTGTTCTTCTTCGCCCTCACCCGGCTCGGCCTGGCCGAGGCGATCACCCTCTCGTTCATCGCCCCGCTCCTGATTCCGCCGTTCGCCCATCTGTTCCTCGGCGAAAAGGTGCGCGGGCCGGTGCTGCTCGCGGCGCTGCTCGGCTTCGCCGGCGTGCTGGTCACGGTGCAGGGCGCGCCGAGCTTCGACGGCGAGCGCGGTCTCGGCCTGGCGGCCATCCTGGGCGCGGCCGTCACGTACGCGCTCGCGGCCATCGTGATGCGGGCGCGCGCCGCGAAGGACGGCGCGACCCTGCTCACGTTGACGAGCGCCGTGATCCCGCTGGCGGTGCTCTCGCCCGCTGCGGTCGGCGCGCCGCTCCCCACCGCCTGGGCGTTGGGCCTGGCCGTGCTCGCCGGGCTGCTGGGCAACGTCGGCATCCAGCTGCTCGCCCGCGCCTACGCGGCCGCCGAGGCGCAAGCGCTCGGCGTGCTCGAGTTCACCGCGTTGCCGTGGGCGGCGCTCTTCGGCTGGGTGTTCTTCGGCGAGGCCGTGCGGCCGCAGGTGTGGGCGGGAGCGGCGGTGATCTTTGCGGCGTGCTGGTGGGTGGGGCGCGGCGAGCGGCAGCGGGCCCGGGAGGTACCGGCGCTGCCGTGAGTCGCCGTGGCTAAGCTGCTCGACCGGCCCAGATGGAGAGTTAGCGCGCGCAGGCGCCGGAGCGGGGTGCTTCGGCAGCTGAAAGCGGAACAGCCGTGGGTTGCGGTGGGGGCGTTGCTGCGCCGGGCGGCGATCATCTCAGCGGGCAGCTGCGCTGCAGGTCGAACATCGTTCGACCGCAAGCGTGCGGCCAAGAGTACTGTACAAACGTACAGTACTCTTGGTAGAGTCAGGCAACGGGCAAAATCCTGCGTGGATCCGAGGGTCACTGAACTGCACTGCATCATGCCGATAGGGAACATTCCCTCGGTGCTTGCTAGAGGCATCCTTTCGCACGATCGCGCGTCGAGGCTGCCACATGCAAGCGTGGCGATGCAAGCGATACAGGACAAGCGCGCTGCGAAGTCGATATTCGGAGGCAGGAAGCTTCATCACTATGCCAACCTGTACTTCCACGCCCGCAATCCGATGCTGTTCAAGCGGCGATTTGAAGATGTCTGTGTTCTGCGAATCTCAGTCGCTGTCCTGAAGCTCCAGAGTGCGGTGATAACGGATCAAAACGCTGCCAGCAAGTACTGCCGACCGAGTACGCCGTCCGAATGGAGAAATCTTGACTTCGACGACATCTTCGCCGCCGATTGGAAGCACCCTGACGACCAGATTCGCGAATGGCAACACACATCGCGCAAGTGCGCGGAGGTCCTCATTCCGGACCTGGTCCAGCCATCTATGCTGATCGGAGCTTATGTGCCCGACATCGCTGCCCGCGTGCGTCTCGACGCACAGGGATTTGGACTGCCGATCAGCATCCATCCAAACTTCTTCTTTCGGTAGAACGCATGGGCACTTTTGAGGCGCTAATTGGCGACATGTTTGCAAGCCCCGCGCAGACCCTTGTGAACACGGTCAACTGCGTTGGTGTTATGGGGAAGGGAGTCGCCTTGAAGTTCAAGGAGATCTTCCCTGAGATGTACGAGGACTACGCCCGACGGTGTACTCGAAACGCGGTCAGGTTGGGCGAGCCATACGTCTACGACGACCCAAAGTCAGGTCGGAAGATCTTGAACTTTCCAACTAAGGATCATTGGCGATCGCCTTCGCGCGTGAAAGACATTGAGCGGGGGCTCGACTACCTCGTGGGGCACTACGAAGAATGGGGAATCGCGAGCCTGGCCATGCCCCCACTTGGATGCGGGAACGGAGGTCTTGAGTGGGACGAGATCGGCCCGCTCATCTATCGCAAACTGCACGAACTTCCGATATCAACTAAAGTTTTCGCCCCTTACGGAACGCCAAGTACGGAGCTTCGCGAAGAGTTTCTATCGTCACCCGCACAACTGTCTCTCGACGGCAAGGGGCGCAAGCACCAGAAGATGAATCCCGACTGGATACCTCTGGTTGAGGTACTTCGGCAGCTGGAACGTCAATCGCATGCGCGGCCGGTTGGACGGGTAATTTTCCAAAAGATCTGCTACGTCCTCACCGTACTCGGCGTTGACACCGGATTTGAGTTCGGCAAAGGCAGCTATGGGCCCTTCTCTGCTGATGTGATGCCGGTACTTCACGACTTCGCGAATAGGAACTGGCTGCGAGAAAAGTTGCTGGGGCGGATGCTTGCGTTGACAGTGGGAGAGCAGTTCGAGCGGGATCGGACCAAGTACCAAGTGGAGATAGACAAGCACAGCAAGGCGATCGACAAGACAGTTGACTTGTTCAGTCGGATCCAAGGAACGGAGCAAGCCGAAGAGGTTGTGACGGTTCTCTATGCGGCCCGTCAAGTCAAAAACGGAAACCGGCTAGTAGTCGTCGACGAGCAACGTATATTTGATTACATCCTCGAATGGAAGAAGCATTGGGTTGCTCCGGAGAAGCACGAAGCCATTGCCGACGCTATCCGCAACCTAGCGGGCCTCGGTTGGATCCGTGTGCGTGCTAGTCAATCAATGATGGGCATCGAGGACTGCTTGTGATGCCCCAGCCTTGGCGGATGCTGCGTCCGCCGAACGGCCTTAGTGAGCGGCTTGCCCTGCCGATCGCGGATGGCGCGTCCTGCCTCATGTGGGCGAGTTCCTCCGCCGTCAGCGGTCCTTCACGAGGTAAGGAATGGCCGAATCGTCGATCGAGTGGACCGAGCATACGTGGAACCCTGTCACCGGGTGCACGACGCTCAGCGCGAACCGCATCGACGGGGTCATGTGCGGCGCGTCGGCGCGCTTGAACTCGACGCCGACACGGCGGCCGTTCTTCACCATGAGCAGATCGAG
>CAXSDY010000197.1:0-3944 GCA_964235835.1 uncultured Sphingomonadaceae bacterium | reverse complement strand
ACGCTCGCTGCCACCGTCATCTTCTGGCTCATCAAATGAGTCCTGACCCTAGTTTGGCCGGACCGGGCTAGGTGCCACCCTCGATTGCCCGAGCGCTGGGCGCTATCGCCCATTCCCATGGGCGCGCCGGCCTGATCGCCCCACCTCGCCGAACGCGGCCAGGCGATCGCCGAGGTGCTCGCCGGCAGCTGCTCGCGAACCGCGGCGCCAAATCGCAATTTCTTGGAAATTCTGCTCCGCTCCATCACCGGTCATGGACTTCGCGGCGTCGCAGGATCCGGCGCGGCTGGCCTTCGGGATGGGGGCTCGCTGCCCGGCGCTCCGAGCTGGTCGCCCTCGATGTTCCGACCTCGACTGGGACGAGCAGGCATGCACGTCACCATTCGCCGCGCCAAGACCGACCAAACCGCAGAAGGCGCGTTGGTCGCGGTGTCTGCCAGATTGCGGCTGCTCCCGCTGGTCCGTCTGGGCTGCTGCTCGATACGGCGGCGATCACCCAAGAACGTTCCGCAACTATGGAAAGGGGGCTAGCTAGCGGGTCTGGAAGGCCAGGCCGTGGGCCGTGCCATGGCCCGCCGGATAACTGATAGCCTCCTAGTAGCTATCGGCTTATCTGCTGCTTCAGTGCCGCTATCGCCAAGTGAAAAGCCTCCCCCAAAACGCACCCCTGCTCGTCCGCCAGAGCATAAAACGCATCTGCGTCCTCCTGCGTGACTTTCAGGTTCAGTTGGACATTGCGCCCAGTTCGGTGCCGGCGGGGCTCGCGCCGGCTCGACACTGGACTGGCCTCCCGGCTGCGGAACGATGCTGGCTCGGCAACCGCCCTTACCTGGTCTCGATGCACCCCATCCTGCTCAGGCTTCGGAGTGAAGTCGCTGACATCGAGATCTACCTCGTCGAACACCGAAGCACGATTTCCGGCCATCATGCAGCCCTCTCTTTCCAGGGTTTGGCTAACTGCTTCCGCAGCATGGAAACCACCTCTGCCGCGAGCGCCCGTGCGTTCGCCGCCGCGGCCTTTAGATTGCTAACCTGAGATGACTGCAATGTCTCGATCGTGCCCCCAAAGGAAAAAATGGCGCGGAATGCTTCCCGCTCATGCATTTGCACGTCAAAGATTGGCACGCCGGCTGTTTGAAGTTCTTCGCGAATATGTCCAAGCAGTCGCGGTCGGATCGCGCTACTCGTCCGGGTGAACAGAACGGCATGGGGAATACGACGGGCGAACGCTTTCTCCTGCTGACGTATCAACTTGATAGCCTTGGCTGCCTCGGCAGCGTCGAGTTGGCTGCCCTGAACGGGAATGATGACCAGATCGGCACGACTGATCGCGTAGGCCACGGTCATACTGGCCGTGCCTTCAAGATCGACAACGACAAAGGGAACTTTCCCGGACCAGAGCTCGATCTCGTCGATGATGGTGGCCTCGGTCACGTCGCCCCTGACGGACAAAGTCTCGGGCTTGCCCTCCAGCCTCGCCCATTTTGAGACGGGGCGGTTGGGGTCCGCGTCGATCATGACGATGTCCGCCCCCGTCCGCGCGAGCTCGGAGGCAAGCACGACAGCGCTGGTCGATTTTCCGGCGCCCCCCTTTGGGCTGGCGAACACGATTGTCGGCATCCCGTCGGCACCCCAGGGCTATTTGGCAGCTATTACTCTAGCGGATAGCGACCTGGTGGTAAACGGATAGCTATCGGTTACCGCGCAACGCGGCGTCATGCCGGACCCGAATCGCGGGGCAGTGGTCATACAGCTGGAGCTCCCTGCTGTGATCGTCGACGGACTACGAGCGTCCGGCACGCAGAGTTGGCTGCATTGTCGACGGAGTTATCCACACTGCGGATGTGGGACGCAACGCAGAGTTGGCTACGTATCTGGGCCCGATCTGCGCAGACTTGGCTACAGGCAGGGCGGTTATCCACGCAGAGTTGGCAACACACTCCTATAAGAGTCTGATACCTCTTCCCTATAGGCGACGGATGTAGCCGATTCTGCGCTGTGCACCTCCATCAGGCTATAGCCAACTCTGCGCACGCACTCCGAGCGACATAGGTTAAAAGGCTGAAGGAGGCAGCATGGTCCTGAAGCTTAGTGAGCAGCTGGAAATCTTCGGGCTGGAAGAGACTCGAAGAAGGGCGCGCGGTGAAGCGGTATCCTCGAACGACTGCAAGCGCCTTCAACGACGCGTCGAAACCGCCCATCAGCTCATGTCGGCGCTTCCCGCAGCGGACGATCTGTCCTTTCTCCACTCTGGACTTTGCCAAGTCGCCCTCCCTCATAGCCGACCAGCGGACAATGCCTCGATCTGGCGGCGCCAGTCGGGCCGGTTCTCACTTCTGGTCCAACCCGGCGTCATCGATGCTGAGGGAACCGGTCGCTACGTGGGCGTGCCTTATGGCCCGAAGGCTCGTCTCATCATGATTCATCTACAAACCGAGGGGTTGAAGTCACGTACCGTCAATCTGGGTACCTCATTCAGCGCCTTCATGCGCAGCCTGGGTTTGGCCGTGACGGGAGGTGCACGGGGAACCATTGGCGCCGTACGCGAACAGGCGCTTCGGATTGCCCAGTGCCGGTTCACGATGCAATGGGATGAAGCCAACTCTGCGGGGGAGGGTAGGGCCATAATCGCCAACACCTCCATCGTGGATGGTCTGGAGCTGTGGCAGTCGGGCGGGCAACAATGGGCCGAAACGGTGGAGCTCTCGGAGAAATTCCATGCTCACCTGCAGGAGCATGCGGTCCCATTGGATAAGCGGGGCATCGCCCACCTATCTGCCAACAGCCTGGGTCTCGACCTTTACGCCCTGCTCGCCTATCGACTGCCCAGGTTGGAGCGAGAGGTACATCTCCGCTGGAGCGCGCTTCAGGCGCAGATCGGTTCGGCTGAGCGTACCACCAACACACTCGCCCAACGAATTAGGGAAGTGATGCCCGACGTGCACGTGGCATATCCGCATGCACAGGTCGAAGTGACGGCACACGGGCTGGCCTTGCGACCATCGAAAGCTGCAGTACCAAAAGCGATGGTCGGCGGATTCAAGTTGGTCGAGGGAAGATAGGAAGGGGCCTCTCGCGACGGTGCGATGTTCGTTGCGCCGCGTGCGGGTAGGATGTCGGGCATGTTCACCGTCGACGAAGCCACCGCTGAAGCGATCCGCCGAGCTTGTGAGAACGGCGGCGAGCTAGCTGGCGTTGTTGAACTGCGCCGCCACTTTCCTCTCCTGGCGGACAATGCCCATGCACGGCTTTGTGTGCGGGCGATCGCGGAATGGAAGCCGATGGCCGATCGGTCCCAGGTCACGAGCGGACGCCGGCGATCGAAGAGGACAGGGGTCTGCGGCAAGTGAGGCGCACTGTCTACCTGGAAGCGGGCATCTTATCTTCGGAGGCGGGTTTTCGAGCGGGAGGCGGCCGGCTTCCGGCTCGTGCCACCCCGTTTTGAAGCTGTCGCGGCGATCAAGCCTTGCAGCAACCTGAGGATCCCCGATGACAAAAGCCCCAGAAAAGACGCCAACCCCGAAGGGCGCCGCCGTTGCCAAGCCGAAAGCCGCTGGCAAGCCGAACGCCCTTCAGCAGCCGCTTCAACCGTCAGAGGACCTTGCTGCGGTGGTGGGCGGCGGGATGATGGCGAGGGGTGAGGTGGTCAGCAAGGTATGGATCTACATCAAGGCGAACAAGTTGCAGAACCCGGACAATGGCCGCGAGATACTGGCTGACGACAAGCTGCAGAAGGTGTTCGGCAAAGCGAAGGTTACTATGTTTGAGATGAACAAACTTCTCGCGCAACACCTGAAGTAGCCGAGGTGGTGGAGGTGCGACAGGTGATAGTGTCCTGATTAGGTAATCAGGACACTATCCGACAGGTGTCGGGTATTCTCCGTCTCCTCAGAGCTGGCCAACCCTGACCAGCAGCGGCACCAAGGAGACGTGGGCGCTTTCGT
>CAXSDY010000196.1:0-3970 GCA_964235835.1 uncultured Sphingomonadaceae bacterium | reverse complement strand
AAGGCCAAGCGCCTGGTCGAGCACAAGAAGGATGTCGTCATCCTGCTCGATTCGATCACCCGGCTTGGCCGTGCCTACAACACCGTTGTTCCCTCCTCGGGAAAGGTGCTGACCGGCGGTGTCGACGCCAACGCCTTGCAGCGGCCCAAGCGCTTCTTCGGTGCGGCGCGCAATATCGAGGAGGGCGGCTCGCTGTCCATCATCGCCACGGCCCTGATCGATACCGGCTCCAAGATGGACGAGGTCATCTTCGAGGAGTTCAAGGGCACGGGCAACAGCGAGATCGTGCTCGACCGCAAGGTCAGCGACAAGCGAATCTTCCCGTCGCTCGACGTCGGCAAGTCGGGCACGCGCAAGGAGGAGTTGCTGGTCGACCAGGGCACGCTCAGCAAGATGTGGGTCCTGCGCCGCATTCTGATGCAGATGGGCACCATCGACGCGATGCAGTTCCTGCTCGACAAGATGAAAGACGCCAAGTCGAACGAGGACTTCTTCGCCTCGATGAACCAGTAAGCGGCGTCGGCAGGTCCGGCACGCTTCGGGCGTGACGGTCTGCCGCCGCTTCTGCTAGGCGCAGCCGTCATGCTTCCCACACTTAACTTCGCCTCGGTGCTTACCCCCGGGGGAATGGCCCAGCTCGGCCAGATCATCCTCGGCGATCTCACCATGGCGGGCGACAACGTCGTCATCATGGGCACGATCGCCTCCGGACTCCCCGTGCGCGACCGGCGCAAGGTGCTCTTGCTCGGCGTCAGCATCGCGCTCGTCTTCCTGATCGGCTTCGCGCTGATCGCCACCCAGCTCCTCAAGGTTACCGGCCTGCTGTTCGCAGGAGGCCTGCTGCTGCTGTGGGTCGCGTACAACATGTTCCGCGAGCTCAGGCCCGCCAAGGTCGAGATCGCCGACGATCCCGCGACGACGGCCGTGGAAGGCCCGCCCGCGTCCAAAAGCTTCCTCAAGGCCGCGATCCAGATCACACTCGCCGATCTGTCAATGAGCCTCGACAACGTCCTGCTCGTCGCTTCGATCGCGCGTGACAATCCCGCGCTGCTGTTCATGGGCCTGACCTTTTCGGTCCTGCTGATGGGGCTCGCCGCGAACCTCGTCGCGCGGCTGGTGCAGCGCCATCATTGGATCAGCTACATCGGCCTCGCCGTGATCCTCTATGTCGCAGTGACGATGATCCACGACGGCTGGGTGGGTGACGACCATATTTTGGGGCTGCGCTCGCTCCTGAGCTGACGGCGCAGTTTGCGGGTGGGACAACACTCGTCATGCCGCGGGATGGACATTGCCGCATTCCTGACCCCGTCAGCGCTGACTGCGCTCCTCGAGATACGGCGGCGAGCCCAGTGGCCTCAGATGGGGCTCGCGGCAAATGTCATCGCGAAGTATATCGAGCGCTTCCGCTGGGTCGCGTGGGTCGGCCTTGCCGTCATCGTCTGGGTCGCAGGCAAGATGATCCGGGAGGGCTGGCACGAGGTCGCCCCCTGATCGCCTGAGCCGCGGTCAGCCCGAGTTGGAGCAGGCTGTTTGGACACCATCGTTGCTCATGCGTCTGGCCGGCCTCCCGCCGCGATCGGCGTGATCAGGATGAGCGGGCCGCATGCGAAAGCCGCCGCTTCCCGCCTGGCGGGTGCCTTGCCCGATCCGCGGATGGCAGTGCTGCGCGACCTGCGCGACCCGGTCGACGGGCGGCTGCTCGACTCCGCGCTCTTGCTCAGGTTCGATGGTCCGCGCTCGGCCACTGGCGAGGACGTCGTCGAATTCCAATGCCATGGCGGTCGCGCGGTAATTGCCGCAATCCTCGACGCCTTGACGTCGTGTGACGGCGTGCGTCTTGCTGTCCCGGGAGAGTTCACCCGCCGCGCCCTGATCAACGGCCGGATCGACCTGACCGAAGCGGAAGGACTCGCCGATCTGCTTGAGGCCGAGACGGAGACTCAGCGAAGGGCCGCGTTGGCGCTGGCAAGCGGAGGCTTGTCGCGCCAGATCGAGGCTTGGCGCTCGCGTATCGTCGACCTTTCGGCACGCGCGGAAGCGGCGATCGACTATGTTGGCGAGGAGGACGAAACCGGCGCTGATATGACCCCATTGCGGCGCGAGGCCGCGGACGTTGCAAGCGAGCTTACGCGATGGCTGGAGCGGCCCCGTGCCGAGCCCCTCAAGCAAGGGTTGCGCGTCGTGATCGCCGGCCCCCCGAACGCCGGTAAGTCTAGCCTCATCAACACGTTAAGCGGCCAAGAGCGTGCCATTGTACTCGACACGCCCGGGACGACCCGCGACTCGATCGAGGTGCCGCTCTCGCTGGGCGGGGTTGCCGTCACCTTGATCGACACGGCGGGGCTGCGCGACAGTTCGGATCGGGCAGAACGGATCGGCGTAGGGCGCGCGCAACGAGAAATCGCGAACGCCGATGTGCTGCTTTGGCTTGGCGCTCCGACGGAGGCTCCAGCCCATCTTCGCCGAGTGGTGGTACAATCAAAGGCGGACTTGAGCCGGGGAACTCGTTCCGGTGCTGACTTGTCAGTCTCTTCCGTGACTGGAGAAAACATAAGCGCGCTGCTTACGACGATTGAGGGGCTGGCGAGCGAGTTGCTGGTATCCGGCGATGGGATAACGCCCAATCAACGGCAGGCCAAAGCCATTGAAGATGCCGCGGCCAGCCTGACAGACGTGCCTCACGACATCGTTCTGCTGGCGGAGTCGTTCAGAAGCGCGCGCGACGCTCTCGATCGAGTGACGGGTCGGGTCGGCATCGAGGATACGATCTCGGCCTTGTTCGGGCGGTTCTGCTTGGGCAAATAAATAGTTTCACGTGGAACAACGGCGCTTTGGTGGACGACCATGTGAGTAGTATCCTATAAAGCATGCATGCTCGATGTCATCGTAATCGGAGGCGGCCACGCGGGATGTGAGGCTGCGACCTCAGCTGCTCGCCGCGGCGCTAGCGTCGCGCTGGTCACGTTTTCGAAAGCCAATATTGGGCAGCTCTCCTGCAATCCATCGGTCGGTGGCGTCGGCAAGGGTCATCTGGTTCGTGAGCTCGATGTATTTGACGGCCTGATGGCACGGGCTGCGGATGAGGCGGCGATCCATTATAGGATGCTCAACCGTAGCAAAGGCGTCGCGGTGCACGGACCGCGGGTGCAGGTCGATCGAGAGATGTACCAGTCAGCCGTCCGGAACTTAGTGCGCCACAGCGGCATCACGTTGGTCGAAGGCGAGGTGGTCCGGTTCGACATCGGTGGCGATCGCGTCCGTGGTATTCTTCTCGCTTCTGGCGCCAAGTTGGGCGCGCGGACGGTCGTTCTCGCAACGGGCACGTTCCTGGGCGGAGCGCTGTTCTGCGGGCTGGAGCGAACCGACGGGGGCCGCGTGGAGGAGAAAGCCGCAACTCGGCTCGGCGATCAGTTTCGAGCGCACGGGCTTGTCGCCGGGCGGCTGAAGACCGGAACGCCGCCCCGGCTGAACGGCCGTACCATTGACTGGGCCCGACTCGAACGCCAGCCGTCTGACTCGGAGCAGTGGACGATGAGTAGCGTCACGGCGGGAGGTCGACAGCCTCAAGTGGACTGCGCGGTGACCCGAACGGTCAAGGCCACCCACGAAGTCATCGCGGCCAACTTCGCTCAATCGCCTTTGTTCGCCGGCGGGATCGAGGGCCGCGGCCCGCGTTACTGCCCGTCGGTTGAAGACAAGATCAAGCGCTTCGGTGACCGCGACGGGCACCAGCTGTTCCTGGAACCGGAAGGCCTCTCCTCGGACCTGGTCTATCCGAACGGCATCTCGACGTCGCTGCCGGCCGAGGTTCAGCGCGCCTTTGTGCGGACGATTCCCGGCCTGGAACGCGCCGAGATTGCACGGCCAGGCTATGCGGTGGAATATGCTCACACCGACCCACGGCGATTGCGCTCAACGCTGGAACACCGGGACATCGCGGGGCTGTTCTGTGCCGGCCAGATCAATG
>CAXSDY010000195.1:0-4055 GCA_964235835.1 uncultured Sphingomonadaceae bacterium | reverse complement strand
GTGCGACTGTTCCAGATCAGCTCGGCATAGAAGCTCGGCTTGGTGACCTTGAACGTGTCGGGATGGACCTGGCCGATCAGGTCGAGATCGACGAAACTGTCGTTCATCGGCGTGACCAGCGTGTCCGCCTTGAGAATTGCGGCGCGGGCGACGGGATCGTCGCGGCCGGGCGTGTCGATCACCAGCACGTCGCAGGTCTCGGCAAGGCGCGCGATCGCGGCCTCGAGCCCCTCGACGGTTTCGTCCTTCAGGACCTCATAGGTCGCGACCGGAAGCGCCTCGCCGGTGCGCCGGATGGTGGCCTCGCGGTTCTCGAGATAGCGCGTCGTCGTCTTCTGCCGGCTATCGAGATCGAGCGCGCCGACGCGGTGGCCCGAGGCGGCGAGCGCGATGGCGGTGTGGACCGCCGTCGTCGACTTGCCGGTGCCGCCCTTTTCATTGGCGAAGACGATGAAATGCGGTTGGCTCATTGCCGCCCCGGCCCCTGGTTCGTAACGATGCGGCCGGCTTAGGGGAGGTGGGGAATCCTTGCAAATCATCCGTGACTTAGAGGCGCTGCAGCCGGCCCTCGACGCGCTGCGCTGCGAGGGCGAGCGGCTGGCGCTGGTGCCGACGATGGGCGCGCTCCACGCGGGGCACATGGCGCTGATCCAGGAGGCGGGCCGGCGAGCACAGCGGGTGGTCGCGACGATCTTCGTCAATCCGCTGCAGTTCGGGGCTGGCGAGGACCTCGACCGCTATCCGCGGCAGGAGGCGGCGGACGCGGCGCTGCTTGAGGAACAGGGGTGCGACCTGCTGTGGCTGCCGGCGCGGAGCGACCTCTATCCGACGGACTTCGCCACGACGATCAGCGTCGCTGGGGTGAGCGAACGCTGGGACGGCGCGGCGCGGCCGGGGCACTTCAATGGGGTCGCCACCGTCGTTGCCAAGCTGCTGCTGGCGGTGCGGCCCGACGTAGCGCTGTTCGGCGAGAAGGATTTCCAGCAACTCGCGGTCATCCGACGGCTCGTGGAGGACCTCGCGCTGCCGATCGAGATCGTCGGGGTGGCCGCGGTCCGCGACCAGGACGGTCTCGCCTTGTCTTCGCGCAATGCGTATCTCAGTGCCGACCAGCGGCGGCGCGCAGTGGCCTTGCCGGAAGCCTTAACCGAGGCCGCCGCGGCAATCCGCTCGGGCGCTTCGGTCGAAGCTGCCTTGTCGGGCGCTCGCAGCCGATTGGAAGCGGCGGGTTTCGCAACGATCGACTATCTCGCGCTGGTCGATTCCGGCAGTCTCGAGCCGCTCGGCGAGTGGCGGCCGGGCGCGCGATTGATCGCCGCTGCACGGATCGGATCGACCCGGCTGATCGACAATCTGGCGGTCTGATGAAGCCGCGCAGATGGTGCCTGCCCGGTTAACCTTTTGTTCGCTCCTGCTGGTCGACAACGGCGGTGTCACGGAACAGGGAACGACCAATGGGTGCAATCAGTCAGACCGGCGCGGACTTCCTTCTGCGCAGCCGGCTCAGGGATGCGGAGAGCGGCGACGTCGAGGCGTTGTTCGATTTGGGCGTGATCTATTCGACCGGCCGCGGGGGCGTGCTGGTCGACCTGATCGAGGCGCACAAATGGTTCAATCTCGGCGCGCTGTCGGGCGATACGCGATCGCAGCAGTGCCGGGCCGAGATCTCGTACGAGATGAGCGCCCGCGAGATCGCCGAGGCGCAGCGCCAGGCGCGGGCGTGGCTCGGCGCTGGGCATGGGGCGCAGCGTTACGCGGCTTGAGATTTGGTGACTGTGGCCGCGGACGGGATATCCCTTCGTCGACGCAGGGCCCCTCCACCGCCTGCGGCGGCCCCCTCCGCTGCAAAGGCAGGGGAGGACACGAGTAGCTATTTCACCACGACGGTGACCGCACGGCGGTTCTTGGCCCAGGCGCTCTCGTCCGAGCCGGTGGCGACCGGGCGCTCCTTGCCCCAGCTGGTGACGAGCAGGCTCGCCGCCGGGACGCCCTGCCCGACGAGATAGTCGCGCGCCGCGTTGGCCCGCCGCTCGCCCAGCGCCATATTATATTCGCGGGTGCCGCGTTCGTCGGCATGGCCTTCGATCGAGGCGCGCACGTTGCGGTGCGCCAGCATCCACTTGGCCTGGGCAGCAAGCGTCGCCTGCGAAGCGGCATCGACGTCCGACTTGTCGGTGCCGAAGTAGACGGTGTCGGAGCCGGCCTTGGCAACCAGATCGGCCTGCAATGCGGGCAGTTCGACCAGCTCGGCATCGTCGGGGTTCGCCGGCGGCGTGGCCTGGGTTGCGGCAGGCGGAGTCTCGTCGACGCCGCGATCTCGCCGCGCGCATCCCGCAGTCAGGAGCAGGGTTGCGGCCAGGGCCAGGCTGAGGGTGTTGCGCATCGTGGCTCTCCTTGAGAATTAGCGCTGCAGCGGCGACCAGCTGGGATCGCTGCCGTCCTGCGGGGTGGGGAGACGGCGCGGATCGCCGCCGTTGACGTTGACCGCGAACAGGCTGGTTTGGCCGCTGCCCTGGCGGGTGCGGTTGAACATGACGAACTGGCCGTTAGGCGCCCAGCTCGGCGCTTCGTCCTGCCACGCGTCGGTCAGGATCTTCTCGCTGCCGCCCGACGCACTCATCACGCCGATGCGGAACTGGCCGCCGGCGATCTTGGTGAAGGCGATCGTATCGCCGCGTGGGCTCCACGCCGGCGTCGCATAGCGGCCCCCGCCGAAGCTGATTCGCCGCTGATCCGATCCGTCCGCGTTCATGACGTAGAGCTGCTGCGTGCCCGAGCGGTCGCTTTCGAACACGATGCGGTTGCCGTCGGGCGAGTAGCTGGGGCTGGTATCCGCGCCGGGCGTGCTGGTCAGGCGGCGCGGCGTGCCGCCCGCGGTACCGACGACGTAAAGGTCGGTGTTGCCGCCGGCGGCCATCGAGAAGGCGACGTCGCGCCCATTCGGGGCGAAGCGCGGGGCGAAGGTCAGGGCGCCGCCGGGCACCAGGCTGCGCTCCGAGCCGCTGGCGACGTCCATGATCATGACCCGCGGGCGGCGACCGGCGGTCGTCATGTAGACGAGCTTGTCCCCGCGCGGGCTGAAGCGCGGCGTGGTGACCGTTGCCGATCCGGTGGTCAGGAATCGGTGGTTGGAGCCGTCAGAGTCCATGATCGCGATGCGCTTGACGCGGCGGTTCTTCGGGCCGGTCTCCGCGACGTAGACGACGCGCGTGTCGAGGAAGGGCTGCTCGCCGGTCAGCCGCGAATAGATCGCATCGGCGCACTTGTGAGCGGCCCGGCGCCAGTCGGCGGCAGGCACAGCGAAACTCGTGCGGGTCAGCTCGCGGCCTGCGGCGACGTCGTAGAGGTTGCAGGCAACGCTGATCCCGTCCGCGCCGCGCGCCTCGACGCTGCCAGCGACAAGCTGCGCGGCGCCGGCGCTGCGCCACGTCGCATAGTTGGGCGCACTCGCCTCCGCGACACTGTAGCTACCGATGCCTTCCGGGCCGAGCGGCGTGAACGCGCCGGTCGAGCGCAGGTCCGACGCGATCACGCCTGCGACCTGGCGGCCGAGCGCCGTCGCCGGATCGGACGCGGCGGCCAGCGGCGGGACGGCGATCGCGCCGGTCGCATTGGTGCCGCCGACCACGTTGACCTCCAGCGGGGGCGGCGGCGGAGTCTGGGCGTGTGCCGCCGTGCCGAGCAGGAGGGCGAGGAGAGCGGGAAGCTTCATGCGGGGCCTCATGGCAGCGAGTAGATCATGTTGAAGTTGCTCCAGCCGCCGCTGGGCGTCTGGTAGAGTTCCTGGGGCAGGCCGCCCAATGGCGCGCAGCCGGAGATGATCGCCACGGCGAGGTCCTTCACCCGCTCCTCATAGCGCGCGTTATCCTCGTCGACACCCGTTGTCGCAACGACCTCCGGCGGGCGCGAGAGCGCGCCGGCACGGTTGAGGACGAGGTGAAGCTTGACCTTGATCTTGCTGGCGCCCGGGCCGGGATTGATCTGGCGGTCGGCGCAGGGCTGGACCTGGCGGCGGATCGCCTGCTGGATGCCGGCCATCGCGGAGGCGCTGATCG
>CAXSDY010000194.1:0-4057 GCA_964235835.1 uncultured Sphingomonadaceae bacterium | reverse complement strand
GCCCTGGAACAGGTCCATCGCCAGCGACGCGACGAGACCACCGACCAGCCCGGCGACCGCGCCGCGCAACGGGTCGGGCGACCTCTGCCCGGAGCGGGAACCGGGAGAGAGCTTGGTGGAACTTGGCACGGCATGGTCCTCTGCGGATGCCGTGCCAACCGTCCGGAGCACAGCTCGTTCCCGCACTTCACCGCTCGCTTGTTAAAAGGAGAAAGGGCGGCCCACCAAGGACCGCCCTTCACCTTCCGGAACTGAACCAGCGAACGAGGGTCCCGTTAGCCGAGCAGTTCCTGCTCCAGCTTCTTGGCCATGTCCTCGATGTTCTCGGGCGGCCAGCCGGGAATGTCCATGCCGAGGCGCAGGCCCATCGACGAGAGCACTTCCTTGATCTCGTTGAGCGACTTGCGGCCGAAGTTCGGCGTGCGCAGCATCTCCGCTTCGGTCTTCTGGACGAGGTCACCGATGTAGATGATGTTGTCGTTCTTGAGGCAGTTGGCACTGCGCACCGACAGCTCCAACTCGTCGACCTTCTTGAGCAGGTAGCGGTTGAGCTGGTTGGTGTCGGCCTGCGTCTCGGCCGGGGTCGCGGCGCTCGGCTGACCCATCATCGGCGGGGCGCTGCGGATCGCGCCATCCTCGAAGTGGACGAACAACGCGAGCTGGTCCTGCAGGATGCGCGCGGCATAGCCGACCGCGTCCTCGGGACTGACCGTGCCATCGGTCTCGACTGTCAGCGTCAGCTTGTCGTAGTCGAGCTCCTGCCCGACGCGGGTGTTCTCGACCTTGTACGCGACCTGGCGCACCGGACCGTAGAGCGCGTCGACCGGGATCAGGCCGATCGCCGCATCGACCGGGCGGTTGGCAGCGGCGGGCACATAGCCTTTCCCGACGTCGGCGGTCAGCTCCATGTTGAGCGTCGCGCCCTCGTCGAGGTGGCAGATGACGAGGGTCGGGTTGGTGACCTCGATGTCGCCCGAGGTCGCGATCTGGCCGGCGGTGACTTCACCGGGGCCGGTTGCGGACAGCTGCAGCCGCTTGGGGCCTTCGCCTTCCATGCGCAGCGCGATCTGCTTGACGTTGAGGACGATGTCGGTGACGTCCTCGCGCACGCCGGTCAGGCTGCTGAATTCATGCAGCACGCCCTCGATCTTGATCGAGGTGACGGCGGCACCCTGCAGCGAGGAGAGCAGCACGCGGCGCAGCGAGTTGCCGAGCGTCATGCCGAAGCCGCGCTCGAGCGGCTCGGCGACGAACACGCCCTTGCGGCGGCTGTCGCCGCCCGGCTTGCGCTCCAGCGCGTTGGGCTTCTTGAGTTCCTGCCAGTTCTTTGCGTTGACGGCCATGTTCATCCCTTGGCAGCGAAGGCGCGGCGTCCCGCGGCCTCCTGATTTCAAACTTCTCTATCTTCACCCAGAGACGTGCTCTGGCGCGAAGACCTCAGACCCGGCGGCGCTTGCTCGGACGGACGCCGTTGTGCGGGATCGAGGTGACGTCGCGGATCGAGGTGATCTGGAAGCCGACCGCCTGCAGTGCCCGCAGCGCGCTCTCGCGGCCCGACCCCGGTCCCTTGACCTCGACCTCCAGCGTGCGGACGCCGTGCTCGGCGGCCTTCTTGCCCGCGTCCTCGGCGGCGACCTGGGCGGCGTAGGGAGTCGACTTGCGGCTGCCCTTGAAGCCCATCGTGCCGGCCGACGACCAGGCGATGGCATTGCCCTGCGCGTCGGTGATGGTGATCATCGTGTTGTTGAAGGACGCGTTCACATGCGCGACCCCCGAGGTGATGTTCTTGCGTTCGCGCCGGCGAAGGCGCTGCGGTTCACGTGCCATGGTTATTCCTAATCCCTGAGACCGTTCGTCCCGAGCCAAGCCGACGGGTCATCCTGCTCGACACTGCCTCGCACTGAGTAGCGTCTCGCAAGCATCCCCCGGATGCTCGCTCGCTTGCTACTTCTTCTTGCCGGCGATCGGCTTGGGCTTGCCCTTGCGGGTGCGCGCATTGGTATGCGTGCGCTGGCCGCGGACCGGCAGGCCCTTGCGATGACGCAGGCCGCGATAGCAGGCGAGGTCCATCAGGCGCTTGATGTTCATCGCGGTCTGGCGGCGAAGATCGCCCTCGACCGTGTGTTCGGCGTCGATCGTCTCGCGCAGGTGCAGCACCTCCTGGTCGGTCAGGTCCTGGACCCGACGCGCCGGCTCGATGCCCAGCTTATGCGTGATCTCGACGGCCTTGGTCCGGCCGATGCCATGGATGTAGGTCAGCGCGATCTCGACGCGCTTGTTGGTCGGGATATTGACACCCGCGATACGTGCCATGCGTTACAGTCTCCTAGCTCCACAGGGCAGCGTGGCACGCCCGCCCCATCTCAAAGCGATGACCCCCAACGCCGGCGTCCCCAATGGAAAAACGGCGCGCGCCATGAGGCGCCGCCGACAGCCGGTGAAACGGGATAGCGCGCAGATATGGTGACCGCAGCGCCAAGTCAAGCCGAGCCTTGCAACGATTCGCCTTGGCGCTAAGCCGACGCGATGCAGCGCCTGACCCTCGACACGCCGGTGCCCGAAGGCCTGCGCGGCGCGATCGTGGCGCTGGGCAATTTCGACGGCTTCCACCTCGGCCATCAGGCGGTGGTCGGGCGCGCGGTGCAGCGCGGCGCGCACGAGCGGCGGCCGGTGATCGTCGCCACCTTCGACCCGCACCCGATGCGGCACTTCCGCCCCGATGCGCCGCCGTTCCGCCTGACCAGCCTCGACCAACGCGAGCGATTGTTCGCCGCAGCGGGAGCGGACGCGATGTTGGTGTTCGGCTTCGACGGGCGGCTGGCCGAGACCAGCGCCGAGGACTTCGTCGGCGAGCTGCTGGCGCAGCGGGTCGGCGCAGCGGGGGTCGTGACCGGCAACGATTTCACCTTCGGCGCGGGGCGGACCGGCAGCGCCGAGACGCTGGCGGAACTCGGCGCCGCCCACGGCATCGTCGCCGAGCGGGTGCCGCCGCTGTTGCTCGACGGCCGCCCGGTCTCGTCGAGCCGGGTGCGCGAGGCGCTGGTCGCCGGTGACCCGGGCGAGGCGACCCGCCTGCTGACCCGGCCGTTCGCGATCGAAGGCGTGGTGGGCCACGGCGACAAGCGCGGACGGACGCTGGGCTATCCAACGGCCAACGTGCCGCTCGGCAAATACCTGCGGCCGCGTTACGGCATCTATGCGGTACGGGTGCCGCTGGACGACGGAAGCGAGCGGGCCGGCGTGGCGAGCCTCGGCATCCGCCCGAGCTTCGATCCGCCCGTTGAGATGCTGGAGGCCTTCCTGTTCGACTTTGATGGCGACCTGTACGGGCGAACGATGGAGGTGGCGCTGGTTGCCTATCTTCGGCCGGAGGCGAAGTTCGATACGATCGACGCGCTGGTGAAGCAGATGGATGCGGATAGCGCCGACGCGCGGCAACTGCTCGGGGACACGTCATCCCGGGCTTGACCCGGGACCCGCTTGCCTTTGAACCGTGCGCGAGCAGACAGGCAGGCCCCGGATCAAGTCCGGGGTGACGCCCGGCTCCCGCGTCATGCGTCTGTTTGCAACATAGCTCGCACCCGCTAGAGCGCCCGGCGATGGCTGACGCTCCCGACAAACCGGACTATAGAGACACCGTCTTCCTGCCGAAGACCGACTTCCCGATGAAGGCCGGGCTGCCGCAGAAGGAGCCGGCGATCCTGGCGAAGTGGCTCGCCGGCGATCTCTACGGGCAGGTCCGCGCGAGCCGCGCCGGGCGCGAGAAGTTCATCCTTCACGACGGGCCGCCCTATGCCAACGGCGACATCCATATCGGCCATGCGCTCAATCATATCCTCAAGGACATGGTGGTGCGCACGCAGACCCTGCTCGGCAAGGACGCGCCCTACGTGCCCGGGTGGGACTGCCACGGCCTGCCCATCGAGTGGAAGGTCGAGGAGCAGTATCGCAAGAAGAAGCTCGACAAGGACCAGGTGCCGCTGGTCGAGTTCCGCGCCGAGTGCCGGGCATACGCGCAGCACTGGGTCGACACGCAGCGCGAGCAGCTCAAGCGGCT
>CAXSDY010000193.1:0-4126 GCA_964235835.1 uncultured Sphingomonadaceae bacterium | reverse complement strand
TCTGAAACGATCCGTCCGCTCTGGCCGACCAGTTGCCAACCTGACCGGCATCGCTCCGCCACAGGACGTCGCCGCGCCCGTCGCCGTTTACGTCCGTCAGCCTCGCCGCCGCGCTGGCGTGGGACGGGGCGAGCCGCACCAAGCGGCCGTCGGGCTGGTCGAACAGGACCCAAAGCGCTCCGTCGGCCGCTTCCACCACGTCGCGAGTGCGCGCGCCAAGACTTACCCGGCCGAGTTCGATCGGGGAGGAGCCACCGACGTCGACCCGGACCAGGCCCTGCGACTGAAGACCCGAGAGCAGCGCTTCCCCGTTCCACTGCGGAAAGGCCGCGCCGGAATAGAACATCATGCTGGACGGAGCGATGACGGGAGTCCAGGTCAGGGCCGAGGCGGCGAAGCCGTCGCCGGCACTCGGCCGGGTGATCGGCCGGCCGTCGTAGAAGTCGCCGTAGGAGACATTCGGCCAGCCGAAGTTCGCGCCGGGGCGGATGACGTTGAGTTCATCTCCCCCCATCGGCCCCATCTCGTTCTCCCACAGCACGCCCGACGGGCTGAACGCGAGACCGTATTGGTTGCGGTGCCCGAGGCTCCAGATCTCCGGCAGCGCGCCCGGGGTGCCCGCGAACGGGTTGTCGGGCGGCACCGAGCCGTCGGGGAAGAGGCGGATGATCTTGCCGACCGTGTTGTCGAGCGCCTGGACCGGGCTGAATTCCTGCCGGTCCCCGGCCGCGATGAACAGGTAGGAGCCGTCGGGCGAGAAGGTCAGCCGTCCACCGGGCTCGCCGGACCCGGGATCGCTGACGATCTCCGGTCGCTGGCGCCAGACGATCGAGGTCGTCGTCAGGAGCGGGCCGTTCGCGCCGTCGAGCTCGAGCACGCCTCGGGCCACCGCGAGCCCGGCGGGCGCGATGCCGTCCTGGGCTGCGGCGCGGCCGACGCGCGGCGCGGCGGGATCGCTCTCGAGATAGCTGAAGTAGACCAGGTGGTTCTGCGCGAACGCCGGGTCAAGGACGACATCGAGCATGCCGACGTTCGCCGGGATGCCGCCGACGGGTACCGAGACCTGCCCCGCCTGGGTCACGACCCGCATGTGGCCTTCCGGGCTGGTCCTGGTGATGGTGCTTCCGGGCGGCCGCTCGGTCACCAACAGGGAGCCGTTCGGAAGGAACGCCATGGCCCACGGCGCCGGCAGCGTGGCGACGACCCGCTGGGTGAAAACCTGGCTTGCGGGAATCGTGGCCCCTTGAGGGAGTGCGGTCGCAGCGGCTTCGCTGACCGTCAGCTCTGCCGAGCGCTTGCTTGCTTCCTGCACGTTCACGACCAGGTCCCGTCCGCGAGGCTCGGCGACTGTCCGCTTGCGCAGGCGGGCGCAGGACGTGATTGGCGGGCCGAACAGCCCGCTTGGGATTCGATCATCCTCGAAGGCCTCCCCAGCCGGAAGCGCACCGTAGCAACGCGCTGTAGGGAAGACAAACTTTCGCTTCTAAACCAACGAAGGCGGGTTCTTGGAGCGTGAGTGACGCCTTTGGGGGCGAGTGCCCGACAAAGCCGGTGCGACGCCTTCGCGCTCGCATTGGCGGGTGGGTTGGTTTAGCGGTGCCGTGAGAGAGCAAGGGATCTAGTATGCGGCTGGTGCGGGCGATTTGGCGATTGCTGGTCGGGATCAAGGACGCGCTCGTCCTGTTGTTGCTGCTGCTGTTCTTCGGTGTGCTCTATGCGGCGCTGTCGAAGGGGCCTCCGGCGGTGAAGCAGGGCGTGCTGACGGTCGCGTTGAACGGCTCGCTGGTCGAGCAGGCATCCAAGCCGAGCGCGACCGCGCTGTTGTCGGGCCAGGGCGACCGGCTGCACGAGTTCGCGCTCCGCGAGCTCGTCCAGGCACTCGACGCGGCGCGCGGGGACGACCGCGTGAAAGCGGTGGCGCTCGACCTTGACGGGTTCCTCGGCGGCGGGCAGGCGGCGGTCGCCGAACTCGGCGCCGCGGTCGGGCGGGTGCGGGCGAGCGGCAAGCCGGTCGTTGCTTACGCGACGGGCTATACCGACGACGGCTATCAGCTGGCGAGCCATGCTTCGGAAATCTGGCTCGATCCGCTCGGCACCGTGGCGATCGCCGGGCCCGGGTCGCAGCACCTCTACTACAAGGGCCTGCTCGACAAGCTGGGCGTGACCGCTAACGTCTATCGCGTTGGCACCTACAAGTCGGCGGTCGAGCCGTACATCCGCAACGACATGTCGCCCGAGGCGAAGCAGGCGGCGCAGTCGCTCGGCGACGTGCTGCTCGAGGATTGGCGGGGCGAGGTCGCGCGGGCACGACCGAAGGCCAGGATCGACGCGTACTTGAAGGATCAGCCGGCGGCCGTGGCCGCGGCCGGCGGCGACCTGGCGATCGCGGCGCGGAACGCCGGGCTGGTCGACGAGATCGCCGACCGACGCCTGTTCGAGCAGCGGCTGGCGAAGCTGGGCGGCGAGGACGGCAAGGGTCGGCTGGGCTACAAATCGATCCGGCTAGACAGCTACGCGCGGGCGATGGTGCCGCGCAACCCGCGCGGGCCGATCGGCGTGGTGACCATCGCCGGCACGATCGTCGACGGCAAGGCGCCGCTCGGCACGGCCGGTGGCGACAGCATTGCCGCTGCCATCCGCAAGGGCCTTTCCGATGGGGGGCTCAAGGCGCTGGTCGTGCGGATCGACTCCCCGGGCGGATCGGTGCTCGCGTCCGAGCGCATCCGCCAGGCGCTGCTCGCCGCCAAGGAGAAGGGGCTGCCGATCGTCGCATCAATGGGCAGCGTCGCGGCATCGGGCGGTTATTGGGTGTCGACGCCGGCCGATTACGTGTTCGCCGAGCCGTCGACGATCACCGGCTCGATCGGCGTGTTCGGGATCCTGCCGAGCTTCCAGGGCTCGTTGCAGAAGCTCGGCATCGGCGCCGACGGTATTCGCACGACGCCGCTGTCGGGCGAGCCGGACCTGCTGCACGGCCCCTCGCCGGCCGCCGGGCAGCTGATCCAGGCGGGCGTGGACTCCATTTATCGCCGGTTCCTGGGCATCGTCGGCACGGCGCGGCACAAGGCGCCGGGCGACGTCGACAAGATCGCCCAGGGCCGCGTGTGGGACGGCGGGACGGCGCGGCAGTTGGGTCTCGTCGACGGGTTCGGCACGATGGATGCGGCGATCGCCAAGGCGGCGCAGCTGGCGAAGCTCGGCGACGAGCGTGGCGTGCGCTATCTCGAGCGGCCGGCGAGCCTGCGCGAGGGGCTGATGGCGGCGCTGTCGGGCGGAGACGAGGACAGCGGGACGACCGACGCGCTGGCGTCCCTGGGACCCTCGCCGGCGTCGCAGATCGAGCGGGCGCTGACCGAGGTGCAGCAGATCCTGTCGGGTCCGTCGATCCAGGCGCGGTGCCTCGAATGCGGGCCAACGTCGCCGGGTGCCGCGGCCCCGCCGCAGCAGGGGCTGCTCGCCATCATGCTGCAGCGGCTGTGGTCCTGATCCGGCTGTGGTGCTGATCCGTCCGGCGGACGCCGCCGACGCGCCCGAGATCGCGGCGATCTACGCCCCGTTCGTCGACACCAGCCGGGCAAGCTTCGAGGAACTGCCCCCGACCGCTGCCGAGATGGCGGCGCGGATCGCCGGGGGCGAGCGGGTCTACCCGTGGCTCGTCGCCGAAACCGATGGCGCGGTGGTCGGCTACAGCAGCGGCAGCGCGTTTCGGCAGCGATCGGCCTATCGCTGGACGGTCGAGACCGGCATCTATGTCGCCCCGGCCGTGCAGCGGCGGGGGGTCGGGCGAGCGCTCGGGCTGGCGATGATCGAGGAACTGACCAGACGCGGCTATGCCTCCGCCGTAGCGAGCATCACGCTACCCAACGATGCCAGCGTCGCGCTGCACGAGGCGCTGGGTTACGTCGCGATGGGCGGCATCAAGGGCGCCGGGTTCAAGCTCGGCGCCTGGGCCGACATCGGCTATTGGCAGCGCGACCTCGCCGAGCGAACGGTCCCGCCGCGGGAGCCGATCTGATCGTGTTGGCGTGAATGGGCGCCTGCGGTCACATGTGGATCGGCTTGCCCTGCACGGCCATCGCCGCTTCCTTGAGCGCTTCGGCGTGGGTCGGGTGGGCGTGGCAGGTGT
>CAXSDY010000192.1:0-4244 GCA_964235835.1 uncultured Sphingomonadaceae bacterium | reverse complement strand
AACGCGAGGTCACCAGCGAGCGCATCCGCGACAAGGTGGCCGCGTCCAAGCGCAAAGGCATTTTTATGGGCGGGCCGGTGCCGATCGGCTATCGCCTGGAAAGCCGTAAGCTCATCGTCCACGAACCGGAGGCGGCGACGGTGCGCATGATCTTCCAGCGCTACGTGCAGCTGCGCTCGATGTGCAGCCTTGCCGACGAGCTTGCGGCCAACGGGGTCCGGACCAAGTCACGGCTGTTCCGGAACGGGCGGACGGTCGGCGGCATCCCGTTCACCACCGGTCCGCTCGCGGCCTTGCTCAAGAACCCCGTCTACACCGGCAAGGTCTGCCAGGGTGGCGACCTCCACAACGGTGAGCACGAAGCAATCATCGACCAGGAACTCTGGGCCGAGGTCCAGGTGACTCTCGCGAGCAATCGGCATGAGCGTAGGCTGGGCACTCGCGCCCGCTATCCGAGCCTGCTCACGGGCATGATCACCGACCCCGACGGCCGATCGATGTCGCCGACGTTCGCGACCAGAGGCGCTCAACGGCACCACTATTACGTCAGCAAGCTTCAGCCGGGCGAGAGCCGCAAGGGCATCTGGCGGGTACCAGCGCGTGAGATTGATCGGCTGGTGCTCGGAGCACTCGATGCGCAGCTAATCGAGCACGCTCGCGCGAGCGACGACGATGAAGGGACTGTACTCGCGGTTACAGCTATGGCTGTCCCCGAGCAGCGCGCGATCCTTCTCAAGCATCAGGCAGCAGTCCGACTCTATGACGATCGGCTGAGCCTAACCCTCAAGAGTGACGAACAGCCGGACCTCACATTGGAGGTTCCGATCTCGATTGTTCGGCGCGGAGCAGAGGTCAGGATCGTCGAGTCCGTTGGCAGTGGCCTTGGTGGTGCCCCCGATCCCTCGTTGCTAAAGCTAGTGGTGCTTGCCCGAGCAGCGCAGCAGGCGCAGCTCTCTGGTCGGGATGAGCCGCTGGTCTCGCACTACAGCAAGGCTCATCTTCAGCAGCTGCTACGGATCAGCTGGCTTGCGCCCGACATCTTGTCGGCGAGCTGCGAAGGTCGGCAGCCACCAACCCTGACCGGCCGCCGCCTCCTTCGTGCGACCAGCATCCCACTTGCCTGGGCCGACCAGCGCAAGCTGCTCGGGGTCGCCTAGCTCAACCTGCAACCTGCAACTGCAACCGTCGTCCGGGTTATCGGGCATTGGAGAAAGCGCAGCGGATTAGGGCGTCCGTGCCCCGCCAGTCTGCTCTCCTGGCTGCGAGCGCGATGCTTGTGGCACACCTAAGGCGCGGAGAACGCGCGAGGAAATGCCGCTCCCCGGCCGAAGACAAGTCGCGGCGAAAATCAAACCCAGAGAGTGGTGCCGGTTGCAGGAATCGAACCCGCGACCTTCGGTTTACAAAACCGCTGCTCTACCATCTGAGCTAAACCGGCCTTCCGCGCAGTCTTTGCGTCAGGTGATGCCGAAGGTCCAGCCTTCGGTGCGCGCGATCTCGGGGGTGAGCGCGGCGGGGGCGAAGGCGGACCGGTTGGCGCTCAGCGCGCGCATGCCAGCGGCGGTGACGAGGGCATCGGTCTGATGATCGTCGGGATCGTGCGGAAGTTTGGCGGGCGCGCTCCCCAAGCCAAGGAGCGCCTGATCCAGCTCCGCCGAGGTGCGCAGCTTGCGTCCGCTCAGCCCGGCGTTGCGCAGATAGATGCGGGTGTAGATCTCGACGACGACGCTGCCTTGGGCGGGGAGGGGGTCCATCGGCCAGATCGCGACCCGGCCGGCGATCCGGTGGAGCAGGCGCATGCCGGCGAAGCTTGCCTTGGCGACCTGCGCGGCGCCGATCGCGTCATAGGCCGACGCGGTCTTGCGGCCACCCTGCGCGTTGAGGGCTTCGTCGCAGCGGCGGAAGCGGACGAAGTCGGCCTTCACGCCATCCGCGATGCCGAAGTAGAAGTGGCGGCGGTGTAGCCGCTCCAAAAAGCTGGCCGCGCCAAGATCCTCGTCGTCGCAGCGCGCATCGACATAGGCCCAGAAGTCGCGCGCATTGTCCGGGATGCCCTGCTCGCCCGGCAGGTAGGCGGCGCGCTCTAGGAACGGCGGCGCGAAGCTGAAGTCGAACCCGAACAGGGTCGGTTCGCGCGCCGCCCGCTCAATGAGCCAATCGAGCACTTGCGCGCGCGACCACGGGCGGTCCTCGGGCCGGACCAAGCGAGGCGCCTCGCTCCCCGCGCGCGCCTCGGCCACCGCGATGCCCTTGTGCCGCTTGCCCTTGGCTCCGGACCAGTCGATGCCGACGAAGGCGGCGAAGCGGTCTTGCCTCCGCTCGCCTTCGCTCGGCTCCGCCATTTACAGCTGCGGCGGCTGTCCGTCGGTCGACGGGGTCAGCGGCGGGCTGACCCGCACCGTCGGCTGTCCCGCGCCCTGGGGGCTAGTCACCGGCGCACTGGCCGGCTGCGCGCTCGTCGGCTGTGGCACGGGAGCGCTGGCCGCTGCGCGGTCGGCATAGCGGCTGAGGAACCGCCCCGCCGCCTCGCGCCCGCCCAGCCCGAAGGCCAGCGCGGTGGCGACCGCCGCCGAGCCGAGGATCAGCCCGAAAGCCATCATCACGATCGCGTCCGCCAGGCCCATGAACGTCAGGCCGATGGCGGTGAACAGCGCGATGATCGCATAGCGCACCATCGTCTGGGCATAGCCGCCGTCCCCTGTGGACGACCCGACCAGACCGGCGATGATCCGCGCCAGGAACACGCCGGCAACGATGATCAGCGTGCCGAAGATGACTTTGGCACCGAGGGCGGTGACCTGCGCCAGGAACACGGCGATCGTTCCGCCGCCGAGCTGCTTGGCCGCCTCGATCGCGGCGACCAGCAGGATGGCGATGAAGGCGATGTTGGCGACCACCCGCGACGGACTGGTCGTCGCGGGGACGACGCCGGTCGAGCGGATCGCCTGGTCGAACCCGGTCGGCGGCAGAACGCCCTCGATCAGCGACTTGACGAAGCGCCCCGCGACGAAGGCGATGCCGAGCCACAGCGCCGCGGTCAGCACCCGGGGGATCGCCGCCAGGATCTCGTTGAGCATGTTAATCGCCGGCCCGGAGATCGCCTCGATCCCGAGCACCTGGAGCGCAGCGATGGCGACCGGGATGATGATCAGCGCAAACACCAGAATGCCGGCGGCCTTCGCCAGCGACGTGCGGCCGCCGGCCGACGTGGTGGCGGCCGAACCGGTGCTGGCCGAACTGGTCGCGGCGTACGCGCCCGAAGGGCTGGTGCGAACCACCCCCGTATCGTCACCGCCGAAGCCGGCGCGGGCGAGCAGCCCGTCGACGTCCGCTGCGGCGAGCACCGTCTCGACCAGCTTGCGCACGATCCGCGCGACGATCAGGCCGACGAAGAAGATCAGCCCGGCGCCGAGCAGCCGCGGCAGGAAGGCGAAAATGTCGGTCGTCAGGCGATTGATCGGCTCCAGGATCTGGCCAATGCCGAGGAACTGCAGCGCGGCCATGATGCCGACCAGCCACACGATCAGCTGGGCGATGGTGCCGAGCTGATGGCCGACCGTTTCGCCCGGCGGGCCGCCATGATGCCTCTGCAGGTGCGGGTTCTTGTCGACGGTGCGATGCAGCGCCCACTTGACCGCGCGGGCGACGATCCACGTGACCACCAGGATCAGCAGAGCGATGAGGACGCGCGGACCCCACAGCATCAGCTGGTCGCGCATATAGGCACCCGTCGAGCTGTCCACGTACATCATTCGTCTCCCTGTTGCGCGTTCAACCCCTGATTAACGCTTTGGTTTCTGCGCTTTTCGCTCCACCACTCCATCCGCTCCCTGAGGCGTGCCTCGAAACCTCGGTCGGTGGGTGCGTAGAAGGTCTGCGGCGCCAGCTCGTCGGGCCAGTAGTTGGCGCCGGAAAAGCCGCCCTCCGCGTCGTGGTCGTAGGCATAGCCCTTGCCATAGCCGGCGTCCTTCATCAGCTTGGTGGGGGCGTTGACGATGTTCATCGGCGGCACCAGCGAACCCGTCTCCCGCGCCGTCTTCCAGACTGCCTTCTGCGCAACATAGGCGGCGTTCGATTTGGGTGCGGTCGCGAGGTAGATCGTCGCCTGGACGATCGCCAGCTCGCCTTCGGGGGAGCCGAGGAAGTCGTATGTATCCTTGGCTGCAATGCACTGGACCAGCGCCTGCGGGTCGGCGAGTCCGATGTCTTCGACCGCCGCGCGGGTCAGGCGGCGCAGGACGAAC
>CAXSDY010000191.1:0-4250 GCA_964235835.1 uncultured Sphingomonadaceae bacterium | reverse complement strand
CGGCGCTCGGCGTGCCGTCGGGCTTCCTGCGCGCCGCCACCACCGAGTCGGTCGCCCGCTGAAGCGGCTCGCGATGGCGCGCTGGTTCGGTTGCGATCTGCCCTGCGTCGCCGACCGCGCGAACGGGGCCCAGGCCGCCCTGCGCGCGGCGGCGGGCACGGCATTGGTTTTGACGGCGCTCGTGGCCCCGGCGGCGCCGGTGAACGATCCCGAGCCCGGGTCGCGCGACGTGCGCGGTTGGCTGATGCGGATCCACGCCGCCGCGAGCCGCCGCAACTTCCAGGGCACCTTCGTGGTCAGCGCTGGCGGCGCGGTGTCGAGCGCCCGGATCGCCCATTACGCCGTCGGCGCAAACCAATACGAGCGCAGCGAAACGCTCGACGGCGAAATGCGCCGCGTCTATCGCCTGAACGATGTCGTCGTGACCCTCTGGCCGGTTCAGCACATCGCGACCGTCGAGCAGCGCGATCTGATCGCCCAGTTCCCGGCGCTCTTGCAAGCCGGCGATGACGGCATCGGCGACCGCTACCAGTTGCAGCCGCAGCCGGCTGAACGCCTCGCGGGGCGCGATGCGGATGTGCTCGTCGTGCAGCCACGCGATGCGTTGCGCTACGGCTACCGGCTTTGGGCCGACCGCGCCTCCGGGCTCCTCCTCCGGCTCGACACGCTCGGCGCCCGCCAGGAGGTGCTCGAGTCGTCTGCCTTCTCGGATCTGGCGGTCGACGTTCGAGCCGAACCGCAGTCGGTCGTGCTGCCGATGAAGAAGCTCGACGGCTGGCAGGTGATCCACCCCGTCATGGAAGCGACGCGGCTCGAGGCGCACGGCTGGTCGATGCGCGAACCGGTGCCCGGCTTTCGGGCGGTGAGCTGCGTGCGCCGGCCGATGGCCGACGCCGGCGGTGCGAACAGCGAAGCCGCGCCGCAGGCCATCCAGGCGATCTTCTCGGACGGCCTGACCTACGTCTCGGTGTTCATCGAGCCCTACGATCCGGCGCGACCCAAGATGCCGATGCAAACCGCTGTCGGCGCGACTCAGACGCTGATGCAGCCGCGGGGCGATGCCTGGCTGACGCTCGTCGGCGACGTTCCGCCTGCGACACTACGGCTTTTCGCGCAAGGTCTCGAGCGCCGCAAGTAGCGGCGCGCTGGCGCGCTTGTCCTGCCTGCTCGCGAATCGCCCCGGAGCCCCCCGATGTTCGCTGTTTCTCTGTCGTTCCTGTCGCGGTCGCCGTCGCGGCGGCCGTCGCCCGGTTGGCGCCGGCGCGTCTGGCTCGGCATGGCGGCTGGCCTGCTGGCGCTCGGCAGTGCATTCCTGTCGCCGTCGGTTGCTGCCCAGGGCCTGCCCGATTTCACCGAATTGGTCGACAAGGTCGGCCCGGCGGTCGTCGGCATCCGCACCACCGAGCGTGCCCGTGCCGCGCGCTCGGGCGGCGAGAACGACGAGGACATGCTCGAGTTCTTCCGCCGTTTCGGCATTCCGATCCCGAACCAGCGGCCGAATCCGCGCGCGCCGCAGCAGCCGCCGCCGGCCGCCGACGCCGAACCGCAGACTCGTGGCGTCGGCTCGGGCTTCATCCTGTCGGCCGACGGCTACATCATGACCAACGCTCACGTCGTCGATGGCGCTGACGAGGTCTTCGTGTCGCTGACCGACCAGCGCGAGCTCAAGGCCAGGATCATCGGCGCCGACAAGCGCTCGGACGTGGCGCTCGTGAAGGTCGAGGCGAGCGGCCTGCCGACGGTGCGCATCGGCGACGTCAACCGGCTGAAGGTCGGCGAATGGGTGATCGCGATCGGCTCGCCGTTCGGGCTCGAAAGCACCGTGACCGCCGGCATCGTCAGCGCCAAGGCGCGCGACACCGGCGACCTGGTGAAGCTCATCCAGACCGACGTCGCGATCAACCCGGGCAATTCGGGCGGCCCGCTCATCAACATGCGCGGCGAGGTGGTCGGCATCAATTCGCAGATTTACAGCCGCTCGGGCGGCTACATGGGCATCTCCTTCGCGATCCCGGTCGACGAGGCGAGCCGTGTCGCCGACAGCCTACGGACCACGGGCCGGGTCAGCCGCGGCCGGATCGGCGTGGCGATCGGCCCGGTCACCAAGGAGGTCGCCGAGCAGATCGGCCTCGGCAAGCCGATCGGCGCGATCGTGAGCAGCGTCGAAACGGGTGGTCCGGCCGACAAGGCAGGCGTCGAGGCCGGCGACATCATCACCAAGGTCGACGGCAGGGCGGTCGAGCGGGTCGGCGACTTGCCGCGGATGGTCAGCGCGGTCAAGCCGGGGACGAGGACGATGCTGCAGGTATTTCGCCGCGGGGCCTATCGCGAGGTCGGTGTCGCGGTCGTCGAGCTCGAGCCGGAGAAGACGGCGGCCGCGGGCGCCTCGCGCGAGGCGGTCAAACCGGCGGTGCCCACCGGTCAGCTTGGGCTCGGGCTCGCCGATCTCACCGAGGCGCAGCGCCGCGAGCTGAAGGTCAAGGGTGGGGTTCGCGTCGAATCCGCCGACGGGCCGGCTGCGCGTGCCGGCCTGCGCGAGGGCGACGTGCTGTTATCGATCGATAACGCGGAGGTCGCCAGCGTGCGCCAGTTCGAGGCGGTTGTCGCCAAGCTCGACCGGTCGCGGCCGGTGACGGTGCTCGTGCGGCGCGGCGATGCGGTTAATTTCATCGTCATCCGCCCGCGTTGAGGCCGGTTGTAGTTTCCATAACAGCAGCATGCGCATCGTCAGCAAGGTCTTCGTCAAGATGTTGAACCGGCCGCCAGCGACGGGTCTGGCCCCGACCTTCGTCGAGCAATCGACCTTGCCGAAGCTGATCCATCAGACCTTTCCCGGCAGGACGCTCGCGCCGGAGGTTCAGGCCAACATCGATGCGCTTCGGTCGCTGAACCCGGATTGGCAGCACACGCTTTACGACGACGCCGAGATTGCCCGCTTCATCCGGCAGGCATATGGCGAGCGGGTGTATGAACGCTTCGACCGGATCGACCCGACTTACGGTGCGGCCAAGGCGGATTTGTTCCGCTACCTCCTGCTTTACAAGTTGGGCGGCTTCTACCTGGACATCAAGAGTTCGATGAGCCGGCCTTTGGATTCGGTGCTGAGGCCCGACGAGCGGTATTGGATTGGGCAGTGGCCGAGCGGCCCGGAAGCCGAATTCCAGGGCGCGGGCTTGCACCCCGAAACCGAGCACATTCACGGCGGCGAATTCCAGCAGTGGTTCGTCCTTGCGACGCCCGGGCATCCGTTTCTCAAGGCGGTGATCGAAAACGTGCTCCGGAACATCGCGGTCTACAACCCGGCGTTGCATGGCGTCGGCAAGCCGGGCGTCCTCCGGGTCACCGGACCGATCGCCTACACGCTCGCCATTGCGCCGCTTGTGGAAAAACATGCGCACCGGCGGGTCGATGCCGGCCGCGACCTGGGATTGTGCTACTCGATCTATCCGATGGTCGACAAAGCGGACAACAAGCACGTTTCGCTGTTCAAGAACCATTACAGCCAGTCGAGGGAATCGCTCGTCAAGCTGCGTGGCTTGACCGCCGTGGCCACCAAGGGGTTGCTGGCAGTGGAAGACGTGATTTTGAAAGCCCGGCAAGCGGTCGGATAGCCGCCGGTCACCGGCACGATCCGCCCAGCGTCGACCGAAGACGCGTGGGTGACCTTGGCACGGTGCCGCGGCCGCGTCGCCTTGTTGACTTAGAATGAAACCCCAACAAGCAGTTGCCAAACGTTTTGTTGGAAGGCGCGTCACCGATTCGACGTGCCTTTTTTTTGGCACGCGCGCCGGCTCTGGCTGCGTGCCCTGAGGCGCCGCCGGGTGCCAGCACGTCTGATGTGCAGTGCTCCTCCGGGGCATTCCGGCTCGGCCGGCCTCCCACAACCTCAGTCCGCATGGACCTGATCCGCAACTTTTCGATCATTGCCCACATCGACCACGGCAAGAGCACGCTGGCCGACCGGCTCATCCAGCGTTGCGGCGGGCTGTCGGATCGCGAGATGGAGGCGCAGGTGCTCGATTCGATGGAAATCGAGCGCGAGCGCGGGATCACGATCAAGGCGCAGACCGCCGCGCTGAGCTACCAGGCGCGTGACGGACAGACCTATAACCTGAACCTGATCGATACCCCCGGCCACGTCGACTTCTCGTACGAGGTGAGCCGCTCGCTCTCGGCCTGCGAGGGCGCGCTGCTCGTGGTCGACGCGAGCCAGGGCGTCGAGGCGCAGACGGTCGCCAACTGCTACACCG
>CAXSDY010000190.1:0-4254 GCA_964235835.1 uncultured Sphingomonadaceae bacterium | reverse complement strand
GGGCGGTGGCCGAGGAACGCCCAGCCGAGCAGGCTGTTGGGGATCAGCAGCAGCGCGAACACCGTCGCGACCAGCCCCGAGGTGATGTGTCGCTCGGCCAGGTAGACGGCGAGGAAATTGACGCAGAACTGGCAGATGCCGACCACCGCCGCGACGCGAAGCCCGCCCTTGCCGAGCCGCAGCGACTGCCCCTTGGCTTTGGCCAGAAGTGCCATGGCGCCGGCGGCAATGACGAACCGATAAGTCACCGACCAGGGCGCCGGAACGACGCCGAGCTGCCAGCGGATCACGATCCAGGTCGAGCTCCAGATCAGCGTGAAGGCGATGAACGGCAGGACCACGCCGCCCTGCCCCTCGGCCACGGCGGCGGACGCGCCGGGAGCCTTCACAGCGCGGCGATCGCCTCGGCGAGCCTCGCAACGGCAGCCATGTCCTGGTCCCAGCTGGTCACCAGCCGGACCTCGCCCGGCGCCCAGTCGTAGAAGTCGAACCCGCCGGCGCGCAGGGTCGCGGCTTCCGCTGGGCTCATTCGCAGGAACAACTCGTTCGCCTCGACCGGGTGGACCAGCCGCTCGCCCGCGGCCGCCCCGAGCGTGGCGGCGGCTGCGTTGGCGGCGCGGGCATTTGCCAGCCAGCGATCCTGATCGAGCAGCGCCAGCAGCTGCGCGGCAAGGTAGCGGCCCTTGGACAGGAGGTGGCCGGCGCGCTTGCGCCGCACCAGCGCCTCGTCGGCCAGCTCGGGCTTGAAGAAGATCAGCGCTTCCGCGCTCATCCCGCCGTTCTTGACGAAGCCGAAGCTGAGCGCGTCCACGCCGGAGCGCCAGGTCAGGTCGGCGGGGGTCGCGCCGGTGCTGGCGACGGCATTGGCGAAGCGTGCGCCGTCGATGTGGAAGCCGAGGCCTCGCCGCCGCGCGGCCTCGCCCAGCGCAGCGACTTCGGCTGGCCGGTAGACCAGGCCGTACTCGGTGGCGTTGGTGATGGAGAGGGCGCGCGGCTGGACCTGGTGGACATCAGCGCGGACCCTGGCGCAGGCCGCCTCGACCGCGTCGGGGCTGAGCTTGGCACCCGCTCCGTCGAGCAGCGTCAGCTTGGCGCCGTGCGTGAAGAAGGCCGGCGCTCCGGCCTCGTCGTTCTCGATGTGCGCGTCACGATGGCACAGGATCGCGCCGTGCGCCGGGCACAAAGCGGCGAGCGCGAGGCAATTGGCGGCGGTTCCGGTCGTCACCCAAAGGGTGCGAACCGGCGCTTCGAACAGCTCCGAGAAGGCACCATCGAGCCGGCGACTCCAGGCGTCGCCGTCGTAAGCCGTGTCGAGCCGGTCGGCGGCGGCGAGCGCCTCCAGCACGGCGGGATGGCAAGCGGCCGCATTGTCCGAGAAGAAGCGCATCGCCGGCCGATGGCCGCGAGCCGCAACCCGGTCAACGGGAATCCCGGCGCTCGCGCGCCGGGATGCATCGTCCGGTCGCTCGAGTGTTAGAGCGAGCTGCCGGCGTTGTTGAAGCTCGAGCCGAGCTTGGTGCCGAGGCTAGACATCGCGCCAATCGCCGCAACGGCGATGAGCGCGGCGATCAGACCATATTCAATGGCCGTGGCGCCCCTGCTGTTACGAACGATCTTCAAGAGAGTACGCATTCTCGATCCCCTAATCAGGCGAATCGAGCGCTACGCCGCGGGCGTTAACGAAAGCTAAAAGCTCACTTGTCCGCGAGGAATGATGCGGGAATCCTGGGCGCGAGGACCGAAGTGGGACAGTTCGACCCTAATCATCGATCCGTTCATGCGCGCCCACTTCTCCGCTCACCCAATACCCGGCCGCCTTGCACCAATTTTTCGGATGTCCTCGCTCCCCGGTGACGAGCGCCCGTGCCGCGCGGGCGATGGTGCTCTCGCCCGCGATCCAGACGAAGCCGTCTCCGGTTGGCAATTGATGGTTGCGGAGCGCCGCCACAATGGTCTGCGCATTCGCCTGCCCGTCCACGCGCCGAACCCAGTGCGGCGTCCAATCGGTCCGCGTGTCGACCTGTTGAGCATCGGCTTCGTCGTCGACGAGCACGAAGCTGGTCACCGGCACGCCGGGGCGAAGCTCTTCCAACCGCCGCCCGATCGCCGGCAACGCGCTCTCGTCCCCGACGAGCAAATACCAGTCGAAGTCGTCGGCGATGGTCATCGACCCGCGCGGTCCGCCGATGGCAAGCGTGTCGCCGACCTTGGCACTGCTCGCCCATTGCGTCGCGGGCCCTGCTTCATGGAGCGCGAAGTCGATGACCATCGTTCCCGCAGCCGGATCGAACCGGCGCGGCGTGAAGTCGCGCATCGGCGGCCGCTGGCCCTCGGTCAGGGCCTCGCCGGTGGGGAAGAACAGCTTCACATGGTCGTCGAACCCCAGGCTCACAAAGTCGGAAAGATCGGGGCAGGTGAAGTGGAGCCGCAGCATCCGCGGGCTGAGCGACTCGATCGTCGCGACGGTGAGCGTTCGACGGCGGAGCTCGTGACGGCTCCGCGTGATCTGGTGTCGTTCCATCTTGGTTCCTATGTCATCCGGGCGCCCGGGCTGCGGGAGACCGAGGCGTCGCCGCAGCACTTCCAGTCGCGGCATCCTACAAACGCTCGATCTTCCGGGCCGCCTCGTCGATCAGCGCAATGGCAGTGTCGAGTTGCTCCGTAGCCAGGCCGCTGGCGAGCTTATGCTGCAGCACGTTGCGCAGATTGTGGATTGCGCGGCGAACGGGGGCCACGTCGGTCCGCTCCTGCTGGGCCGACAAAGCGCTGAGCCGGGCGAGGATCGCCTCAATCTCGTCGGCCTTGGCTTCGAGCTGTGCGGTCCCCTCAGGCGTAATCGTGAACAGCTTGCGCGCGCCGTCCGACGCCTGTTCCGAAACCAGTCCCATCTCGGCAAGTAGCGTCAAGGTCGGGTAGACGATGCCTGGGCTCGGCGCATAGGCGCCACCGGTCATCTGCTCGATCCCGCGGATCAGGTCGTAGCCGTGGCGCGGGGTCTGCGCGATCAGCTTGGTAAGCAGCAGCTGCAGTTCGCCGCCGTTGAACAGACGCCGCCGGCGTCCGCCCCGCTCCTCGAACCCGCCGCCGAACCGTCCGCCGCCGAAGCGGCGCCCGCCCGGGCCGCCGCCGAGATCGCGGCCACCCATACGCCCACGATTGGAGCCATCATCATTCATGTTCATCTTGTACAATCGAATTTCCTTTTTTCTGTTCGATGCGATCAAGATATATCTTCCGTAGCTCTTTGCAAGGGGTGCATCGGAAAATTCGGTTGCCGCGTTACTCGGCCCTTCCGCAAACCAGGCGCGACCGACACTTCCGAGACATCGGCGTGGTTTACGTCGGGGTGCGGCAAGGCTGCGGCATTCCGAGCCGTCCCGCATTGGCACGCCGGTGTCTTGCTGCAATCCAACGACGGAGCGCTAGGCTATGAAGTTCGTGCGAAGGGACACCGATGTTCAACTTGCCCGCCCGTCCGTCGTCATGATCCTGCTCGCCGAAGACGAGCCGCAAATCGGCTTGTCCCTGCAGGAGATGCTGGTCGGCGCCGGTTACCGGGTGCGCTATGTCGCCAACAGCGAGGAAGCGCTTGCAGGTGTGCTGGCCGACAATGTCACCGGTCTCGTGACGGACATCCAGCTGGGCAGCGGCCCGACCGGATGGGACATCGCCGAGCGCGCGCGCGAACGGAAGCCCGGCCTTCCAGTCGTCTACATCAGCGGCAATCGGGCGCACGAACACGCCGAGCGGGGGGTGCCGGACAGCATCATGCTGCGGAAACCATTCGTCGCGGGCCAGTTCATGCGTGCCGCAGCGCGGCTGTTAAAGGCCGAAGATGCCTGAGGAGACGCGGCTACGGCCGTGCTTTATCGTATACAGTATGTGATTTCCGTCCTAGCTTGAGCTCGAATTCGCTGCCCTCAAGAGCGCGATGGAGAGGACGATGGTGACTGCGAAGGTCCGGACACGAGCCGCCTCGGAACCATCGGCGTCGCGGGTGTCGTTATCTCGAACCACACGTTGGGTTCACCGCCTCGGGGTTCCTGTCGTCGCAATGCTCACGCTGGCTGCACCGGCTGCAATTGCTCTCCCAGCGGGTGCACCGACTCAGACTTCGCCTGCCAGCCTGTTCGCCACCAATTGCGCAAGCTGCCATGGCAGCGTCGCCAATCCAGCCCCCGGGGCGGCGAACCTGTTCCAGTCCGCGCAAGTCCGCGCCCGAACTGACGAGCAGCTGCTCCGCGCGATCGTCGA
>CAXSDY010000189.1:0-4261 GCA_964235835.1 uncultured Sphingomonadaceae bacterium | reverse complement strand
GAGGTGCAGCGGGCGCGGATCGCCGAACAGCCGCTCGGCGGTGACCTCGCCCTCGGCCGGGACGGCCAGCGCGGGCAGCAACGTGTCCATCAACCCCTGCTGCTCCGCGCGCAGCCGGTGCCCGCTCGACCGGCCGTAGAGCCGGTTAAGCGTCGTCGGGTCGCCAGGCTTGAACGCGGTCACTGCCGCCGCGCGACCCACATCGCGCCAAAGACGAGGCCGAATGCCAGCAGCAGGGGCAGCACATTGCCGAACCTTGCGAACGGGGTCGGCGCGCGGGCGGGGGGCAGGGCGGCATCGATCACGCCTTCCCGGCCGAGACCGATGATGTGCAACAGGCGCCCGTCGGCGTCGACCACCGCACTGACTCCGGTCGGGGTGGCACGCAGCACCGGAAGGCCTTCTTCGGCGGCGCGGAGGCGGGCCTGGGCGAGGTGCTGCGGCGGGCCCCAGCTGCCGAACCAGCTATCGTTCGACGGATTGAAGATGAAGTCGGGGCGATGCGCGCGATCGACCACCTCGCCCGAGAAGATGATCTCGTAGCACAGCTGCACGCCCATGCGCCCGAACCCGCGGACGTCGATCGTGCGCGGCCCGGGACCGGAGTCGAAATCGAGATCGCCCGGTGCGAGGCGCGACAGGCCGATCGCGGACAGCAGGGGGCGCATCGGCAGATATTCGCCGTAGGGCACCAGGTGCGCCTTGTCGTAGCCGCCGAGATACTGCCCGCCGGGGCCCAGAACGAAGGTCGTGTTGCGGGCACTGGTCACGCGGATGCCGTCGGTGGAGGCGAGTCCCTCGCTGCCCGCGGCGAGGACATCGTACGGCCCAAGCCCGGCCGTGACCTGGCGCCGCTGCAAGGCGATCGCCTCGACTGCGCCGGGCCGGTCGTCGGCGAGCGGCTCGGTGACCGCCGATTCCGGCCAGAGCAGGAGGCGCGGCTGGGCGGTCGGTGGACCCGACATGGCCTGCAACTTGGCCAGCTGGGCCTGCGCTGCGCCCTCGCGCCAGCGGTCCTCCTGGCCGATGTTGGGCTGGACGATCCGGACCAGCCGGGGCGGCGTCGTCGGGGCCGGCGTTGCGGTGAGCTTCAGCGGCACGCTCACCAGACTGCCAGCCACGAGGATGACCGCCGCGGCGTTCTGGCGATGCAGCTTGAACAGCCACAGGGCGCCGCCGAACAGCACCACCAGCATCGACAAGCCATAGGTGCCGATCAGGCCGCTCGCGCTGCGCAGGTAGGAGTCGACCAGCACCACCCCGACCGGGTTCCACGCGAAGCCGGTGAACATGCCGGCGCGAAGCCATTCGGCGATGCCCCACCCGCCGGCGAGCGCCAGCACCAGGCCGAGCGGCTTGTCACGGGCGAAGCGCCACGCAAGGCCGGTCGCGAGCATCGGATAAACGGCGAGGTAGAAGGACAGCAGCACGACCGCGACCCAGCCGAGCCACGCCGGCATGTTGGCCTGAAAGGTGAACGCGGTCGCGATCCAGTTCAGCCCGACGACGAACTGCCCGACGGCGAAGGCCCAACCGATCAGCAGCGCGGACCAGAGCGAAGCCGCGCGGCGCACCAACTCGCACAGCACGGCGAAGGCGAGCAGCATCAGCAGCGACAGGCCGAACGGCTGGGACGCGAGCGCCGAGACGGCCCCGGTGAGGAGTGCGACGAGGACCAGCATCGGCTTAGGCCGCGGTCGCTTCCGTCGGCGCGTGCAGGCGCAGCCGGATCATGCGCTTGGTATCCGCCGCGATCGATTCGAGCCGCCAGCCCGAGGCATGTTCGACCGACTCGCCCGGCGTGAGGATGCGCCCGGCCAGCAGGAAGGCGAGGCCGCCGAGCGTGTCGACCTCGTCCTCGGCCGACACCAGGCGCGCATCGACACGCTGCGCGATCTCTTCGATCTCCGTCCGCGCGTCGGCCTCCCACAGGCCCTCGTCGAGCAGGACGAGCTGCGGCGGCGCGGCCTCGTCGTCATGCTCGTCCTCGATCTCGCCGACGATCTCCTCGACCACGTCCTCGATCGTGATCAGGCCGTCGGTGCCGCCGAACTCGTCGACGACGATGGCGAGGTGGATGCGCTCGGTCCGCATGCGCGCGAGCAGGTCGAGCACGCCCATCGATTCGGGCACGAACAGCGGGCTGCGGAGAAGGCCGGCGATGGTCCGCGGGCGGCCCGGATTGGCGAGCGCGCCGAACACGTCCTTGATGTGGATCATGCCGACCACGTCGTCGAGGTCGTCGCCGGTCACCGGCAGGCGGCTGTGCTCGGCCTCGGCGAAGGCGGCGACCAGCTCGGCGAAGCTCAGCGTCTGGGGCACCGAGACGATGTCGCCGCGCGTCACCGCCACTTCGCCGGCCGTGCGGTCACCGAAGTGGAGCAGGTTGCGCAGCATCTGCCGCTCGATCGGCGAGAGGTCGCCGCGCATCGTCGGCGACGTCTCCGCCTCGTCAATCGCCTCCTCGATCTGGTCGCGCAGGCTGGTCTCGCCCTCGTCGCCGAAGATCAGCGCGCGCATCCCGCGCCACAGCCGCGATCCGCCTTCCTCGGGCGCCTGTGCCATCTAGCGGGTCGCCTCGGCATCGTCGGCATAGGGATCGGCGATGCCGAGCCGCGCCAGGGCGCGGACCTCGCGCGCCTCCATGTCGGCTGCGTTGGCGTCGTCGTGGTGATCGAAGCCGAGCAGGTGCAGCGTGCCGTGGACCATCAGATGCGCGGCATGGTCGGCGAGCTCGATGCCCTTCTCACCAGCCTCCGCCGCGCACACTCCATGGGCGAGGACGATGTCGCCAAGCAGGACCTCGGCCTCGCCAGCGCCTGCCAACAACGTGCCAATCTGCTCAGGCTCGATCATCGGGAAGGACAGCACGTTGGTCGGCCGGTCCTTGTTGCGGTAGGCCGCATTGAGCGCGCGGACCTCGTCATCGTCGGTGAGCCGGACCGACACCTCGATCAGCGGCGTGGGCGAAGCCGCAAGGTGCCGCAGATCGGCCTCGCCGAACGCCTCCTCGGCCGCCGTCCGGGCAATCCGCTCCCAATCGGCCGCGCCGCTCCACGGCGCCTCGCGCTGAACGGCGACGTCGAGCATCAGGCGAGGTCCGTCTGGGCGAAGTCGTTGCCCTTGTAGAGCAAGCGCGCGTCGTTGGCCTTGGCGCAGGCATAGGCGAAGCAATCCCCCATGTTGAGCCGGGCAGGGTGGCCGGTGCCTTTCCCGAAGGATTGGAAGGCCGCGACCGCATACGCCGCCTCGCGCTCGGCGATCGGGACCATCGTGACGCCACGCTGCCGGGCGAAGTCGTCGACAGCCTGAGCTGCCTCCTCAAACGATCGCTCCTGGACGCGGCGCAGGCCCATGATCGCTTCCCAGCGCGCAATGCCCGACCACAGCAGCACGTCCTCCTCGTCGCAGCGGTCCGCATGCACGTCCCAGTCGGCTTCCGGAGCAAGAACGGCGACGATCAGGGATGCGTCGAGAAAGGCGCTCACAAGTCCCCCGAAAGGTCGTCGAAGAAGGCTTTGTCCGCCGCTAAACCCGTACTCGGCCCCGGCGGATATTTCGCCCATAGCTCTTCGAGGATTTGGCGCGTGGGCCGGCGATTGGGCGGCCGAGCGAGTTCATGCTCCAGCGCCAGCTTGACCGCGGCGGTCTTAGTCAGTCCCCGCTCGCGCGCGAGCCGCTCGGCAAGCGCGTTGGCTTCCTGATCCTTGATGAAGAGTGATGCCATGTCGTCGTCCCGGGAATATCCTGAATAGTGGCAGGGATATCCCTGCGCATCAAGCGCCCGGTCCCTCGTACGCCTCGACGATCCGGCCGACGAGGGGGTGGCGGACGACGTCGGCCGCGGTGAAGCGAACCATCGTCAGCTTGGCGATCCCCTCCAGCTTGTGGACCGCGTCGTTGAGCCCGGATTCGACGCCGCGGGGCAGGTCGGTCTGGTTAGGGTCGCCGCAGATCACCATTCGGCTGCGCATCCCGAAGCGGGTGAGAAACATCTTCATCTGCTGCGGCGTGGTGTTCTGCGCCTCGTCGAGGATGATAAACGCGTCGCTCAGCGTCCGCCCGCGCATAAAGGCGATTGGGGCGATCTCGATCTCGCCGCTGGCAATGCGCCGCTCGACCTGCTCCGTCGGCAGCATGTCGTACAGTGCGTCGTAGAGTGGACGAAGGTAGGGATCTACCTTCTCCTTCATATCGCCGGGCAGGAAGCCGAGCCGCTCGCCGGCCTCGACCGCCGGGCGCGACAGGATCAGCCGGTCGA
>CAXSDY010000188.1:2058-4268 GCA_964235835.1 uncultured Sphingomonadaceae bacterium | reverse complement strand
GACCTCGGCTGCGATGTTCCTGAGATGGCCCATGCGATGTAGAGCTTCTTAGTAGAGCCGGGGACGCGCGGGAACCAATTCGTCGCAGACCGATAGATCCGGGCAACGCAAGTGAAATCGCTAGCGAGGTGCGACGAAAGTGCTTGAACGCGGTGTGCAACCTGCCCCGGCTCGGACGAACGACGGTTTGGCAAACGAAGTGGAGCCAGAGCGGGCCGAAGACCTAATCCCCGAATGCCCGCGCTTCATCGCAACCGCCTCGAAATCGATTCTCTGCTCCTCTACCTTGTCGACCTTCGCTGCAAAACGCGGCAACACATCCGAGGAGCTGACATGAAGACCTACTTCGGCGACATCGCCACCGCCCTTGTCGTCGTCACCTACGGCATCGCTGCCGTGTCCGCAGCCGTCGCCGTGTACGGCGGAGTGATCTGAGCGTCCGCCCTGCCATCGATTCAAGGAGCGCCGACATGACCGACTTTCTCCGCTTGTGGGTGGCGCTGGCCCAGCCGGGCCACGCTCGCGCCTGGCTCGCCATATGGGCCCTGGCGGCCGCGGCGACGTTTTCATGGACCCGCGCCGTTCTGCTCGTGGTGGCGGTGGCGCTTGGCGGCTGCGCATCGCTGCCGAGCCCGGTGGCCCAGCCGGGTCCACCGCGCCGGCCGTTCTTTCCGATACTCGCCTGGCGCGGCTGGCGGCTGGCGCGACGGCGCCCAATCAGGGCGCACGGTCGGGCTTTCGCCTTCTTGCCGCACGGCGAGGAGGCGTTCAGGATGCGCCTGGCCCTGATCCGCGGTGCCGAGCAGACGCTCGACGTGCAGTACTACCTCATCGCCAACGACCGCACGGGGCACGAGTTCCTGGCCGCCTTGCGTGACGCGGCGGCGCGTGGCGTTCGGGTTCGCATCCTGGTCGACGATCTCTACGCCACCGGCGAAGACGCGCTGTATGCCGGCATTCTGGCCTCGGCCAACGTCGACGTGCGCATGTTCAATCCACTGCCGACGCGAGGCGAAAGCTTCGTCTCGCGCGTCGCCATGTCGATCCACGAGCTCTCGCGCATCAACCACCGCATGCACAACAAGCTTCTTGTGGCTGATGGTGCGTTCGCCATCACGGGCGGCCGCAATATTGCTGACGAGTACTTCGACCGGGCCGGAACGGCGGCGAACTTCATCGACATGGACGTGCTCGCCTCCGGCACGATCGTCGCCGACCTCGAACGTGCCTTCTTCATATTTTGGAACTCGGCGCACAGCTATCCGCTGCAGGTGCTGATCCCCGGCGCCGGCAGCAGCACGCTTTCGACCGTGCCCGCGGCCAGCCACGCTAGCGTCGACGCGACGACAGACCCCACCTGGTTCGCCGCCGGGCTGCGTCTGGTTGCTGCCGACGCCTCGCTGCTCGCCGATCGGCCCGGCAAGGTCGACGATGGTGTCGGCGCTGTCGCCGCCGGCCACCTCGCGCTGCTCGAAGCTGCAGAACGCGAGGTGATCGTCTCCTCGCCCTATTTCGTTCCGGGCGACAAGGCGCATCAGGTTCTGCAGGACGACCTGGGCCGCCACGTCGCTGTCCGCATCCTGACCAACTCGCTAGCGACGACCGACGAGCCGATCGTCCATCTGGGCTATGCGCGCTGCCGCGAAAGTCTGCTGGCCGACGGTGCGACGCTGAGTGAGCTCATGCCCGACGACGACGGCCGGACGCCGCCTGCCGTCGAGTCGTTCATCGGACAGTCGCGCTCGGCCGGTCGCCTGCACGGCAAGCTCGCCGTCGTCGATGGCGCTGAATCTCGACCGGCGCTCCGATCCCGGCAATACCGAATACGGCATCGTCATTCGCAGCGCCGAGCTTTCCCTTTCAATCAAGTCGTTTCTCGAACGTCAGATAGACGAGCGCAGCTTCAACGTTCAACTCGTTCAGGCCGGCACGCTGCAATGGATGATCTCCCACCGCCATGGTCACGAAGTCGTTCGCGCGAGCGAGCCGGCCGGCACTGCGAGCCTGGCCTGGCGACCCGTATCGTCGCGCGGATGATGGGCGACGACATGCTGTGATCAAAAACGCGGCGGAGCGGTGAAGCTCGCCTGCTCTGCGCGTTCACGCCGGCCCAGGCGAGCCGCGGTGCCCGTTCCCAGTTGACAGATAGGCGAAGCCTCAGATCGACGCATTCCGCAGCGCCCATTGGCTCCTAAGCGAGGAAATCGAGC
>CAXSDY010000188.1:0-1958 GCA_964235835.1 uncultured Sphingomonadaceae bacterium | reverse complement strand
CGATGTGTCAAAAACGGCGCTTAGCGAAGCTTTTCCACGAATGGTTTTGCTTTCGTGGTTGAAAACGCGATCAAGCACGGTTTGGCTCCGGCCGCAAACGGCGGCCACGTGGCCGCCGTCGCGGAAGTCGACGGTTTGGGCCTGCGCGTGAGCGTCAGCGACAGCGGCGTTGGCTGGAGCCGCCAAGACGGGCGGCGCCGGCATCGTTTTTAGTCAACATCCGTGCTCGGTTGCTGACGGCCTACGGCGGGTGTGGCCAGGGCCTTGCCCGCACCAAAGCATCAATCCCGTTACTGTGGCTTTGCCAGTCGTACGGATCTCGGGCCGGAGGAGAACGTTTCGGGCGGTGCCGTAGCGTAGTAAAGCCTCCTCCGTCGCGTTTCCCGAAGAAGGGATGCGCAGTCCGGTGGCGCAAACATGTGTGTGACTGCCAAGCCTTAGAAGTTTCGAGGCGGGGCCGCGAGCATGTCGTCGCGAGTCCGTCCACGCCGGCACGGATCCATCGCAGTAATTGCCGCATTCGTCGCAACGGGCTCGTGCGAGGCGACGCATTTTCCTATCTTGGCCCGCCTTATCCATTCGGCGAAGGCGCCGATCGCTTCGATCGACCGTTCAATTCAGGAGGGATCATGACTATCTCCGTTCGGGCAATCCGCAACTGCGCTCCCTTGATGGCCGTTGCGCTCTCTTTCGTTGCATGCGGCGGTGGCGGCAGTGACGACACGCGGCCACCACCAGCTCAAGTCACCGTGAATGCCGACTGGAACAAGGTCGCCGTGCAGGCATGGACGCAGCTCGAGGCCACCGCTGGTGCGCCAATCACGCCGCATTACGAGGCGCGCGGCCTGGCAATGGCCAACGGCGTCATCCACGATGTGTTGAACGCCATCGACCGTCGATACGCGCCTTATGCTTTTGATGCGAGCCAGCCCGACGCCTCGCCCGATGCGGCGGTCGCCCAGGCAGCGCACGACGTGCTTGTGGCCGACTCGCAGCTGATCTCAGACTTCCCGTCGGGCTCGCAGCAAGCCTTCCTCGATGCCGCGCTGGCCGCCGATCTTGCCAAGGTCGCCGATGGTCCGGCCAAGACATCGGGCGTCGCCCTCGGTCAGGCGGCCGCCAAGTTCTATATCCAACTGCGTTCCGATGACGTACCGCACATGGCGCCGTTCGGGCCGAATCCGAAGGGCAACGGCACGCTCGCCGGCCAATACCAGTACACCGTGCCGTTCAACGGCCCTGGGGCGCCGTTCTTCGGCGGATCCATCGCCGTGCCCGACTGGCAGAACATGACACCCTTCGTCGTGCGAACGACGAGCCAGTTCGCGCCGCCAGGGCCGTATTCGCCGACGAGCCCCGAGTTTGCCGCCGACCTCGCCGAAGTAACGGCGTTGGGCGCTGCGGTTGGCTCGACCCGCACCGCCGACCAAACTCAGTTAGCCAATTTTTTCTCGGAGAACAGTCCGCTAATGTGGAACCGCATCGCCCGCACGGCGGCAGCATCCAAGGGACTGAACGGCTGGGATCAGGCCCGGATGTACGGCCTGCTGAACTTCGCCCTGGCCGATGACTACATCGTTTACGCCTATGTCGGCGAAGAATTCAACTTCTGGCGTCCGGTTACGGCGATTCACTTTACGAATCCCGCGAGCACCTGGCAGGAGTACGGATTTCCAACGCCACCGACGCGCGATTACACCTCCGGTCATTCCATGCAAGGTGGCGCCGCCGCGGCAGTGCTCCAAGCCGTGTTCGGCACCGACACGGTGGCCTTCACCGCGACCAGCACAAGCGATCCGGGCGTGACCCGCACCTATGCCAGCTTCTCGCAGGCGGCAGACGAGAACGCCCTGTCGCGCATCTACATCGGCTACCACTTTCGCAAGTCGATCGTCGACGGCGAGGCGCTAGGTGCGAGCATTGGCAACTACGTTGCGATGACGGCGCTTAAGCCGGCG
>CAXSDY010000187.1:0-4298 GCA_964235835.1 uncultured Sphingomonadaceae bacterium | reverse complement strand
GGCATCGCCGCCGCCATTCGGGACCGGCTGGCACGAGCGGCGGCGCCGCGACGCTGACCCGCAAGCATCCTGTCATCCCGCGCGTGACCCGGGACCGCCTACTTACTTCGGTAGGACTGGAAGAAAAGGAGGTCCCGGTAGTCCGGGATGACAACAAGGCCGGGAAACGACGCGCCGCACTTCGAGCTAGGCTAGGCAACCGCCCCTGCGCTCTTCAGCCGGGCCTGGAAGCTCTTGCGCAGCTTCGCGAGTTTGGGCGGGATCGTCGCCACGCAATAGGGATTGCGCTGGCCCTGCGTTGCCCAATAGTCCTGGTGGTAGCTCTCGGCCGGATACCAGGTGGCGGGCGGCTCGATGGTGGTGACCACCCGGCCGCCAAGCTGTTCGTTGGCGCGCGCGATCGCTTCACGCGCGGCGCGGTCCTGCGCCTCGTCCTGCGGGAAGATAGCCGAGCGATACTGGGTGCCGACGTCGTTGCCCTGGCGGTTGAGCTGGGTCGGGTCGTGAGTCGCGAAGAACACGTCGAGCAGGTCATCCAAGGCTAGCTGGGACGGGTCGAACACGATTCTCACCGCCTCGGCATGGCCGGTCCCGCCGCCGCACACCTGCTGGTAGGTCGGATCCGTGACCGATCCTCCGATGTACCCGCTCTCCACCGACTTCACGCCGATGAGGTCGAGGAACACCGCCTCCGTGCACCAGAAGCATCCGCCTGCCAGAATCGCGGTTTCGTCGGCCATGGTTCATCTCCTTGCCCACCGATGTAGGACGGACGGCTAGGTGCGCAAGGCGAACGGCGTGAAGCGCGTGCCGGCGTCGAACAGGTCGAGCCCCTCGTGCCGCTTGAGCGCGCCGACCACGAGGTACGTGACCGGCGTCAGCAGCACCTCCCACGCGACCTTCAGCACGAACTGGGTCGCCATGATCTTCGCCAGCGTTCCCGCCGGCCAGCCCGCGACGCCCCAGAAGGCGAGCGGGTAGAAGATCAGGCTGTCGAGCCCTTCGCCGACGATGGTGCTGCCGATCGTGCGGGTCCACAGCATCCGCCCGCGGGTCCACAGCTTCATCCGCGCGAGCACGACCGAATTGGCGAATTCGCCGGTCCAAAAGGCGCAGATCGACGCGAAGACGATGCGCGGGACCTGGCCGAACACCTGTTCGTAGGCCGCCTGCCCGGTCCAGCCGGCGTCGGGCGGCAGGGCGACGACGATCATGCTCATGGCGACCATGAACAGCATCGCCGCGAACCCCGCCCAGATGCAGCGCCGCGCGCGAGCGTAGCCATAGACCTCGGTCAACACGTCGCCGAGGACGTAGGACAAGGGGAAGAACAGGATGCCGGCACCGAACGGCCAGGGCCCGACTAGCGGCAGGTCGATCACCGCCCGCTTGCCCGCGCCGATGACGTTGGACAGCAGCAGGATGACGACGAAGGCGACCATGACCAAGTCGAACAGCTTCATCGGGCGGCCGGCGACCTCGTCGGCGTCGACCGCGCGAACCTGGTGACCGGACATGCCCTCGTCCCCCTCAGGTGGAGGGGATAGCGGACGCCTAATGCTTTGCGAAGCTCGCCTTGAGGCTGGCCATCTCGAGCCGCTTGCCGACCCATTCGGCCAGTTCCTCGAAGCTCAGCGGCTGGTCGAACACGATGCCGGCGCGGCGGTCGGAGAACCAGCGCACCTCGCCCTTCACGGGGCGCAGGCTCTCGACGACGATGACGACCTTCTTGCCGAGGCAATATTCATCGATCGGCTCCACCTTCATGCCGCCGAGCGAGACGTCGTGGACGTCGACGGTGTAATAGGTCTTGTCGATGCGCAGGCTCGCCTTGCAGCCCACTTCGAGCCGGGGCGGGCGGGCGCGGAAGCCGTGGCGCGGCTTGCGACCGGCGAGCAGTTCGCCGAGGTCGACCGTCTGGTCGAACTTGATCCCGCAGGTGCCCTCGCGCTTCCACACCACGAGCGAGGGGATCTTCTGCGATCCGATCTCCAGCGACACGACGTCGCCGATCTCGAGTGGTTGGCCATGTTCGGCCATCAGCCCGCCGGCCGACATGTTGCGCACCCGGATCAGCTGCTCGCCGCGCTCGCTGGTCAGCTTGGCGACGCGCAGCAGGGCGGGAATCCGGTCGTCGGAGCGCCGCTCGGCCGGGCGCGGCACGGCGGTCGTCAGCGAGAAACTGGTCGATTCGAACGCCAGATCGTCCTGACCTGGAGCGCGTCTCGGCTTGCGGTTGATGAGTGCGCCGAACATTCTACCTCGCAGAGCCAACGAACCAGCGACATTTACGCCAAGGTGCGTTAAGAAGGCGTTGCATTGGCGGCGGTGACGTTTTTCCACGCTGTGCAGATTCCCTCGAGCCGATGAGAGTTACCGAATGAGTTCGGCCGCGCCGAAGCTATTGCTGATCGATGACGAACCGGCGCTCGCCGCCTATCTTGCCGACGCCGCTCGCCTGTCCGGATTCGAGCCGGTCGTCGCCGCGGACGACCAGGCGTTCCGCGACCTGTTCGCCGCCGATCGCCCACAGATGATCGCCATCGATCTCGGCATGCCCGGGATGGACGGGGTCGAACTGCTGCGTTTTCTCGCCGCCGAGGGTTTCGACTCGCCGGTGCTGATCATCAGCGGGTTCGATCGCCGCGTGCTCGAAAGCGCGTTCAAGCTGGGCGAGGCGCTCGGCCTGCGCATGGCGGGGCCGCTCGAGAAGCCGGCGCGCCTGGCGGATATCGAGCAGCTGCTCAGCGAGCTCAGGCCGACGCTCGTCCCGTGACGGACGGGGCGAAGCGCAGGCGGCACGCGCGGTGATCGCGGCGGCGGACATCGGGCTGCTCGACGGGTTCGAGCGGGCGCTGATCAACCATCGCCTGCATCTCGCCTATCAACCGAAGGTCAGCCTCGTCGACGGCACGCTGAAGCGGGTCGAGGCACTGGTCCGCTGGGACGACGAGGCGCTCGGCGCGGTCGCCCCGTCGCGCTTCGTGCCCCTGGCCGAGAAGCACGGCCTAATCGACCAGCTGACCCAATGGGGCCTGAGCACCGCGCTGCGGCAATGGCGCCAGTGGCACGCCGAGGGGATCGACATCTGCCTGGCGTTCAACATCTCGGCGGTCAGCCTTCACCATCTCGACTTCCCCGACCTGGTCGAGCGGATGTGCCAGACGTTCGACGTGCCGACCGACCGGCTGGTGCTCGAACTGACGGAGGGCGCGACCCAGCCGCTGATCAAGCTGATGGACACGCTGACGCGGTTCCGGATCAAGGGTATCGGCCTGGCGATCGACGACTTCGGCACCGGCTATTCCAGCCTGATGCAGCTGCGCCAGCTGCCGTTCACCGAGCTCAAGATCGACCGCTTCTTCCTCACCGACATGATCACCAGCGACGACAGCCGGCTGATCGTGCGGACGATGATCGAGCTTGCCCACGGGCTCGGCCTGTGCGCGACCGGCGAGGGGGTCGAGACCGAGGAACAGCTTCGCCTCCTGCGCGAGCTGGGGTGCGACGTGGCGCAGGGCTATCTGCTGTCGGCGGCGCTCGCTCCGGAGGCGCTGGGGGCCTGGTACCGCGAGTGGCTGACGCGCTGGCCGGCGCTTATCGAGGCAAAGCCCGGGCAAGATCGCGCGCCCGCCTGAGCGCTGAGATTCCGGCGTCGATCGTGGCGTCCTGCTTGGCGAAGCACAGCCGCACGAGGTGGCGCGGCGGGTCGGTCTCGAAGAACGGCGACAGGGGGATGACCGCGACGCCGGCCTGCTCGACGGCAAGCCGGGCGAACGCCTCGTCGTCCAAGGCGATGCCCGAGGCGGTCAGGTCGATGCACTGGAAATAGGTCGAGGCGCTCGGCAGCACGGCATAGCCGCCAGCGGTTAGCCCCGCGGCGAGCCGGTCGCGGCCGCGGGCGAAGCGCTCGCGGGCGGGCACCAGCCAGTCGTCGCCCTCGGCGAGCCCGAACGCGACCGCCGACTGCAGGTTCGGCGCGGTCGCGAAGGTCAGGAACTGGTGCGCGCGCGCGGCGATCGTCGCGAGCGCCGGCGGCGCGACGATCCAGCCGACCTTCCAGCCGGTCAGGGCGAAGATCTTGCCGGCCGAACCGCATTTGATCGTGCGCGCCGCCATGCCGGGCAGCATGGCGAACGGTGTGAACGATTGCCGGTCCAGCACGATATGCTCCCACACCTCGTCGGCCACGACGATCAGGTCATGCGCGCGGGCGAGCCCGGCGACGGCTTCCAGTTCCGCTGCGTCGAACAGGCGCCCGCTCGGATTGTGCGGATTGTTGAGCACGATCACGCGGG
>CAXSDY010000186.1:0-4341 GCA_964235835.1 uncultured Sphingomonadaceae bacterium | reverse complement strand
GTTCAGCGCGGCGTCGCGGCCAAGGTTCTCGCGGTGCGCGACATATTCCATCTCCGGCGTGATGATCCCGCGCCGCGCGTAGTGCATCTGGCTCACGTTCGCGCCCGCCTTCGCGCGCAGCACGCGGCGGCGGACGTTGGGGAAGGGCGCGACTCCGCCGCTGCGGTCCGGGCCGAGCTGGCCATTGTCCTCCGGCCGCACCTCGCGCTGGGTCACTTCCTCGACATCGCCGCGACCACGGATCCAGTCGCGCCGAAGCTCGGCCAGCCCCGCGGAGATGTCGATGCGGACGTTCGGATCGGTATAGGGTCCCGACGTGTCGTAGAGCGTAACCGGGGCCTCGCCCGACGAGGGTTCGAGCATCACCTGCCGCATCGCGACGCCGAGCGGACCGACATGCACCTTGCGGCTGCCGCGGATCGGGCCGCTGGTGACGCTCGGCGCATCGTTCGGCGAGGAGTCGCTGCGCGTGATCTTGGGGTCGACGTCGGCCATGCTCACTCTCCATCGGAGGGTGGCTGGATGCCCGCCCTCCCTACGCCCGCGTGAACGGGATCAGGTTCGACGGGTCGGACGCCGCAACGCGTCCCTCTCAGCCAGGCTGGCTCCCCGGGGATGGGGCCGCAATAGGCGCGCTGCGGGCCGAAGGGAAGCGGCTTGCGATTGCGGAACGTCGGTCTACGACCGGCGGATGAGCACGCTGACCATCCTTGAATTCGACGACTCGCTGGCGGCGGCGTTCCACGCCATCAACGCCGAGTGGATCGGGCAGATGTTCGTCATCGAACCGCACGACGCGCATGTCCTGGCGCACCCGCGCGAGATGATCGTCGACCCCGGCGGCACGATCCTGTTCGTGGCGGATGCGCAGGGCAATATCCTCGGCACGGGAGCGCTGATGCCTACGGGGAGCGGCGCCGTCGAACTGACCAAGATGGGCGTGCGGCAGGCGGCCCGGGGGACCGGAGCGGGGGCGATGCTGCTCGCCGCGCTGGTCGAGCGCGCCAAGGCGATGGGCGCCGATCCGCTCTACCTGCTGACCAACGCCCGCTGCGCCGCGGCGGTGCACCTCTACGAAAAGATCGGCTTCGCCCACGACCCGGCGATCATGGCCCGGTACGGCGGTCTCTATCAGCGCTGCGACGTGGCGATGCGCTTCCCGTTCGGCCCCTGACGGCAAGGGTGCTGGCCATTCACGCAAACGCCCGCGCCGACTTGAGCAGCGTATAAGCCTCGATCACCGCGCCCAGCGCCGCCTCGTGGCTGCGGTCGCCGCCGTTGCGGTCGGGGTGATAGCGGCGGACGAGCTCGGAATAGCGTTTGCGCAACGACGTGCGGTCGATCTCGTCCTGGAGGCCGAGCACGCCCAGCGCCTTGCGTTCGCCCGGGGTGAAGCGATCCGGCCCGCTTCCGCCTTCGGATCGGCCGAAGTCGAACCCCCCACGCCCGTCGCTCCGGCCGCGCCGGAATCGCCCGGAGATCGCATCCAGCGGATCGGCGAAGTCCGACCAGGCCGGCGCGGGATCGCCGCCGACGTGGGCGAAGGCGCGCGTCGATCGCTCCCACGCGGCGGTCGGCGACTGCGCCGCCTCGATCTCGTCGGGGCTCATCCCCTCGAAATAATTGTAGCGCGCGTTGTGGGCGCGCACGTGGTCGAGGCACAGGTACCGCCACGTGCCCGGCCCGTCGAAGTCGCCGTGGGTGACCGGCGCACGGAACTCGCCCGGCTCGCTGCAGCCGGGCGCGGCGCAGCGGTCGGCCGCGCCCTCGACCCGGCCATGAAACTTCTGCGGTCTCTCGCTCTTCGACGCCACGTGCTTCCTCACCTCGCGAACCCGGCTATATAGTCGTCATGAACGCTCCTGCCACCGGACCGGTCGCGGCCGAAATGCGCCGCCGTCTCGAATTGGCGCTGTCCCCGACCGTCCTGACGCTGATCGACGAAAGCGAGCGGCATCAGGGACATGCCGGCCACGACGGCCGCGGCGAGTCGCACTTCGCCCTGGAGATCGAGAGCGCCGAGTTCACCGGCCAGCCGCGCGTCGCCCGGCAGCGCCTGGTCTACGCCGCGCTTGGTGATCTGATGCACAGCCAAGTCCATGCACTGTCCATCCGCGCGAGAGCACCGGGGGAAGCATGACCGCACCAACGGGACAACATCGGCTAAGCGGACGAACAGGCAGGCTCCGCGCGGTAGCCGGCTAATGCCTGTCCGATCTCGCTTGCCGACGTTCAACCTGAGAGTCCCAGATTGGCTTGCGGTCATTCTGACAATTCCAGCGTTTGTACTTGCCGCAATCTTCATGCCGTTAGACGGTTTCGATAACGTGAAAGTTGCGGTGCCGGACGAGTTTACGTGGCCAAAAAGATGTGTTCCGAAGCACTATCGAAGGGGTGACGGCATTCCAATAAATTGCGTAGAAGCGCTATATTCTCTACCATACGAATTCGTAAAAAAGCACCGGTTCTATAATGGGAACGGCGGTTACCCGACTTACTACCGCATTGAGAACGATGCTGTTGGAGTAAGCTGCGCATTTTCTGGCATCTTGGGCCACTGTATAGTCGGTAATCGCCTTCAGAACGTCTTTGTTCCGGGTGCTCCGCAAACCGCGTCAAGGTGAAAGTCCAAGTTAAAATCAGCCGATGAATCTGGGAGAACTCCATGACTTCGGCGATTGGAACCATCATCACGCCAGTCACCAATGACCTTGGCGCGTTCAAGGTGCGGCGGTCGTTGCGTTCGCTTGGGCGGACGATGGTTGGGCCGTTCATCTTCGTCGACCAGATCGGGCGGGCGCGGCTCGCGCCCGGCGAGGGGATGGACGTGCCACCGTAATTGCACATCAACCTGGGGACCGTGACCTGTCTGTTCGAGTGGGCGATCGACCACCGACGAAGCTAGAACAAAATACGACGAAACCGTCGTGGGTGGAAGGCAAACCTGGAGCGGGCCGAACGTGGGTCAAGGGAATACGCGACAAAAACCTTTCCTACAGCGAACCTTTCTGGTTCAAGCTGTGCGATGAGCACTCTTCCGGACAGCGACTCGACCACCGTCGCCATCGCCGCGGTTCGCCGCACCCCGTCACCGGCGCCGCTGGCCTTCGACCCGGTCGTAGTCCGGTTTCGCGGCGACGGCTGGACGGTCGATCGACAGCGCGACTTCCTCGAGGCGCTCGCCGACAGCGGGATCGTCCGCCATGCCGCGGCGCAGGTCGGCATGACCGAACAGAGCGTCAACCGCCTCCGCCGCCGGGCCGGCGCGCAATCGTTCGACCTCGCCTGCGACGTCGCGCTCAGGATGGGCGCCCGGCGCCTGCGGGCGATCGCCTTCGAACGCGCCGTCGAGGGCCAGATCAAGCAGCATTATTTCCGCGGCGAACTGGTCGGCGAGGAGCGGGTCTTCGACAATCGCCTGCTCGTCTGCCTGCTCGGCAAGCATGACCACCTGTTCGCCTCCAGCCCGGTCGTCACCGGGGCCGAGCGCGCCTGGGATGCGCATCTGGCGACCCTGGTCGACGGCGACGACCTCGGCGCCGAAACGCCGTCCGGCGTCCCGGCGGTGATCGTCCAGCCGCCCGGCGCGCAGCGCAAAGGAGGTGAGGACATCTGGCGCGACGATCGGCGCCGCTGGCGGACCCGTCTGCCACCGCCGCCCGGCTTCGACGGCGATCAGGACGGCGCGCCCGGGGAAGAACTCTATGAGCGCTCGCTGTCGCCCGATGGAGGACGCCCGCCTCGCTCGCCGCATGGACCGCGCCCTGACCGCCGATGCCGCGCGCCGCGACGCGTTCTTCCAGACCGGCACCCGCGCCGCCCGCCGCAACTCTCCCAAGGACCCGAACCTTCCGAACCTTCCGGGAAAGACGCGGTGATGTTAGAGTTGTTTTCAGCTTCGCTGGGTCGGTGCCGGCCCGCGCCCCCGCCCGACCAACCCACTCAGTGTATCTTATGGGTTGGCCGGGTGCCCGAGCTGAATGTCCCCCGGACATTCAGTCACTGAGCACGGTGCGGGCCGGTTCAGTTCTGCTGAAAACGACGCTAGGTTCGGCGGATGGAGACTCCGATCGAAACCGTCATTACGCCGGTCACCCACGACCTCGGCGCGTTCAAGGTCCGGCGGTCGTTGCCGTCGCGCGGGCGGACGATGGTCGGGCCGTTCATCTTCGTCGACCAGTTCGGGCCGGCGCGGCTGGCGCCCGGCGAAGGGATGGACGTGCCGCCGCATCCGCACATCAACCTGGCGACCGTGACCTATCTGTTCGACGGCGCGATCGACCATCGCGATTCGATCGGCAGCCACCAGACGATCGAGCCGGGCGCGATCAACCTGATGAC
>CAXSDY010000185.1:0-4345 GCA_964235835.1 uncultured Sphingomonadaceae bacterium | reverse complement strand
GAGCGCGCTGGCGACCAGTTCGTCGATCGGGTCGCGCGCCGCTTCGCCGAGCCGCGCTAGGATGCGGCGACGGCCGTCGAGCGCGCCCGATAGGATCGTCTCCAGGAACCGCGCCGGCGTCACAAAGTCGGCCATATTGAGCAGTGCGGTCAGCGCCGCGACCGTGTCCGCGGCAAACGGATCGTCCGCCGCGTCGCGCAGCGCATGCCACAGCGGCTGCTTCTCGGGACGCGGCTGCGCGAGGGCATAGAGCTGGTCCTGATCCCAGCCCATCAGCGGCGAGACGAGCAGGCCGGCGAGGTTGAGGTCGTCGAGCGGCTGGACCGCGAACGTCATCGCCGAGACGAGGTCGCGCACCGCGAGCGGCTTCTGCAGGTGCAGCCGGTCGATCCCAGCCACGGGCACGCCGGCGGTGAACAGCCGTGCTACGAGCAGCGAGGCGAGTTCCTTGCGGCTGCGCACCAGGATCATGATGTCGCCGGGGCACAGCGGCCGCTTGGTGGACGACAGGACGGGCGCTTCCTCGAGCAGACCGTGGACCTCCTCGGCGAGCCGGGTCGCGAACAGTCGGTCGGTCTCGCTTAGCCAGCCTTCCTCGCCGTCATCCTCCTCGGGCTCGTCGGGCTCGAACGCCGGCCAATGCTCGACCTGCCCGGGCCAGGCAGCGTTGACCGCCTGATGCAGGTTGGGCCGCCCCGGCAGACCCATTTCGGCGAAGCCGACCTCGCGGATCACCGCGTCAACGGCCTCGAGGATCGCCGGTGCGGAGCGGAAACTGGCGTCGATCGAGAGGTCGCGGAAGTCCCGCGCCAGCCGTTCGCCGAGCTGGCCATTGTCGTTGGCGACCTGGTCCTCGGCGTCGATCAGCAATTCCGCACGTTCGCGAACACTGGCGCGCATCGCATTGAATTCGCCCGGGTCGGTGCCCTGGAATCCGAAGATCGCCTGCTTGAAGTCGCCGACCATGAACAAGGTCCGCCAGCGCCGCTCCGCCTCGCTGCCGCCCGAGAAGAACTCGCCGACGAGCGCCTCGACGATCGCCCACTGCTGGGCATTGGTGTCCTGCGCTTCATCGACCAGCACATGGTCGGTTCGCCGGTCGAGCTTGTAGCGCACCCAATCGCCCATGCCCGGCGTGTCGAACAGGCGCCGGGTCCACGCGATGAGGTCGTCGAAGTCGGCGACCCCCGCCGCGCGCTTGGCCGCGGTGTAGGCCTGCGCGAAGGCGGACCCGGCGCGCAGCCCCGCGGCCTGGATCGCGACCAGCGCGGCGGCGCTGCGCAGCGCCAACAGGCCCGCGTGCCACTCGCCGAAGCGCAGCGCCAGCGCCGCATAGTCGGGCTCGGCGGCAAGCTGCCTGGGCGACATCTTGCACGGAATGCCATCCTTGGTGATGATGGCTTTGTTTAACTCTTCAAGGGTTTGTACCCGCTTCTTCGGATCGCTTGCGAGCCACGCCGCCAGACGTTCCGCGATTTTCGTGCCTGTCGCTGTGCCCCACGCGCGGTTGGCGGTCGCAAGGCGTTCAATTAGGGAGCGGTCGATCCTCGCGTCGCTGCAATCCTCGACGATCCGCGCCTCGATGTCCCCACTGGGCAGGCCAACGGCGCTGCGCAACGCCCCCTCGACCGAGCGCGCGTAGCCGACGGCGGCGATCGCATCCGCGGCATGGGCGCAGCGCATCAAATAGCCGACCGCCTCCTCCTCGCCGAGCCGCATGCTGAGCGTCGCGACGTCCGACGAGAGCGCGGCGTGCCCCTGTGCCTCGGCCGTCGCCAGCAGATCGGCCAGCGTCCGCCGCGCAAGTTCCTGTTCGGCGCGACCCTCGATCGGCTGGAACCCGGGTGTGATCCCCGCCTCCGCCGGGAACGACGCGAGCAGGGTCTGGGCGAAGGCGTGGATGGTCTGGATGCGCAGGCCGCCCGGCGCCTCGAGCACCCGCGCGAACAGGCGGCGCGCACGCTGCAATGCGTCCGGGCCGTTCGGTTCGCCGAGCGCGAACAGTTCGTGGCGCAGCAGATTGTCCGGCAGCCGGACCCAGCTGGCGAGCCGCTCGCCGACCCGGTTCGCCATCTCCGCCGCGCCCGACTTGGTGAAGGTCAGGCACAGGATCGCCGACGGATGCACGCCCTGAAGCAGCAGGCGGAAGACGCGCGCGGTGAGGACGTGGGTCTTGCCCGTCCCCGCCGAGGCGGACAGCGCGGCATGGGCCGACGGATCGGCCGCCCGCGCCTGGTCGCCTTCGAGGCGGTGCAAGGGCTTGAAGCGCCGGGCCATGAAGCGAGGTGCATAGCAACTTCCCCTCGGCCCTGCGAACCCCTAGGCTCGGCGTGTAACGAGACCAGACGAGGCGACGATGAGCGACGACGACAAGAAGGACGATGAGCGCAAGTCCGCCCTGGTCAAGGCCGGGTTCGCCGCCGGCATCGGCTCGGCCGCGATCGCGGCGGCCCTGCTCTACGCATCGAAATCGCGCAAACCGAAGCCGAAGAAAGCCAAGGGTACACCGCCCGCGACGGACTAGGCGCCTTGCTCAGACGTCCGGGCTGCGCGAATGCCGCCCCGCTCCCTGGGGGAGCAGCACGAGCAGCACGAGGATGATCACGGCCAGCACGGCCGAGCGAGCGGTCGGCTGAACTCCAGCCGGCCCTTGGCAATCGGCTTGTCAAGGAAATCGCCCACCGTGGCGGCGAGTGGGCGCGTGAGGATGAAGGCCCAGAACAGCGCCACTCGGCTGATGCTCGTCGTGGTGGTGAGGACGACGAGCACGCCGAGCAGTGCGCCGAAGATCAGCGCCCCGGCGGCATAGCCCGGGCCGCTGTCGCCGCCCAGTCGCCCAGCGCTGTGCCGAGCGTCTGCGAGGCCGAGCGTCTGCGAGAAGGTGATCGTCAGCCAATAGGACGCCTCTGCGCGAGGCTCGGCTACGCCATCCACCGAGACGTTGCCGAGCGTTCGGTGCTACGCCGCACGGCAGCCGGCGACACTGGCGAACAGCAGGAGTGAGCTGCGTTCATGACCCAGAAGCCGAGGGTCACGGACGGAACCTTGGCGTGGAGACCGGATACCGAGGTGACCAGCCGCGATCCCGCTTACCCCAAGGCGTCGACCCCCGCCTACTCCCGCCCATACCATTCCTCCAGGCGCATCAGCTGGTCGTAATCGCCGTAGGGCGCGTAGGCCGGGTTGAGCTTGGCGGTGAACGGCGCGGTGCCGTTCAGCCACTTGGCGGCGGCGACGGTGAACTGGCGTTCGGCCCGCTCGAGGAAGTCCGCGGCGCCCATCTTGTCGTCGGGCGCCGTGCACTTGCCGAACTTGTCGTTGTTCTTGGCGAGGGACCAGTATTCGTGGGCGCTGGGTTCGCCGACGACATCGCGGAAGCCCCCTGCCCGCGCGATCAGGCCGAGCAGGCCGAGTTGCAGGGCGAAGCCTTCCGCGACCGCCTTGCGCGACGGCGCCTTGCCGGTCTTGTAATCGACGATCGCGAGCGTGCGATCCGCCAGCACGTCGATCCGGTCCGCCTTGCCGCCCAGCCGCACGCCGGCGATGTCGGTTTCGCCCCAGATCTCCGCCTTCTTCGGCAGGCGTCCGGCCGCGCGGTTGGTCCGCTCCTGGTCCGCGACCCAGCGGATCGCGTCGATCAGTCGCGGCTGCCACAGCGCGCGCAGCATGGGGTGGATCGCTTCGCCCGCAATCAGCGCCTCGGCCCGGCCGAGCAGGGTCGCGGGGTCGCAATCGTCCTCCTTGAGCCATTGCTCGAGGATCTCGTGAACCGCCGTGCCCTTCCACTTCGCACTGTGATCGGCGTCGAGCGGCTCGAGGCTGCGCAGCCGCAGCATGGTCTTGGCGTAGAAGGCGAACGGGTCGGCCTGCAGCCGGTCGAGGTCGGTCACCGCGATCTTCCTCGGGCGGTGCGCGGTCGGGGGCGACGGTGCCGGGCGCGACACGGGCCGCGGCGGTCCATCGGGGCGGTCGATCGCTGCCGCGAGCCGTTCGAGCCGGAGGTCGCGGGCAAGGCCGCCGGTCATCGCCTGCAGGCGCAGCCACAGACGCGAGGCAACGGTCGGCGAGCGGCCGTCACGCCGCGCGCGGGTGAGCAGCACGCGCGGCGCCCCGAGCGCGCTGGCGAAATCGTGCGCCGCGAGCCCGGTGACGAACTCGAGTGTGGGCAGGCCGAGGTTGGCGCGGATGCGCGGGGCGAGCCATGGGTCGGGCCGCGGCTCGCCCGGCCACACGCCCTCGTTCATGCCGCCGAGGATCATCAGGTCGGCTTGCTGAAGCCGCGCCTCCAGCAGGCCGAGGATCTGGATGCGCTGGTGACCGCCATAGGGCGGGCGCACGGGCCGTG
>CAXSDY010000184.1:0-4350 GCA_964235835.1 uncultured Sphingomonadaceae bacterium | reverse complement strand
CCACTCTGCGCGCGAAAAGGATGACGAACGCCTGCGCCCACGGGTGGTCGTCGGTCATCGTCAAATGCACATCCACGGCGTGGCCCGGCGGCGCCATCGCGTCAAGTCGCGCCCTGGCGCCGCCGCTGAGCGCCAGGGTCGGTGCCCCGGATCGGGAATTGACCACGCCGATGTCCTTCATGAACACGCCGCGCTTGAACCCGGTGCCGACCGCCTTCGCGAACGCCTCCTTGGCGGCGAAGCGCTTGGCCAGCGTTCCCGGGCGGGTGAGCGGGCGGGACGCCGCCTTGGCCTGCTCGACGTCGGTGAAGACGCGGTGGAGGAAGCGGTCCCCGAAGCGGTTCAGCGACGCCTCGATCCGCTCGATGTTGCACAGGTCGGAGCCGATCCCGACGATCATCGCGACGCTTTCCGCCCCGGCATTTGCCGGGGAGGGGGACCATGCGGAGCATGGTGGAGGGGCTCTTGGAGCGGCGATGAAGAACCCCTCCGCCAGCTTTGCTGGTCCCCCTCCCCGCGAAATCGCGGAGAGGAACGGCGCCGGCCCCTCACCGCGCCGCGTCCATCAGCGTTCGCATCCGCGCCACGCTCGCCTCCAGCCCGGTGAAGATCGCCTCGCCCACCAGGAAATGCCCGATGTTTAGCTCCGCCAGCTGCGGGATCGCCGCGACCGGGACGACATTGTCGAACGTCAGCCCGTGCCCCGCATGCGGCTCGACGCTGTTCTTCGCGGCGAGCGCGGCGGCCTCCTGCAAACGGCGCAGCTCGCCGCTCGGCTCGGCGGCATGGGCGTAGCTGCCCGTGTGGAACTCGACGACGGGCGCGCCGAGCCGGATCGCGGCGTCGATCTGCCGCTCGTCGGGCTCGATGAACAGCGATACGCGGATGCCCGCTTGGCCGAGCGCGGCGACCATCGGCATTAACACATCGAACTGCCCCGCGGCATCCAGCCCGCCCTCGGTCGTCCGCTCCTCGCGCTTTTCCGGCACGATGCACGCGGCATGCGGCCGGTGCGCGAGCGCGATGGCCAGCATTTCCGCCGTCGCCGCCATCTCCAGATTGAGCGGCAGCGCCACCTCGCCCATCAGCCGAGCAATGTCCTCGTCGCGGATGTGCCGCCGGTCCTCGCGCAGGTGCGCGGTGATCCCGTCCGCGCCTGCCGCCGCCGCCGCTCGCGCCGCGCGCACCGGGTCCGGATGCTCCCCGCCGCGCGCGTTGCGGATCGTCGCGACATGGTCGATGTTGACCCCCAGGCGAAGCCGGCTCACGCGCTCGCAGTATCCGCAGCCGCGCGGCTGCCCGGCTTGATCGCCGGCAGGGCGGCGAGCGCCGGCGGGAGGTCGTCGGCGGCAAAAGTCGGCACGTCGATGCGGACCAGGCTGGTGTAGGGCACCCCGAGGTCGACCTCGCCCGGCGACCGGTCGACTAGGCTCGCCGCGCCGACGACGCGCCCGCCCGCCGCCTCGATCGCCGCGATCGCCTCCCGCGATGACAGGCCGGTCGTCACCACGTCCTCGACCATCAGCACCCGCGCGCCGGGATCGAGCGCGAAGCCGCGGCGCAACCCGAAGACCCCCTCCGGCCGCTCTACGAACATCGCCGGCCGGCCGAGCGCGCGGCCCATTTCGTGGCCGATGATCACCCCGCCCATCGCCGGCGAGACCACCGCGTCCACCGCCGTGCGGATCTCGGCCGGCAGCTTGGCCGCCAGCGCCCGCGCCAGCCGCTCGGCCCGCGCCGGGTCCATCAGCACGCGGGCGCACTGGAGATAGCGCGCGCTGTGCAGGCCGGAAGAGAGGATGAAGTGCCCGTCGAGCAGGGCGCCGGCGTCGCGGAATTCGGCCAGGACTTGGTCTTCGGTCACACTGCCTCGTTCGCCAGGGCTCTCCAGCCCCTTAAGCGCCTCCGCCGGCCTCATCAACCGCTCCGCTGGCCGTGCACAAAGTGGCTGGATCATGCGCTTGAGCGGGTCTAAGGCGCCGCCTACAAGCCCGCCGATTTCACGAGGCCCGCCGTCCTTCGCGCGAGCCCTGCCAGCCGGAGTGACGATGAGAATATCTGGGATTGCGATCGCGCTGGCTGCGGCAGCCCTGTCTCCGACAGCAGCGCCGGCGCTGGCTCAGTCGTCCGCGGCTGGATCGTCGACCACCGCACCCCCGTCGCCGCTGCACACAACTTCGAGTGTGCAGGGCCCGTCCGCCGCGCAGGCGCCCGGCGCCTCGCCGGCGCCGATCGTCGGCACCACGTCCGGGAAGCCGGCCACTCCTGCCGGCATCGCGCAAGTCGCACCGACGCCCGGCATCGGCATGCCCGACGGTCGCATGGGCCTGCAGGACCAGGTCACCCCAATCGGGGTGGAAGCCGCGAACTTCCATAACCACTGGCTGATCCTGCTGTGCGTCGCGATCAGCCTGTTCGTGCTGGCGCTGCTCGCCTACTCAATCTTCAAGTTCCGCCGCGGGGCCAACCCGACGCCCTCGCGCAACTCGCACAACACGCTGCTCGAAGTCGCCTGGACGATCGTTCCGGTGCTGGTGCTCGTCGCCATCGCGATCCCGTCGATCCGCCTGCTGCGGCACCAATATTCGCCCCCCAAGGCCGACCTGACGATCAAGGTGGTCGGCAACCAATGGTACTGGACCTACGCCTATCCCGACAACGGCGGGTTCGAGATCGTCTCGAACATGCTCAAGGAGGCGAGGGACGTGAAGCCCGGGGAACGCTTCCGCACCGACGCAGATGGTCCTCCGCTGCTTGCCGTGGACGAGCGGCTGGTCATCCCCGTTCATAGAGTGGTGAAGTTCATCGTCACGGGGGCCGACGTCATCCACAGCTTCGCGGTGCCGGCCTTCTGGACCAAGATGGACGCGGTCCCGGGCCGCCTCAACGAGACGTGGGTCAAGGTCGACCGGCCTGGCGTCTATTACGGCCAGTGCTCCGAACTGTGCGGTGCGCGCCATGCCTACATGCCGATTGCGGTCGAGGTCGTGTCCGATGCTGATTTCGCGCGCTGGGTCGCGACGAAGGGGGGCACGATGCCCGGAGCGCGCCCTTCGGCGAAACCCGACAACACCGCCGCTTCGCCGTTGAGCACGCCGGCCGTGCCCGCCGCTGCCGCGCCGCAACCGCAGGCGCCGGCCGCCCCTTCGGCCGGCCCCGCCCCCGCGGCCAAGCCCACTACCGCGCCCGCGCAGGGCGTGCCCGACAACAATCGCTAGGCGTATCGACCCATGAGCAGCTCCGCCCCTCCCATTGATGTCCACGTGTCGCCGCTCGTCAGTCACGACGATCACGCGCACCATCACGACGCGGATCACAAGCCGGCGTTCTTCGCGCGCTGGTTCATGTCGACCAATCACAAGGACATCGGCACGCTCTACCTGATCTTCGCGATCGTGGCCGGCACGATCGGCGGCGCGATCTCGGGCATCATGCGCGCCGAGCTGATGCATCCGGGCATCCAGGTCATCAATCACGCCTGGCCACTTGGCGCCGGCGGAACGAACTACGACGAGTGGCTGCATCACTGGAACGTGTTGATCACCGCCCACGGCCTGATCATGGTGTTCTTCACCGTCATGCCGGCGATGATCGGCGGCTTCGGCAACTGGTTCGTGCCGCTGATGATCGGCGCGCCGGACATGGCCTTTCCGCGGATGAACAACATCAGCTTCTGGCTGCTCGTCCCGGCGTTCATGCTGCTGCTCGGCTCCAGTTTCGTGTCTGGAGGGACCGGACTCGGCGCCGGCACCGGCTGGACGCTCTATGCACCGCTCTCCACCTCGGGCTCACAGGGGCCTGCCGTGGACATGGCGATCTTCTCGCTCCACCTCGCCGGCGCCAGTTCGATCCTCGGCGCCATCAACTTCATCACGACGATCTTCAACATGCGCGCGCCGGGCATGACCCTGCACAAGATGCCGCTGTTCGTCTGGTCGGTGCTGGTCACCGCCTTCCTGCTGCTGCTGTCGTTGCCGGTCCTCGCGGGCGCGATCACCATGCTGCTGACCGATCGTAACTTCGGCACGGCGTTCTTCGACGCGGGCGGCGGCGGGAACCCGATCCTCTACCAGCATCTGTTCTGGTTCTTCGGTCACCCGGAGGTGTACATCCTCATCCTGCCGGGCTTCGGCATGATCAGCCAGGTCATCGCGACGTTCAGCCGCAAGCCGGTGTTCGGCTATCTCGGCATGGCCTATGCGATGGTCGCGATCGGCGTCGTGGGGTTTGTCGTGTGGGCCCACCACATGTTCACCACCGGCCTCGACGTGAACACCAAGATGTACTTCACGGCGGCGACGATGATCATCGCGGTCCCGACCGGGGTCAAGATCTTCAGCTGGATCGCGA
>CAXSDY010000183.1:0-4359 GCA_964235835.1 uncultured Sphingomonadaceae bacterium | reverse complement strand
GCGGCGATGCTGGCGTTCATCGCCGTCGCCAGCCGCTCGCGGGTGCCGGCACGGTCGGTACTGCCGATGCTGGTCGACCGGTTCCACTCGTCGAGGCCCGCCGTGAGAATCGCAGCGCTCGGTACGTTCTCGGAACCGCGGAGCGTATGAAACGCATCGATGTCCTTGGCCCGCCAGAAGTCCGCTTCATAGGCGGTGCTCGCGCGGTTGATCCGGCGCAGGCGCGCTGCGTGGGTGAAGATGATCGCCCAGGTCCACACGCTGGCGGCGAGCAGCCCGAGCATGACGACCTTTACGACGACGTCGGCGTGAAGAAACAGGGTGAGCGGCGACATCAGGTCGGTGCTGGCGGTCAGTGGCGGCATCATGCTCCGGCCTGGTTGATCTGGTGAAAGCGTTCCACCCACCCGCGCGGCTGCCGGGTCGGCCGGCCGTCGGGGGTGAGGAAGGCGGCCACGACCCGCGCGTCGGTCAGTTGTTCGGCACCGCGGATGACTCGCTGATGAATCACGACGCTGGCGGCGCGGATCGTGTCGAGCGTCGACAGGATGACGAGGTCGTCGCCTAGCCTGGCCGGGCGAAGGTAGCGGATGGCGGCCTCGGCGACCGCATAGACCCCGGTCCCGGCGTCGAGTGCGCTGCGCTGGTCGATGCCGGCGGCGCGCAGCATGTCCGACCGGGCGCGCTCCATGAACTTCAAATAGTTCGCGTGATAGACGATCCCGGCGGTGTCGGTGTCTTCGAAATAGACCGTCAGGGCGAAGCGGTGCTCAGAGCCCGCGAAGCCGCCGCGATAGGGCTGGTCGAGCGGGGAGCCTGCCATCCGCGCGGCCTTAACCCTGCGGGACTCCGGCAGGCAAGCCCGGCGCGACGATGTGGTGCTTGACCGGCATGTAACCTTCGCGTTACTTGTCACCTGTAGGTTACAGGAGGGCGACAATGGTGAAGTTGAGTGACACCGAGCAGGCCGAGCGGCTGACGCGGAAACGGGCGCGACTGTTCCCGATCCTGGCGGTCTTGCTCATCTCGCAGCAGGGCACCTTCTTTGTCGGCGCGACGTCGGCCGGGCGGACGGTCGATCAGGTTCGGATCGGCGCGTGGATCGTGCTGACGCTGGTGATCCTGCTGGGTTTGTGGACCGGCGGGTCGTGGCTGCAACCGCGCGCCGTGCGCGACCTGATCAACGACGAGGGCACGCGGGCCAACCGGGCGGAATCCTTCCGGGTGGCATTCCTCGCATCGATGCTCGGCTGCATCTTCCTGTACCTGCTGAGCATGGTCACGCGGGTCGAGGCGCGCGATGCGATCCACATCGTCGTGACCATCGGCCTGTCCGCGGCGCTGCTCAGCTTCGGCCTGCTGGAGCGCCGCGCGCTGGCCGATGAGTGAAGTCCTGCGCAACGCCATCAAGCAGCGTCGGGCCGAACTCGGCCTGACCCAGGGCGAGCTTGGCGAACGGATCGGCGTGACCCGCAAGACCGTCAACACGGTCGAGAACGGCGTGTTCGTTCCCTCGACGATGCTGGCGCTGAAGATGGCGCGGACGCTCAACGTGACGGTGGAAGCGCTGTTCTGGCTGGAGGAGGGCTGACCTCCGCGACACGGCGGATGAGGTCGCCCTGTGCTTCGGCGATGTCGTTGAGGTGCATGCCCCAGCCGGGCAGGAAGAAGCCGAGCAGGCCGATCTCGCCGCCAATGCGCGCGGTGCGCCGGCCGCCCGGGCCAGGCGGGTTGGTGCGGATCGACAGATAGCCGCGCGGACCCTCGTTGATGCAGCGGCCGGAGACCAGGTCGCCGGTATGGAGGAAGGTGGTCGGCGGCGGCCCCTCGCTCGACCACTGCACCGGGCCGCCCGGCACCGACAGCGCGGACCGCCCGTTCCAGTAGCTGTCGAGGTCGGTCCAGGCGGTCGAGCCCGGCGCTGCCGGATTGGTGCAGGCGACCGTCATGCCGGGCTGGGACGTAAGCCCGAACAGCGCGCCTTCGGGCGGCGGGTTGGCGATGCGAAAACTCGACCAGGCGAGCACGCAGCCGGTCTGTCCCGCGCGGCTGCACAGTGGCGTCGACTTGAACGTGCCGCCGACCAACCGGCCGCGGGGCACGAGCACGTTGTAGCCGGGGATGATCGCCAGCAGCATTCGCCGGGCAACCGGCCTGCCCTCGATCTCGCGCGCGATCAGGTGACCGAGCATCAGCGACCCCTGGCTATGGCCGATGAGGACGAACGGGCGCCCCTTGTTGCGATTGGCGAGATAGGAGCGGAAGGCGCTGGCGACATCGGCATAGGCGAGCACGCCGGCTGCGGTGACGTCTCCGCCTGTGGCCGCGACGGCGATCGCGCCGGTGGTCATCTGGCGATAGAGCGGCGCGAACACCCGGCAGACGGAGCCGAAGCGCGCAATCTGGTTCTGCGCGGCATAGCCCTCTTCGTTGTCGGACGGGGCGAGGTCGCTGTTGAGCCCGGCATCGCGGCTGACGGTGGGGTAGACGTAGAAGCAGTCGACCGGCGGGTTCGGAGCCGGCGCGGCGACGATGCGGGCGCCATAGCCCGAGCCCGGCAGTTCGGTGGTGGCGAGGGGCACGGCGCAGATGTCGCGGCGGCCGGGCAGGCAGAGCCAGGCGGAGTCGCGCGTGTAGTCGGGGGTCGGGGACGGGACCGGCTGCGCCGACGTCGGAGCCGGGGTCACCATCAGCACTAGGGCGAGCAGAATCGTGAGCAGGGACGCGGGTCCTGGCTTGAGGCGGGGACAAGGGAAAGGGAGCATCACGCTTCTCCAACGTCGAACAGGCCGCTCTGCGCGCCCGGCGGCGGGTTGAGGCCGAGGTGACTCCAGCCGCGACCGTTGAGGCAGCGGCCCCGCGCGGTGCGGGCGATCAGGCCGAGCTGGATGAGGTAGGGCTCGATCACGTCCTCGATCGTGTCCCGCGGCTCGCTGAGCCCGGCGGCGAGCGTTTCGACGCCGACCGGGCCGCCGTCGTAAAGGTCGGCGATCATCGTCAGGTAGCGGCGGTCCATGGCGTCGAGGCCGAGTGCGTCGATCTCCAGCCGCGACAGCGCGCGATCGGCGGCCGGCGCATCGATGCTCGCGGCGCCCGCCGCGTGAGCGAAGTCGCGCACCCGGCGGAGCAGTCGCCCGGCGATCCGCGGCGTACCGCGCGAGCGGCGGGCGATCTCGTGCGCGCCGTCCTCGGTCAGATCGGCGGCGAGTAGGCGCGCGGCGCGGCGGACGACCTGCTCGAGCTCCGCGACCGTGTAGAAGTTGAGGCGGATGGGGATGCCGAAGCGGTCGCGCAGCGGGGTGGTGAGCAGGCCCTGGCGGGTGGTCGCTCCAACCAAAGTGAAGCGCGGCAGGTCGATGCGGACCGAGCGCGCGGACGGCCCCTCGCCGATCATCAGGTCGAGCGCGCGGTCTTCCATCGCCGGATAGAGGACTTCCTCGACCGCCGGGGCGAGGCGGTGGATCTCGTCGATGAACAGCACGTCGCCGTCCTCGAGATTGGTCAGCAACGCGGCGAGGTCGCCCGACTTGGCGATCACCGGCCCCGAGGTCGCGCGGAAGCCGACGCCCATCTCGCGCGCGAGGATGCCGGCGAGCGTGGTCTTGCCGAGCCCCGGTGGCCCGAAGAACAGGACATGGTCGAGCGCCTCGCCGCGGGCGCGCGCGGCGTTGACGAAGATGCGCAGATTCTCGCGCGCCGCCTGCTGCCCGACGAATTCGTCGAGCGACTTGGGCCGAAGCGCGGCGTCGACGTCCTCGGGCTGGCGCTCCGGGGTGGTGAGGGTGGCGGGGCTCAACTTCCGATCACCCGAGCGCTTCTCGCAGCTGCTCGTTCGTGACGTGCGCCTGCTTGAGAATGGCGGCGAGGGTGCCCATCGCGATCTCCTCGTGCATCGGAACAACACACCCTGCGGGACCCTTTCGCAGCGTCAGATGGCTGCCTCGCTGTCGTATTTGGCTGAATCCGAGTTTCTCGAGTGCCTTGATCAGTCGCTTCCCGGAAACAATGGGGCGCGCCTAGGCATGCACCGGCACGTCGAAGTGCGTGATAATCGCCGCGCCCTCGATCTTCACCGGGAAATCTTCCAGATACAGTTCGACGGCTTCCCGGAGATTCGCCACTGCTTGCTCGACCGTATCGCCCTGACTCGCGGTGCCGGTTTCGGGGTTGCACGCGACATAACCGCCGATCTCAGCAGGGGTAAGCACTGCGGTCATGTGCATCACGCATCTCCTCAAGGCCCTAGTCTAGTGTGCCGCCTTCCTCAGCGCTAGCCGGACGAGCGCGTCGAGGGTGGCGCCGGGGCCGAGTTCATCGTTGGCCGCGGTGACGGCGGCGCTGGCTTCGGCGGGCTTGAAG